>DATAWA010000231.1:0-15947 GCA_036267435.1 Xanthobacteraceae bacterium | reverse complement strand
GCTCGTTGTCCTTGAGATTTGCTTCCATGATCTGATCGAGCACTTGTTCGTGCACGGTCGGATTGAGGATCGGACACAGCACCTCGACGCGGCGATCGAGGTTCCGCGGCATCAGGTCCGCGGAGGATATATAAACCGCGGCCTTCGGGTGCGGCAGGCCGTGACCCGAGCTGAAGCAATAAATGCGGCCGTGTTCGAGGAAGCGGCCAACGATCGATTTGACGCGGATGTTGTCGGAGAGGCCGGGAACGCCCGGCCGCAGGCAGCAGATGCCGCGCACAACAAGTTCGATCGGCACGCCGGCGCCCGACGCCCGGTACAACGCGTCGATGATGTCGGGATCGACCAGCGCATTCATCTTCATCCATATGCCGGCTGGACGCCCAGCCTTGGCGTGCGCGATTTCTTCGTCGATGTGCGCCTGGATGCGTTTGCGCAGGGAAAGCGGCGAGACTGCCATGCGTTCAAGTTCGGCGGGTTCGGCATATCCCGTCACGAAATTGAAGACGCGCGCGACGTCCCGCGCAATGACCGGGTTGCACGTGAAGAAAGACAGGTCAGTGTAGATGCGCGCCGTAACCGGATGATAATTGCCGGTGCCGACATGGACATAGGAGGCGAGCGATGAGCCCTCGCGGCGAACCACGAGTGAAAGCTTGGCGTGGGTCTTCAGTTCGATGAAGCCGAACACGACTTGCACGCCGGCACGTTCAAGATCGCGCGCCCAGCGGATATTGGCTTCCTCGTCGAAACGCGCCTTGAGCTCCACCAGCGCGGTAACGGACTTGCCGGCTTCCGCCGCCTCCGCTAGCGCCTTGATGATCGGCGAATCTGCCGAGGTCCGATAAAGCGTCTGCTTGATCGCGACCACATCAGGGTCGCGCGCGGCCTGTTGCAGGAAATTCACCACCACGTCGAATGACTCGAAAGGATGGTGAACGACGAAATCCTTTTGCCTGATCGCGGCGAAGCAGTCACCGCCGTGATCGCGCACGCGCTCGGGATAGCGCGGCGCGTAGGGCACGAATTCGAGGTCGGGCCGGTTCAGATTGGCGACCTGCCCCATTTCGTTGAGCGCGAGCACGCCGTCGACGCTGAACACGGTGTCGTCGGTGGCGCCGAGCGCCTGTTGCACGAAGCGGCGCAGTTCTACCGGCATGGTCGCTTCGATATCGAGGCGGATCACGATGCCGCGCCGGCGCCGTTTCAGCGCTGTCTCGAACAGCCGCACCAGGTCTTCGGCCTCCTCGAGGATTTCGACTTCGGAGTCGCGGATGATGCGGAAGGCGCCGACGCCCTTCACCGCATAGCCGGGGAACAGCTTGCCGATGAACAGACTGGTCACGCCTTCGATGGAGATCAGGCGCACGGCGCCGCCGTCGCCTGCCTGCGGCAGGCGGACGAAGCGCTCGATGCGGTTGGGCACGCGGATCAGCGCGTTCATCGCTTTGCCGTCCTTGGCGCGCGACAGCAGCAAAGCGATGGTGAAGCCAAGATTGGGAATAAACGGAAACGGATGCGCCGGATCGATGGCGAGCGGCGTCAGCAGCGGAAAGACATGGGCGAGGAAGTAGTCTTCGAGCCAGGATTTTTCCGATCGCGTCACGTCCTCGCCGTCGATGAGAACGATACCGGCTTCGGCCAGCAGGCTGCGCAGTTCGATCCATTGCGCCTGCTGGTCTTCGACCAGGACCGAGACTGCCTCGGCAATGCGCACGAGCTGCTCAGCCGGCGTCAGCCCTTCCGGACTCACGGTGGTGATGCCCTCGCGCAGCTGGGCGCCGAGACCGGCCACACGCACCATGAAGAATTCGTCGAGGTTGTTGGCCGAGATTGACAGGAACTTCAGCCGTTCCAGCAGCGGATTTTTGGCGTTGGCCGATTCCTCGAGCACCCGCCGATTGAAGTTCAGCCATGACAGTTCGCGGTTGATAAAGCGGTTCGGACTGGCGGTGAGATCGGCATCAGGCGCGTGCGCCACCGCCTCGGGCGACCGCAAGGGCTCCTCCAGCCGCAGCACCGTTCCTGATTCCTTTGCAACAGCAGTGGCTTGGCCGCGGTCGGCCATGGCGGGTCCGTGCTCCTCGAGGGCTATGTTGGCCACGTTTGGTAACAATCCGATGAATGCAATGGGCCGAGATAACGCGGCGAGGTGCCACCCCGTCAAGGCCGGAGGGACCCGCGACTCGGCAAGTGATGGTCTTGCACGGCAAAATGAACGAATTCGAGGCGCGCGCCGTGGCGGAACGCGCCGGGCAAATTAGCCGCCATCACGGAACAGTTCGGCCGCCAGCACCCGGCTCGGCGACCGACCTTGCCGCAAGGCTTCACGGTCCAGCGCAATGACCGCCGCGCGCGCCGCGGCGAACGAGCGCTCGATATGATTGGAAAGATAACCGACGACGCCGTCGTCGAGCTGCAGCTGACGGTCGGCGGCGAGCTTGACAATGACGCCGCGTAACAGCGCGTCGTCGGGCGCCCGCATCGCCACCACCGGCATCGCCCGTAGCCGTGAGATCAAATCCGCGACGGCCGCCGGCCAGAGCGACGGCGTCGTGCGTGCCGTAAGCAATAGAAACGCGTCATCCTCGCGCGCCATATTGATCAGATGGAAGAGCGCGCGCTCGTCATTGACGCCATGGGCGTCTTCGACGACCAGCGCGCCGGTCGCGAGCGCCACGCGAGGATCGACATCGCCAAGACCGTGCGCCGAGACGACGCGCGCTCCCGCCGCTGCCGCCCAGATCGTCGCCAAATGGGTCTTGCCCGATCCTTCGGGGCCGATAAGCGCGACGGCGCGCGCCGGCCAGTCCGGCCAAGCGTCGATCAGGGCAAGTGCCGCTTGATTGGAAGGGCCGGCCAGAAAATCCTCCCGCGCGTAGCTTTCGGCATGATCGAGCGCGAGCGCGAGCTGGCGGGGCGGCGGCGAAATGGCGGCGGCGGACTTCATGCTCACGTCTGGCCGGATCCGGTATAAAGCGGGCTGGCCAAATAGCGCCGCAAGGCAAACCGAATCAACACGCCGGCAGCGGCTGCAAGCGGCACTGCAAGTAAAAGCCCGACGAATCCGAACAAGTAGCCGAAAGCGAACAGCGCGAACATCAGCCACACCGGATGCAGCCCGACGCTGTGCCCCACCAATTTCGGCGCCAACACATTGCCTTCGAGGAATTGGCCGAACAGCACGACGCCAACGACGATGGCGATGCGGCCCCAGTCCGGGAAGAACTGCGCGACGGCAACGCAGAGCGAGACGACGAGCGCGGTCAGCGAGCCGACGTAAGGAACGAAGCTGATCAGGCCGCCAACGACGCCGATGAGAAAGCCGAAGCTCAAGCCCGCCAGCGTCAATCCGACCGCATAATAGGCGCCCAGGATCAGGCAAACTCCGGATTGGCCGTGCACATAGGCCGATATCGACGCGTCGATTTCGCGCGCGAGGCCGCGCACCGTCTCGCGCTGGTGCAGCGGTATCAATCGGTCGACGCCGTTTAAGATCCGGTCCCAGTCGCTGCCCAGATAAAATGCGACAACAGGCGCAATGATCAAAAGCGAAAAGACGGAAATCAGCGTCTGTCCTTTCACCCATAACGAAGCGAGAGCGCCCGTCGCGTATCCCATCGCCTGATTGATGATATCGCCGGCGGAACCGCCGGCGAGATTGTCGCCGACGATGCGCTTGAGCCATGGATGGTTAGGGTCGCTCATCAGCGCCTGCAAACGCTGCGCGTAAGCCGGCGCATTGTCGATGAACGAAGAAAGCTGTCGCATCAGCGGCGGCGTAATCAACAAAAGCAGCAGCACGAAGGCGAGCACGAAACCCGCCAGGATAATGAACGAAGCGAGCGCCCGGCTCATGCCGTACTTGGTCAACCTTCTGTTGAGGGGATCGAGCAGATAGGCGATGGCGAGGCCGAGCACGAAAGGCAGCAGGATCGGGCTTAGAAGCCACAACAGCCCGACGAAGACGACGAGGGCTGCAATCCAGAACACGATATTGCGCTCGATCCGCATCGCCCTCTCTCAAGCATGGTTCCGGCAAATGCCGACCCTCGCACTTTGATCCGAGGGTGGACGCCGGTTTTCCAAAAAGTTTGTGCTCCCCAGACTCTCAGAGCGCCCATCGATTCACTATGAAGCGATCGCGCCTGGAGGCAAATCAGTGACCGGCACCGAACGAGTTCATATGGCGGACCCACTCCGCGAGATAGAATGCGATTGAAACCAAGGTCAAGATCGCGACCAGGGCAATCGTCAGGTCGGTCTCCAAGCCGGCCTCGAAATTAAAAGCATGCTCGGCGAGCACCAAAGCGGCAAGCAGGATTTGCGCCACGGTGTTGGCTTTCGACACCATCAGCGGCCGGATCGGCATCGGCCGGCCCACCAGCAAGGCCAAGAGGAAGGCACTGACAATCATGATATCGCGGGAGACGACGAGAATGACGATAAATAGCGGCAGTGCCTTGGCGATGCCGAGCGACACATAGATCGACACGATCAGCGCCTTGTCGGCCAACGGGTCGAGATATTTGCCGAGCTCGCTTGCCATGTGAAAATTCTTGGCGAGGAAGCCGTCGACGGCGTCGCTGAGCCCGGCCGCCAGGAACAGCGCAAAGGCAATGCGCATCTCGCCCGAGGTGATCACCCAGACGACGACGGGGACCAAGAGAATTCGGCCCAATGTGATGAGATTTGGGATACTCAAATCGCGACCCGGCACAGCCATTTGCAACGGCCGCACTATACCGGCGGCGGCGCGCTTGCACAGCCTGCGATTCCGACGTAGGAGGCGCCAAGAGTGCTTTTCCTGAGCCGGGGAGCTTGTCCCCGCGTCCGAAGTGGTGACCTTCGTGGATGACGCGCGCTACGCGGCCGCCGGTGTCGATATCGACGCCGGCAACCGCATGGTGGATTTGATCAAGCCCCTGGTGCGCGCCACGGCCCGCGCCGGGGCCGGCGCCGAAATTGGCGGCTTTGGCGGCCTGTTCGATCTCAAGGCCGCCGGATTTTCCGACCCGATCCTGGTTGCCGCGACCGACGGCGTCGGTACCAAAGTCAAAATCGCAATCGAAACCGCCTGTCACGACACCATCGGCATCGACCTCGTCGCCATGTCGGTCAACGACCTTGTCGTGCAAGGCGCCGAACCCCTGTTTTTCCTCGACTATTTCGCTTGCGGCAAGCTCGATCCGGCGATCGGAGCGACCATCGTGAAAGGCATCGCCGCGGCCTGCCGTGAATCCGGCTGCGCCTTGATCGGCGGCGAGACAGCGGAAATGCCGGGCGTCTATGCCGGCAACGACTACGACCTTGCCGGCTTTGCCGTCGGCGCCGTCGGGCGCCAGGACTTGCTGCCGCGCCGCGATATTGCTCCGGGCGATGTCATTGTCGGATTGGCTTCTACCGGCGTGCACTCCAACGGTTATTCGCTGGTGCGCCGCGTCGCCGCCCAAGCCGGGCTCGCCTGGGACAGCCCGGCGCCGTTTGACCCGTCGCGGAGCCTGGGCGCAGCCTTGCTGACGCCGACCCGGCTTTACGTGCGCTCGTGCCTTGGCGCGATCCGGCAAACCAAAGCAGTGAAGGCGCTGGCGCATATCACCGGCGGAGGCTTCACGGAAAATATTCCGCGTGTATTGCCGCAAGGCCTGGCCGCTGCACTCGATCTCGATCGCGTTCCCGTCCTGCCGGTGTTCAAATGGCTGGCGGTGGCCGGCCATATCAGCGAGGCGGAAATGCTGCGCACATTCAACTGCGGTATCGGCATGATCGCGGTCCTGGATCGAGCCGGCGCCGATGCCGCAGCGAAATGTCTTGCCGACAACGGCGAAACCGTCGTGCGTCTCGGCGAAATCGTGGCGGCGGCCGGCGGCGATCCGGTGCAGTATCGCGGACGCCTTGAGCTGTCGTGACCGGCGGCACGACCAAAAAGCGCGTCGCCGTCCTGATTTCCGGCCGCGGCTCGAACATGATGGCGCTGATCGCGGCCGCCGCAGCCAAAGATTATCCCGCGGAGATCGTGCTGGTCGTATCCAACCGGCCGGACGCCTTCGGGCTCACGCGCGCCCGCGAAGCCGGCATTGCGACAGCGATCGTCGATCACCGTCGTTTCGGGGACGACCGCGAGGCTTTCGAGCACGCGCTCGACGCCGAGCTCGATGCGCGGCATATCGATCTCGTCTGCCTGGCGGGCTTCATGCGGCTGTTTACCAGCTGGTTCGTAACGCGCTGGAGCGGACGCTTGCTGAACATCCATCCGGCGCTGCTGCCGCAATTCAAGGGCCTGCACACCCATCGCCGCGCCTTGGAAGCCCGTGTCAAACGCCACGGCGCGACCGTGCATTTCGTCGTGCCGGAAACCGATGCCGGCCCGATCATCCTCCAGGATTCGGTGCCGGTGCTTGACGGCGACACCGAAGCGGCGCTCGCCGCGCGCGTGCTCGAGGTCGAACACCGGATTTATCCGCAGGCGCTGCGCCTCGTCGCCGAAGGCCGTGCCGAATTCGCGCCGGCGACGAGCCAGTGAACCCGGCCGTTCGCGGCGGAAGAAATAATCAGAAGAAATAAAAACCCCCGGTGCAAAGCCCGGGCGCTACGAGAAGCGGGTTTTCCCCGTACTCACTCACGCAACTTTCAGATTTTCCGCCGAGGTCCTGCCGCGGTTGGTCACAAGTTCAAACTCGATCTCCTGGCCTTCATTGAGCGAGCGCAAGCCGGCGCGTTCGACGGCGGAAATGTGAACGAACACGTCCTTGTCGCCGCCTGACGGTTTGATGAACCCGTAACCCTTGGTCGAATTGAACCACTTGACGGTGCCCTTCTGCATCGTCTGTCTCCTAAATCATTCCAGATGTCAGCGAAGACGCCAGTTGCAGCCTCCGCATGCCGGCCGAATGATTCGGCATGCAAATTCCGCATCGCGCGCCACAAAGCAGATTTTGGGGGAAAGGCCGAAGCGTTTGTATTCGTCACAGCACCAGCCGGATGGCCAAAATCCGATTGCCTTCGAAGCAAGCCTCAAAAATACGGCGCAACCATGGCTGTACCAGCGTGGCGTCGCGCGCTCAACCGTGACGCCGCGCGAAGCGCGAAGCGCAACATCTTACCTTGTTCGATCAGCGGCAGGTCGCGTGCAATTTTACACAAAGCGAGATCGGCACTCCGCGGCTTTTGTCAGGCACTGCTTGCCTGCTCGCGAAGTCGCCTGTCCTCATGCCAACAGCGCCACAAGCCGCCCGCGGCGATCGCCAACGCGGCGCCGGTGGCCGGCGCCGCAAATCCGATTTGTTGTACGAGCTTTCCGCCGAACGCCACGACAAGCCGATTGGATAGCGCCGGATCGGCGACGATAAGCTCGCCGGCGATCCAGCCGAGCAATGCCGTGCCGGCCCAGACCAGCACCGGGAAGCGGCTCAAAAGCGCCATGACCATGGCCGCACCCACGATAACCAGCGGAATGGAAACGGCGAGGCCGAGAGCCAGCAGCAAAACATTGCCCTGCGCGATGGCCGCAATCGCCACCATATTGTCGAAGCTCATGACGGCGTCGGCGATCGCGATGATCGTGACTGCGCGCCACAACTGGGCGGCGGCTTGAATATCGTTTCTGCCGCTCGTCTCGGGCACCAAGAGCCTGGCGGCGATGAGCACCAGCGCCAAACCGCCAAGCAGCTTGAAATACGGAAGCAGCATCAGAAAAGCGAGCGCGCTGACCAGCACGATCCGCAGCAACACGGCGACGCCGGCCCCGGCGATCAACCCCCATCGCCGTTGTGGTGGCGGCAACCCCCGGCAGGCCATGGCGATGACCACGGCATTGTCGCCGGACAACAGGATATTGACGAAAATAATCCGCAGGACCGCGATCCAGAACACGGCATAGCCGAATTGCGCGATGGCGGCCGAAAACCAAACCCGCCACAGAGCCGGATTGAGCAGAGCCGGATTGAAGTGTTGAGCGATTCCGCTCACCGCGTCACTCAGTCGACGATTTCATTGCCGGAGAAAAACTGCGCGATTTCCTTTTGCGCGGTATCGGACGCGTCCGAGCCGTGCACCGAGTTTTCGCCGATCGACTTGGCGTGTTCCTTGCGGATAGTGCCGAGCGCCGCCTTGGTCGGGTCCGTGGCGCCCATCAAATCGCGATAGGCCGCGACGGCGTTCGCGCCTTCCAGCACCTGCACGACGACCGGACCCGAGATCATGAAATCGACGAGCTCGCCGAAGAACGGCCTTGCGCGGTGCACGGCATAAAACGTCTCCGCTTGTTCGCGCGACATTTTGATCCGCTTCTGCGCAACGATGCGCAGACCGGCCTTTTCAATCATTGCGTTGATCGCGCCGGTCAAATTGCGCGCGGTCGCGTCGGGTTTGATGATCGAAAACGTACGCTCGATCGACATCAGATCGTCCTTTGGGGATATTGTGAACGCGGTGGGAATCCGCGCCGGGCTTATAACCTTCACGCGTCACCGCGGCAAGCGCGGTTGAAATTTGCGTGATTGAAGAAGGCGTGCCAACCCGCATCGATCGAGCCTGAATCCGGGGCGAATTGGGCACCGCGCCGGTTGGGAACCGATGCGCGCCATGAACCCGGCCGTGTCGTCGCCTCACTAATCTGCATCGACGTCGCAAGACGCCTTACCTGTCGAGGAGACCTCACATGCTGCGCAATACGATGTTCGCTCTGGCCGCCTGCGTCACGCTTGGCGCCGCGGCCCTCGCCCCGAGCACTGCGTCGGCCCATTGGGGTGGCGGTTGGCATGGCGGTTGGCGTGGCGGTTGGCATGGACCGATTGTGCGGGTCTACGCCGGACCGGGCTATGGCGGTTGCATGGTTCGCCGCTGGGTTTATACGCCCTACGGACCGGCGCTGCGCTGGGTCAACCGCTGCTATTGATCGATTATTTGCAGCCGCCGATATAGCCCCCCGGACGCAAGCCGGGGGGTTGATTTGCTCGGCGCCCGCACGGCCCGGCAGTTATGTGTCGTTCTTCTTTGGCGATTTGCTCGCCTTGGCCTTGGCGGATTTTGAGGTTTTCTTCTTAGCCACCGGGAGTGGCGCCGCCGCCATGGGCAGAGCATCCAATTCCTTCAGCGCACCGCGCTCGAAGCGATAGACGCCGGAACGCGGCCCGGTATCGAAGGTCAATACCGTGCTGCGGTCGCCGTTGGGCAATTTGCCGATTTGGACCGAACTCGGCTGGCCGGCACGAAACACCACGTCACATTCGCTCATGCCGAGCGCGACGCCGCCTCCGAGAAGTGCGGCCGTGTCCACCGGTGCCGGCGGGGTTGCAGCTTGTCCGGGCGCCGGCGGCGCCGGCGGCAATGCCGCCGGCGCCGGGCAAGAGCCGTTGGGGTTGACCAGATCGTTTGCCGTGATCGGCCGCTGCTGAAGCCTGGCTTCCTGCAGTTCCGAAAAGGTGTAGCCGCCCTTTTGCCCGGTGAAATCCAGCTTCTTTGCGAACCAGGCCTGCTGACTGTCGAAATCGACATCGGCGCAGCCGGCGAGCCCGAGCGCCGTAACGAGAGCCGCTAGCAGGCAGCAATGATTGGATCGAAGCAGCACGCGAAGTCCCCTGAACCCGCCGGAAGCGCCACAATGCGCCGTTTTGTGTTGCGATCAAGGCGCCTAACCGAGGCGCGCCCAGTCCCGCCATCACCCGCCAGATCGTATCAGAAGCCTGGCGCAGGCGTAAAAAGTCGTGAAAAAAGCTTAAAATCCATCGACTTGCCGCCCGCCACCTGAGCCAAATACAACCGCCGCGAAATGTGACGTGCGTCACAGAATGCCTTGCGGTCAAAAGCGACACTTTTGTAAAGGTCCAGGCCCACCCGCCCAACGGACCCCCAAGTGACAGGACGTTAACGGCATCGCCCCGGCTTTGATCATGCCAAAGGAAGTTTCATGCATTTGCAATTCGTGGGCTGCGGCGACGCCTTCGGCTCCGGCGGACGGTCCAACACGTGCTTTCACCTCGTCGGCGACAACATCAACGCTTTGATCGATTGTGGAGCGACTTCGCTCGTTGGGCTGAACAAGCTTGGGATCAATCCCAACAGCATCGAAACCATCTTCATCTCGCACTTTCATGGCGACCACATCGGCGGCCTGCCGTTCTTCATCCTCGACTCCAACTATGTGCTCAAGCGCAAGCATCCTCTCACCGTGGTCGGTCCGCCGAGCCTCAAATCGCGCTACGGCGACATCATGGAAACGGCATTTCCCGGCACCAGGGACATGGACTGGTCGTTTCCGGTGCGACTGGAAGAATTGCAGATCGGCCGGCGCAGCGCGGCCGGAGGCCTGCACGTCACGGCGCATCATGTTCTGCACGACGACCGAGCCGGACCCTGTCTCGGTTTTCGCTTCGAAGCCGAGGGCAAAGTGATCGCTTTTTCCGGCGACACGCAGTGGACGGAATCGCTGATCTACATCGGCCGCGAGGCCGACTTGTTCATCTGCGAGGCCTATATGCGCGACAAGGCGGTCACCGGCCACATGGCGCTGAACCTGCTCGAACAGCATCTCGGCGACATTCGCCCCAAGCGGCTCATTCTCACCCACATGAGCAACGACATGCTGGCGCAGCGCGCCAAGCTTCCCTACGAGACCGCCGAAGATGGCATGATCGTCGAACTTTGAGATCGTCGCAGGTTTCGGTCAGACGAAGCGCGCCACACGGATCGGCGGCAGATGGGCTCTAGATCAGCCGCCGAGTGCCGCTTCGATTGCTTTCAGCGCAGCATCCGCTTTTGACCCGTCGGGGCCGCCGGCCTGAGCCATATCCGGCCGCCCGCCGCCGCCTTTGCCGCCGAGCGCCTCCGCGCCCTTCTTCACCAGATCGACGGCGTTGAAGCGCGCCACCAGATCGTCGGTGACGCCGACGACGATGCCGGCCTTGCCGTCACCCGCCACTCCGACGATCGCGACGATGCCGGAGCCCACCTTCTTCTTGCCCTCGTCGGCAAGGCTGCGCAGGTCCTTCAATTCGATGCCTTCGACGGCGCGCGCCATCAGCTTGATATCGCCGACGGTGCGCACGCCGTCGGCGCCATCGCTCTTGCCGCCGCCCATGCCGCCGGACATGGCCAGCTTTTTCTTGGCGTCGGATAATTCGCGTTCGAGACGCTTGCGATCCTCGAGCACCGCCGCCGTGCGCGCGGCGATTTCGGCGATCGGAGCCTTCAGTTCGCCGGCGACGGTGCGCAGTTCGCTCCGAAACTTGTTGAGCTCGTGGCGGGCGCCGCTTCCGGTCAGCGCCTCGATGCGGCGCACGCCCGAACCCACCGCGCTCTCGCCGACCACCGAAATAAGCCCGATGTCGCCGGTGCGCCCGACATGAGTGCCGCCGCACAATTCGACCGACCAGCCGAGCGTATTGCCGCTGCCATCCCCCATCGCGACCACGCGCACTTCATCGCCGTATTTCTCGCCGAACAAAGCGCGAGCGCCGGACTGCCGCGCATCGTCAATCGCCATCACACGCGTCGTCACCGGCGAATTCTGCAGCACGATGTCGTTGGCAATATCCTCGACCCGCTCGATCTCGGCGCTACTCATCGGCTTCGGGTGCGAGAAATCGAAGCGCAGCCGGTCCGGCGCCACCAGTGAGCCCTTCTGCGCGACGTGATCGCCGAGCACTTGGCGCAATGCTTCATGCAAGAGATGCGTCGCCGAGTGATTTTTGCGGATATCGCTGCGCCGGGCATGATCGACCTCGAGCGCCAGCGCGACGCCGGGCTTTAGCGTACCCTCTTCGACCGTGCCGACGTGAACGAAGACGTCGCCGAGATGCTTTTTCGTCTCGGTGACCTTGAAGCGTATGCCGTCGGCAACGAGCGTGCCGGTATCGCCGACCTGCCCGCCGGATTCGCCATAGAATGGCGTCTGGTTGAGGACAACTGCGCCCCCCTCGCCCTTCTTCAGCGCGTCGACTTCCTTGCCGTCCTTCACCAGCGCCGACACCACACCTTCGGCGCTCTCGGTTTCGTAGCCGAGGAATTCCGTCGGGCCAAGCTTTTCGCGAATTCCAAACCACACCGCCTCGTCCGCGGCCTCACCCGAACCCGCCCACGACGCGCGCGCCTTCTCGCGCTGGCGATTCATGGCCAAGGTGAACGCGTTGACGTCGACACTGACGCCGCGCGGCTTCAGCGCGTCTTGCGTCAAATCGAACGGAAAACCGTAAGTGTCGTACAGTGTGAACGCGGTCTCGCCGTCGAACATGTCGCCTTTCTTAAGCGACTTCGACGCCTCGTCGAGGATGGCGAGGCCCCGCAGCAGTGTGCGGCGAAAACGGATTTCTTCCAGCTTCAGCGTCTCGGTGATCAGCGCGTCGGCGCGGTGCAGCTCCGGATAGGCCTGACCCATCTCGCGGATCAGAACCGGCACGAGCCGCCACATCAGCGGATCCTTAGCGCCGAGCAATTCGGCGTGGCGCATGGCACGGCGCATGATGCGGCGGAGCACATAGCCGCGGCCTTCGTTCGACGGCAGCACGCCATCGGCGATCAGAAACGAACTAGCGCGCAAGTGGTCGGCGATGACACGGTGCGATACGCGCTGGTCGCCGTCGGAATCGACGCCGGTGAGATCGGCGACAGCCTCGATCAGCGCGCCGAACAGATCGATCTTGTAATTGTCGTGAGTGCCTTGCAGCACCGCCGCCATGCGCTCGATGCCCATGCCGGTGTCGATCGAAGGCCGCGGCAGGTCGAGCCGCTTGCCGCCGGCAAGCTGCTCGTATTGCATGAAGACCAGATTCCAGATTTCGACAAAACGGTCGCCGTCGGCGTCCGGGCTGCCCGGCGGCCCGCCGGGAATGTGATCGCCGTGATCGTAAAAGATTTCCGAGCACGGCCCGCAGGGGCCGGTGTCGCCCATCTGCCAGAAATTGTCGCTGCCGGCGATGCGCAGAATTTTCTTGTCTGGAAGCCCGCTGATCTTCCGCCACAGGTTAAAGGCCTCGTCGTCGTCGATATAGACGGTGACCAGGAGCTTTTCCGCCGGCACGCCGTATTCTTTGGTCACCAGATTCCAGGCGAGCTCGATGGCGCGTTCCTTGAAATAATCGCCGAACGAAAAATTGCCGAGCATCTCGAAGAAGGTGTGGTGCCTCGCGGTGTAGCCGACATTGTCGAGGTCGTTGTGCTTGCCGCCGGCGCGCACGCATTTCTGCGCGGTGACCGCCCGCGAATAGGGCCGCTTTTCCAGCCCGGTGAACACGTTCTTGAACTGCACCATGCCGGCATTGGTGAACATCAGCGTCGGATCGTTGCGCGGCACGAGCGGCGACGACGGCACGACTTCATGCCCCTCGCGCGCGAAATAGCCGAGGAAGGCCGACCTGATATCGTTGACGCCGCTCATCGGAAATCCCAGTTCGAAAAGTCCAAGCCGAAAAGTCCAAGTTCCGCCGCTCGCAGTGGGCCACTCTCTATCGGCCCCCCGCTTCCGTGTCCAGAAAAGTGGGCAATTCACAGCCGATTTGATGTGGTCCGGTAAAGCATATATGCGCTGAGCGTACGATGAACGACCAGACAACCACCCCCCTGCCCTCGACGCTGCAGCAGCGCCTGCGCCACGGCCAATTCGCCATGACCGGGGAATTGGCGCCGCCGGTCTCGTGTGATGCGCAGGAGTTGCTCGCAAAGGCGGCATCGCTGAAAGGCGTGGCCGACGCGGTCAATGTCACCGACGGCGCCGGCGCGCGGGCCCATATGGCGGCGCTGGCTGCCGCGACACTCCTGCTCGGCGCCGGTATCGAGCCGATCCTGCAGATCACCTGCCGCGACAAGAATCGCCTGGCGCTGCAAGGCGAGATGATGGGCGCCGCGGCGCTCGGCATCCGCAACCTCCTCCTGCTCACCGGCGACGACCCCAACGCCGGCGACCAGCCCGACACCAAGCCGGTGTTCGACGTCGATTCGAAGACCTTGATCGAGACGGCGCGGCGGCTGCGCGACGAGAGCACGCTGCCCACCGGCCGCAAAGTGGGCGGCCGCGCTGAATTCTTCATCGGCGCCGCCGACATGCCGATCGATCCACCGGCCGGCTGGGAGCCGAAGGCGCTGCTCGCCAAGGTGCAAGCCGGCGCGCAATTCGCGCAGACTCAGTTCTGCATGGATGCCGCCATCGTGCGCCGCTACGTCGCAGCGCTCGACAAGGCCGGCATCACCAAAAAACTTGCCATCCTGATCGGCGTCAATCCGCTGCGCTCGGCCAAGTCGGCGGCGTGGATGAAAAGCCACCTCTACGGCACCGTCATCCCCGACGCCTACATCGCGCGGCTGGAAAAAGCCGCCGACCCGGCGCGCGAAGGCATCGCCATCTGCGTCGAACTGATCGAGGAGCTGGCGACCATTCCCGGCGTCGCCGGAGTCCACATCATGGCGCCCGGCAACGATGCGGCGATTGCGGAAGTGATCAAGGCGGCAAGGTCCCGGCTTCATGCCGTCGCTCGTTAACTGGGAACCGGATCTTTCCGGAATGCCGAAATCAGGCGGACCGAGGATCGTCTTGCTGGATCGCCGCCAGAGGCACGCTGATGCTGCAGGTCACACCGCTCAAAGCGTAGTCGACGGTGGCCGCGCCTTCGAATTCCGTGGCCAACGCGGTCTCGATCAGTCGCGAGCCAAAGCCCTTGCGGGTTGGCGGCTCAACCCGTGGTCCGCCGCTTTCGATCCACCACATCCGCAGCTCGGCTTCGGCGGGTTTCGGCGCTTCGACCTGCCATGAAATCTCGATTTGTCCGCCCGGCACGGACAGCGCGCCGTATTTCATCGCATTGGTGCACAGCTCATTGAGCGTCATCGCGAAAAGAAGGGCACTGCGCGGTGACAGACGAACGGACGGTCCTTTGACCCGGAAGCGGGCGACGTCGCCGGCGGCGAACGTGTCCACCGCCGCGGCTACGATGTCGGCGAGGTCGGCGCCCGCCCAGCCCTCGTCGGTCAGCACGTCGTGTGCTTTCGAAAGCGCCATCAGCCGCGCCGTCAAGGCAGCGCGTGCCTCCTTCATCGACGTTCCGTCTTGCAGGGTCTGGCTTGCGATTGCCTGCACGGTTGCCAGCGTATTTTTCACGCGGTGGTTCAGCTCATTGGCGAGAAGCTTGAGGTGCGCCTCGTTGGCGCGCAGCGTCTCGACCAGGCGATGCCGCTCGGTGACGTCATTGCAAACCACCAGCACGCCGCCGACGCCGCCCGGCTTAGTCTCGTCGTCGATCGGACTGTAACTGTACGTCCACCAGACATCTTCACGCCGGCCATGGCGAGTGACGGGCACGAGATGATCCTCGTGCCAGGTCGCGCCCCGGCCGTCGAGAACCGTTTCGATCTGCGGACCGATAATGTCCCAGATTTCTTCCCAGCATTCGCGGCCGGGCTGGCCGAGCGCGCTGGGATGACGCTCCGGACCCATCGTCAGGCGGTAGGCGTCATTGTAAAATTGAATGAGTTCAGGCCCCCACCAAATGAACATGGGATGCCGGGTGTTGAGCACCAGTCGCACGGTCGTGCGCAGGCTCTGCGGCCAGGCTTCCGGTGAGCCGACAGGGGTCGCTGCCCAGTCGTGCGCGCGCACCAGCGCCCCCATCTCGCCGCCACCGGCGAGAAAGTCCAAGCGGCCTTCGGAGCCGGGGGCGGCATTCTGTGTGATGCCATTCTTCGAATGCATGCTTTCGCGCTCAGCAGGCTTCCACGCGGCCAATCCTCAAATGGCGTTGGCCTACAGGATTTACGTTCAGCCACCTAATAGGACAACAAGAAATCCATAAAGGCTCTTTGTCCACTCTGCGTTTGATCCAGATCAATCGGCCGCAAATACGCGCAAAGGCGGTTAACCGGCGTGGCGTCTAATCGTACATCGACATCCGCAACGGGCCGACTTGGCCGCCATCCATGTCGATGGCGGCGCCGTGAAAGAGGCTGCCTTGCGGCGACACGAT
>DATAWA010000230.1:0-11831 GCA_036267435.1 Xanthobacteraceae bacterium | reverse complement strand
CGGACGCGGACTGGCGGCCGGAACACGGCCGGACAATTGGGGCCTTGGCGCCAAGATGGCGGATTTTACCGCCGCGGCGAACGATCAATCGCTGATCTGCGTGCAGATCGAACACGAAACCGCGATTGCGAATGTCGCGGACATTTTGCAAGTCGAAGGCATCGACGTCTTCTTTATCGGGCCTTCCGATCTTTCACAGTCGATGGGATATCCCGGCGAGCCGAAGGCGCCGCCGGTCGCCGCCGCCATCGCGCAAGCGCAAAGACAGATCATCGCCGCGCACAAGACCCTGGGGATGCCAGCCACGACCGACAATCTCGGGGAATTGGTGGGTCTTGGCGTGCGGTATATCTACACCCACTTGCCGCGGCTGCTCGGAGCGGGCGCGGCGGCGTTCCTCAAGGCGGCTCAGGGCACACGATAACCGGCCCTTTCGCGGCCAACGGCGGACCTGGGCGTTCGGTGGGGGGTCGCCAAACAAGTTCCGTTTATCCCCAGTTTTCCGGCACTGTGGCGCAGCAGTGACAGCAGCGGCGACGGCCGCCTGCTATGATCCACGCGGTCCCCTTAAGCTTTTACCGGATAGACGCGGAGCGAAGCGTGGTGCGAAAAATTGGCCTGTCGTTTTTACTGATTGCCGCGGCCTTGGCCGGCCTCTGCGGCGCAACCACGGCGCGGGCCGATTCCCCCGGCCAAGTGTGGTCGTTGCCGACTCCCTTCGGCATCCTTTACGGCATCATTCCGCGCGCCGAAGTGGACTATCCGACGACGCACCCCAGCGGAACCATCGTCGTCAACACCTCCCAGCGGCGGCTTTACTATGTGCTCGGCGGCGGCAAGGCCATGCGCTACGCCATTGCCGTCGGCATGGAGGGCTATGGCTGGGCGGGCGTCAACACGATTTCCGCCAAACGCGAATGGCCGGACTGGACGCCGACGCCGGGCGAACACCAGCGGTTTCCAACCCTGCCCCCCCACATGGCGGGCGGTCCGGATAATCCGCTCGGCGCGCGCGCGCTTTATCTCGGCAGCACGCTCTACCGCATCCACGGCACCAACGAGCCGTGGAAGCTCGGCGGCGGCGTGTCGTCCGGCTGCATCCGCATGTCGAACGACGACATCGTCGACCTGTACAATCGCGCCAGGGTCGGCGCGACGGTCATCGTGCAGCGGTGATGTGAGCGCACATCTGTTGAGCAAGAAATCCTGATAAAGCGCGTTTCCCGGATGCGATGCAGCACGAAGTGGTGCATCGCTGATCCGGGACCGCCGCAGACTCTGAGCTTGTTACGATCCCGGGTCTGCGGCGCACCACTTCGCTGCGCTCGCGCTGCGCCGCGCCCGGGATACGCGATGTCGCGGATCATCTGTCCTCAACCGGCCGCCTTCCGCCCGATCGCCTGTTCCAAAAACAACGCCGCTTCGAGCGCGGCTTTGTCGCGGCCGAAGCGGCCGACGATCTGCACGCCGAGCGGCAGGCCGTTGTCGCTCAGGCCCGGCACGTTGACGCAAGGCGCGCCCATCAGCGTCCACAGCCGGTTGAACATCGGATTGCCGGTGGCGCCTAGGCCATGCGGCGCTGCGCCAGGCGCCGACGGCGTCAAGATCACATCGTGGTCCGCCATCGCGTCGGCGAGCAACTGCCGGGCGCGGCTCGCGGTGCGGCGCGCCGCGTCGTAGTCGTCGGCGGAGATTTTTTCGGCGGCGGCGAGCTGGTCGCGCAGCAGCGGATCGATCATGTCGCGGTGGCGTTCGTATTCGAAGGCGAGCGAGCGGAGCGTCTCGTAGTCCTGAATCACGTGCTGCGCGCGATAGGCGTCTTCCATGATCGGCGGCAGGTCGAGCTCGGTCACGGGCGCGCCGGCCGCAGCCGCCATCCGCGCGGCATGCTCCACGGCGTTCGCCATCGCCGCGCTCGCCTGCGGCCACAGATGGGTGCGCGTAAGCGCGATGCGCGGAGCGGCGGGCGCGGCGCGGTCGACGCGCAGATCGCGATCGAGCACCGCGGCGGCGATGAAGGCGACGTCGGCGACGCCGGCGCCGAACAGGCCGGCGGTGTCGAGATGCCAGGAGACGGCTTTGACGCCGACCGTCGGGATCAGCCGATAGGACGGCTTGAAACCGGCAACGCCGCAGAACGCGGCCGGCCGGATCACCGAGCCCGCGGTCTGCGTGCCGAACGCGATGGGCACAAAGCCCGCGGCGACCGCGGCGGCGGAGCCCGCCGACGAGCCGCCCGGCGTGTGGGCAAGATTATGCGGATTGCACGTCGGCGACGGCACCAGCGAGGCGAATTGCGTCGTCACCGCCTTGCCGATCATCACGCCGCCGGCCTGCCGCGTCATCGAAACGATGGAGGCGTCGGCGCGCGGCCGAAAGCCGGCATAAATCGGCGAGCCGTATTGCGTCGGCAGATCGGCGGTGTCGAAAATATCCTTGAACGCAACCGGCAGGCCGGAAAGCGGCAGCGACGCGAGCCCCGGCGCCTCGGCGGCGCGGCGCGCGGCATCGAGATCGAGCGCGACAAAAGCGCCGACCTCGCTCTCGCGCGCGGCAATCGCGGCGGCGCAAAGCTCGACCGCGTCGCGGGGTTTCAGTTCGCCGGCGCCGATGCGGCGAGCGAGATCGAGCGCCGAAAGCATCCCCTACCCCTGAGTTCAAGGATCAGTAATCAGGGATCGGGAGCTAATGCAACCGGACGCGCCCGATCCCCGACACGCCTGATCCCTGACGCGCCCGATCCCTGATCCCTGACAACCACCCCGTCATGGTTAACGGTATCCTATCGTCGATCATTGAGCAGTCCTTAACCGAATTCCTCGCATTGTCTGCGGCATGACGCGCGGAGTTCGTTGGTATCTCGTCGGCTCCTCCGTCCTCGTTGCGCTAGCCGTGCTTGCCGGCTGCACCAGCCATTATCTGCTCGCCGAGCGCGAGCCATGGCGGCACGAGGCCGAAGCCGCTTGTCTGAATTCCGGCGCGGTGAACGACACCGCCGGACGCGTGCGCATCGCGGCGATCCAAGGTCCCGGCGCCTGCGGCATCGATTATCCGCTGCGTGTCTCGGCGCTCGGCGAAAGCCCAGCCGCGGCGACGCCGCTGTCTTACGACGACGAGCCCCTGCCGCCGGGATCGATCCCGAACGGCGGCGGCAACACCAATCCCAATTACAGCGCCAATAATAGCGCAATGCCGCGGCAATGGCCGGGCGCGCCGCCGGCCGTGTCGTCGAGCGCGTTGCCGCCACCGCAATCCGGCGCGCAATCCTATCCTTACGGGCAGACTTATCCGGCGCAGCAGCCTTATGCGCCGCCGCAGTCATACCCGCCGCAGTCCTATCTGCCGCAGTCCGCACAAGCCGGCGCGCCGTTGTCGCTCGGTCCGCAGGGACCGTCGCCGGCCGACGATGACGATCTCGACACCATCCCGGGCGGTCCGCCGCATCCCTATTACGGCGGCCCGAGCGCGCCGGTTTATGCACCGCCGCCTGATCAGCAAGGCAGGCCTTATCAGCCGTCGCAAGCCGAGCCGCCGCCGCTCGGCCCGAACGCACCGGCGGTCACGGCAGCGGCCGAGCCGGTGCAAGTGCAGCCGCCGGCGACGCTCGCCTGCCCGATCGTGTCGGTGCTCGATCGCTGGATCAGCACGGCGGTTCAGCCGGCGGCGATCAAATGGTTTCGCCAGCCGGTGGTCGAGATCAAGCAAATCTCCGCCTATTCCTGCCGCGGCATGAACGGCAATCCGAACTCGCATATTTCCGAGCACGCCTTCGGCAATGCGCTCGATATCGCCGAGTTCGACCTCGCCGACGGCCACAAGATCAGCCTGCAATACGGTTGGCACGGCACGCCGGAGGAGCAGGGCTTCCTGCACGACGTGCAGGGCGCGGCGTGCCAGGACTTCACCACCGTGCTGGCGCCGGGCGCCAACGTCTACCATTACAATCACATGCACGTGGATCTGATGCGGCGTGCCTACCGCCCCGTCATCTGCGAGCCGGGCGCGATACCGGGCGACGTCGCCGCGGCGCGGGCGCGCTCGCAATACGCCGCCCGTCACTACGGCGAGCCGCGCTTCACCGGCTCGATCGCGCCGCGCAAGCCGCCGCGCAACGACACCGGCGAGGATAACGACACCCGGCCCGACGCGGTGCCCGGCGACGACTAGCTTATTGGATCGTGATATTCAGCTGCTTTATCAGTCGCGTTAGCTGGTCGGAGTCCTCGCGGACGGTCTGAGCATAGTGGTCGGCGGCGCCGCCGGCCGGCGCCTGGGCCTGATCGAGAAAGCTTTGGCGGATCTTGGCGTCGGTAAGCGCCGCGTTCACCACGGCGTTCAGCCGCTTGACGATGTCCGGCGAGGTTCCCGCGGGAACGAACACGCCGGTCCATTGATCGAGCACAAGACCTTTCAGGCCCACCTCCTGGAATGTCGGCACATCCGGCAGGGCCGGCGAACGCGCAGCGGTCGACTGCGCCAAAAGCTTCAGCGTACCGGCCTTGTAGTAGGGAATGAGCGGGGTCGTTCCCAGCGAGCCGAGCTGGACGTTGCCGGCGATGAGATCGTGGATCGCTTCGCCGCCGCCGCGATAGGGCACTTGGACGAGACTGATGCCGGCGAGTTGCGCATACCACAGCGCGACGATCGCCTGCTGCGAGCCGACGCCGCTTCCGGTGGCAAAGCGCATGCCCGGCTGTTGTTTCACTTTCGCGGTCAGTGCCGCCAGCGTCGTCACGCCGAGCGAAGGATGCGCCGCCAGGGCAATAGGCTGCGTCGACAATTCGACCACCGGCACCAGGTCGCGCAACGGGTCGAAGTCCATGTGATAGATATGCGGATTGCCGGCGATGGCATCGGTCCCGATCAGCACCGTGTAGCCATCCGCCGTGCTTTTCGCCACGTATTCCATGCCGATATTGCCGTTGGCGCCGGACTTGTTCTCGACCACGACCTGCTGCCCGAGCGATCGCGACACGAAATCGCCGACGACGCGGGCGGCGACGTCGGTTGAGCCGCCGGGCGGAAACGGAACGACGAAGTGAATGGGGCGGGCCGGCCAATCCGCCGCCCTTGCCGCCGGCACTGAAAGCGCGAGAGCGAGCGCGCCAACAACCAAACGTATCTTCAGCATCTCCATTGCCTCTCAGCTTTCCCGCGCGGCGAAGAATATGGTATCGGCTCTTTCCCCATCGCTACGCAAGAATTCCTTGGCGGCTCTCAGGATCAAGCAATCGACATGCCATTCTCCAAATATCTTCCCGAGCACATGGGCTCCATCACGCTCGTGACGCCGGGACCGTTTGTCGCCGGCTCCTACGCCGAGGTCGTGCTGGTCTACACCGCCGGCACCTTCGGCATCGACGACACCGGCATGGTGAAAGTGTCGTGGCGAACCACGTCGGACTTGAGCAAGCCGCAGTTCAGCAAACCCGACGCGGCGAACTTCGCCACGGTCGAGGCCAGTAACGGCGCCAAGCTTGAGGTGTGGTTCGACCGCCTCAATGTCCGCCCTTACGCCAATACGCTGCTTATCCGCGTCGGCCGCGGCTATCTGCGCGCGGGCGACACGCTGACCATCCGGTTCGGCGACCGCCGGCAAGGCTCGCCGGGGTGGCGCCTGCAAACCAACGTCGAGCGGAACGTACTGCTGCAAACCTCGATCGACGCGTTTGCCACTTACGAATTCTGCCTGCTGCCCGGGCAGCCGGTGTTCGATCTGGTGCCGGGGCCGGCGGTCAAATGGAAGGCGATCGTGCCGTCGCTCGCGGTTGTGGGCGAGCCGTTCCGGCTTGCCATCGTCGCCGAAGACATGTGGGGCAATCCGACCGAGGATGCCGCCGGGACTTTCAAGCTCGCGTGCTCGCAGCCGCTGCGCGGACTGCCCGACAGTATTACCGTTGCCAAACGCGACGGTCCGCGGGTGATCGAGAACCTTGTCGCTGTGGGCGCCGGAGACCTGGACGTCACCATGACGGCCGACGGCCGCCCGGTGGCGAAAGCCAATCCGCTGCGCGTCGTGGCGGCCGCGCCGTTGCGGCGTTACTGGGCCGATCTGCACGGCCAGAGCGGCGAGACCATCGGCATGGGAACGGCGGAAGACTATTTCAGCTACGCCCGCGACAAAGCCTTTGTCGACATGGTCGGCCACCAGGGCAACGATTTCCAAATCACCGACGGATTTTGGCAAGAGCTGAACGCGCTGACCGCGAAGTTCGACGCGCCCGGCAAATTCGTCTGCCTACCCGGCTACGAGTGGTCGGGCAACACCGGCATGGGCGGCGATCGCAATATCTTTTATCGCCGCGAGGGGCGGCCCATTCGCCGCTCGTCGCATATTCTGGTGGAGGGCGCGACCTCGACCGAGGCGATCTACACGGCCGACAAGCTGTTCGCGTTTCTGGCGGACGAGGATTGCCGGGTCATCGCGCATGTCGGCGGACGTTATGCCGACATCAAATACGCGCACGATCCCCGTATCGAGCGCACGGTCGAGGTGCACTCGACCTGGGGCACGTTCGAATGGCTGCTGCACGACGCTTTCGATAAAGGCTATCGGGTCGGCGTGGTGTGCCACAGCGACGATCACAAAGGCCGCCCCGGCGCCACCATGCCCGGCGCGTCCACCTTTGGCGCGATCGGCGGGTTGTCGTGTTATTTCATGCCGGAATTGACGCGCGACGCGCTGTTCGAAGCGCTGCGCCGCCGTCATCACTATGGCACGACCGGAACCCGATTGTTCCTTGACCTGCGCGGCAGTTTCGCACGCGACGTTGTCGGGTTTGCAGAAGACCCGCACATCGGACCGGCGGCACAAATCGCAGTGCGCGAAGCGATGATGGGCGACATCATTCGGCCCAACGGCGCAGCGATGCAGCTTGTCGTCGAGGCGATCGGGACGGCGCCGCTTGAGCGCATCGATGTTCTGCATGGCAAGGAGGTCGTGCAATCGGCACGGCCGTTTGCGGCGCGCAACCTTGGCCGACGTGTCCGCGTGCTGTGGCAAGGCGCCGAATATCGCGGGCGCGGGCGCGAGACCATATGGCAAGGCACGCTCGCAGTGACGGGCAATCGCATCGCGCGCTTCGCGCCGGTGAATTTTCTCAACCCCGAGCGCAAATTGCAGGAGACGGCTGCCGGTTCGGCGCTGGCATGGACCTCGGTGACGACGGGAAATCTCGCCGGCATCGATCTATGGCTCGAAACCGCGCAGGCCGGCTCGCTGCGCGTCGACACCAACATCGTGTCGGGTGAGGTCGATCTGCAAAACCTTGCCGACAACACCGTCATGTTCGACGGCGGCGGCCTTGACCGCAAGCTCAGCGTCTATCGCTTGCCGGAAACCGACTGGACGCCGCGGCTGACGCTGACGCACGACGTTGCTTTCAAGGGCGGCAGCGACCTGCCCGTCTATGTGCGCGTCACCCAGGCGGACGGCCATCAGGCCTGGTCGAGCCCGATCTATCTGATCGATTAAGTGCGGCTTGGTGAATGTCCGCTTTCATGCGGCATGCGCAGCACCGGCTTGATGGTCTTGCCGCTCGAGGATTCCGCCGCCGCCCGGTTGATGTCAGCGAGCTCGTAGAATGTGATCATCTTCTCGATCGGGAATTTGCCGGCGACAACGAGATCGACCAGCCTCGGAATGAACTCTTTCGGCACGCTGTCGCCCTGGACGACGCCGCGCACGGAGCGGCCCTGTTGCAGGAACGGCATTTCGAACGAGGCGTCGGTACCCTTTGGCGCGCTGCCGAGGAGCGTGCATAGGCCGCCCGGCATCAGCGCTTCGATGGCCTGGCGCAGCACGGCCGGCAGCGCCGAGGTCTCCGCCGCATAGCGCACACCGCCACCGGTGAGTTTTCGGATTTCGCCGACGACATCGCCGCAGGACCGGTAATCGATCGCGTGCGTGGCGCCGAGCTCACGCCCGAGCTTAAGCCGATGCGGATGCACGTCGACCGCGACGATCGGATCGCAGCCGGCGATTTTCGCCGCCATCACGGCCGACAGGCCGACCGCGCCGACACCGAAGATGGCGATAGCCTCGCCAGGTTTCGGCGCCATGACATTGAGCACGGCGCCGGCGCCGGTCTGGCCCGAGCATGCCAGCGGGCCGAGCTGCTCGAGCGGGGCATCCTTGCGCACCTTCACCGCCCAGCGCGCTTGCGTCAGCGCGAAAGTGCCGAACGAGGATTGCTGGAAGAACGCGCTGTAGACCGGCGCGCCGTTCTTCGACAACAGTGTCGTGTCGTCGAGCCGGGTGCCGAACATTTTCAGCTTGCGGCCGTGCAGGCAATGATTGGTCTGGCCGTCGCGGCAATTGGCGCAGTCGCCGCACCACGGATAGGACATCACCACGTGGTCGCCCGGCGCGAAGTCGCGCACGGCGGCGCCGACCGCGTGGACCACGCCAGCCCCTTCGTGGCCGTAAACAGCCGGGTAAGGGCTGCCGAAATAGCCGTCGCGGCCGTGCAAGTCGGTCTGGCACATGCCGCTCGCCACAACGCGGACGATCAGTTCATCCGGCCGGGGCGCGGTGAGCTCGAGCGTGTCGATGACGAACGGAGCTGATTTTTCGCCGACGACGGCGGCTTGGATCTGCATCGACGCATTGTGAGAACCGCTTGGCGCGGCGTCAATGTAGGGTGGGCAAAATCGTCACGGCGTGATCGGTGGGCACCGCGCGTGCAAGATTTTGCCCACGCGGCGAAGCCTTGCCGCGCGGTGCCCACCCTACGGTGAGCGTCGATACGGCCTCGATCTTGTTACCCGTGTGTGTCGATCTTGTCCTGCGTCTTGGTTGCGAAATCGCCGGCGTCATGGCGTTCGCGCAATTGTCCTTCGAGCGGTCCGGTGGCGCGGTTGACCATCCGCCCGCGCTTGACGGCCGGGCGCTCGCCGATTTCTTTCGTCCAGCGCGTCAGGTTTTTATAGTCGTGCGTCTGCAGGAATTTGCGCGGGTCGTTGTAGGAAGTGCCGTTCAACACGCCGTTGCCGTACCACGGCCAGATCGCCATGTCGGCGATGGTATATTCGTCGCCGGCGATGAATTGATGGTCGGCAAGCTGCCGGTCGAGTACGTCGAGCTGGCGCTTGAGCTCCATTGAGAAACGGTCGATGGCGTATTTGATCTTGACCGGAGCGTAGGCATAAAAGTGCCCGAAGCCGCCGCCGAGATAGGGCGTCGACCCCATCTGCCAGAACAGCCAGTTCAGCGCCTCGGTGCGCTTGCCGTGATCCTTTGGCAGGAAGGCGCCGAATTTATGCGCCAAATAGAGCAGGATCGCGCCGGATTCGAAAACGCGTTGCGGCGTCCGTTCGCTATAGTCCATGAGCGCCGGTATTTTGGAGTTCGGGTTCACCCCGACAAATCCGCTGCCGAACTGGTCGCCCTCGCCGATCCGGATCAGCCAGGCGTCGTATTCGGCTCCGCTGTGACCGGAGGCCAGCAATTCCTCCAGCATAACCGTCACCTTGACGCCATTCGGCGTCGCCAAGGAATAGAGCTGCAGCGGATGCTTGCCGCGCGGCAACGCCTTCTCATGCGTCGCGCCCGCGATCGGGCGGTTGAGATGGCCATAGCGCCAATTGGGTGTGTCGTCCTTCTCCCAGACCCAAACTTCCGGCGGCGTATAGTCAAGGGTGTCAGTCATGTCGGGATCTCATGTGTCGCTGATGGGCTGCCCAATGGATATCGTTACGAATGGGCGCTGTCCAATCAATCATCGTCCGTTCGCTTCCATCTGCCGCAACACTGCTGCGCTCGGCCAGCAATCGACCTTCAAGCCGTTCTTCTTCTGATAATCGCCGAGCGCGGCGCGTGTCAGCATGCCGGCCTTGCCGTCGATCTTGTCGTGGTAATAGCCGCGCGCGGTGAGGATCTGCTGCATGCGGTCGAGATCGGCGGTCGGCAGTTGCGCCACTTTGCTCCACGGCGTCTCGAAGCTGGCGGTCTGCGGCCGCGGATCGGCGATGCGGTCGGCGAGATGGCCGACAAACAGCACGTAAAGATCCGAGAAATTATATTGCTTGATGGCGAAATAGTTCGCCGTGGCGAGAAACGAGGGGCCGTAAAGCCCGGCCGGCTGCAGGAGCGACGCCGGCTGCGCCTCTTCCACCGGCGGGATGACGCGGCCATAGGCCGGCACGAAGCCGCGCTTGAGCCATTGCGCGATGGGCAAGGTGTTGTCGGGCACGCCGATGGTGCAGTCGACCCCGGCCGGCGGATGCACCTCATAGGCCCAATGCACGCCGCGCTGCCAGCCGTCGCCGACGAGTTGCTTGGCCGCCGAGGCAAGCGCATCGGGCACCGAGGTCCAGATATCGGCGCGGCCGGTGTGCTCGAAGTCGACGGCGTATTTCAGATAGTCCGACGGCAGAAATTGCGTCAGCCCCATGGCGCCGGCCCAGGAGCTTTTCATGGCGGGGCGCGTGATCTTGCCGTCGTCGAGGATTTTCAGCGCCAGCAGAAATTCTTGCGCGAATTTGTCCTTGCGCTTGCCGTAATAAGCCTGCGTCGCCAGCACCTGGATGGCGTCGTGCGTATCGGCGACGTGGCCGTAATCGGTCTCGCGGCCGTAAATGGCGAGCACGATGCCGGGCGGCACGCCGAATTCTTGCTCGATCGCGGCAAGCGGGCCGCGATATTGTTGATAAAGCTTGCGGCCCTCCACCGCGAGCCGCTCGATCGCCGGCTGTTTCAAATAATCCGCCGGCGTTTCGACGAATTCCGGCTGGCCGGGCGGCGGCTTTTGCGGCCGGCCGGGCAGAACGAGATCGGGCAGCGCGAGATCGGGCTCGAGCCCGCGCGTGGCGCCATCGAAGGTCGCACGCGAGACGCCGAGCGATGCGGCTTGCGGCCACAGCGATTGCAGGAAGGCGGTGAAGGCGGCATCGGCGTTGGCGGGCGGGATTGCAATAGCGAGCAAAAGAATCGCGACGATCAACGTCATCGTCATGCCCGGCTTTATGCCGGGCATCCACGACTTCATCGCGTTGAGCAAACAAGACGTGGATGGCCGGGACAAGCCCGGCCATGACGCATGCGTAAGCGTCATCTTACCGCCAGGATGAACAGCCGCGGGAAGCGCAACAGCACCTTGCCGTCGTAGCGCGGCTTATAGGCTTCGAGGCATTTCGCCGTATAGGCGGCGAGGAATTTCTCGCGGTCGGCGGCATTCAGCGGCGACAGGAACGGCTGCAGCGAGGAGCCTTTGAACCATTCGGTGATGGCGGCCGGCGACGCCATCACGTGGTTGTAGACGGTGTGCCACATGTCGAGGCGCGAACAGACGGGCTTGAGCAGGTCGTAATACTCCTCGATCGACGGTAGATCGTCGCGCGGCGCCGCCTTGATTTCGGGATGATCTTTCCACGGACCGCTCTCGCCCACTTCTTTCTGGAAGCGCAAGGCCGGCTCCCGCGTATTGTCGGGCATCTGGATCGCCAGCACGCCGCCTAGCGGCATCGCTTCCAGCAATCGGCGCATGATGGCCGGATGATCCGGCAGCCACTGCATCACCGCATTGCCGAAAATGAGATCGGTCGAAGGGTCGGGCGTCCAGGTGGCGATGTCGGCTTCGATGAACTTGCCATTGGGCAGCCGCTCGCGCGCCTTGCGCAGCATGTCGGGCGAGGAATCGAGCCCAATGACTTCGGTCTGCGGAAAGCGCTCGACGATCAGCTCGGTGGAGTTGCCCGGCCCGCAACCGAGGTCGACGGCGCGCCGCGGCCGTTCAAGCGGCACTTGCGCCAACAGATCGCGCGGCGGCCGGGTGCGTTCGTCTTCGAATTTGAGGTATTGGCGGGCGCTCCAGTCTTCCATCGCGCTTGAC
>DATAWA010000229.1:0-12073 GCA_036267435.1 Xanthobacteraceae bacterium | reverse complement strand
ATGCCGTCACCCTATCGCGAAGATCATGACGGTTATCTCGGCCGCTATCTGCACACCGGCGAGCGGCGAATCATCGGCATCGGCCGCGTCGTCGTCGGCCAACGCAGCGACGGCTCGACTTTCCCGATGGAGCTCGCGGTCGGCGAAATGCATGTGCGGGACCGCCGTTTCTTTACTGGCTTCATTCGCGATCTGACCGAGCGGCAGGAAACCGAAGCGCGATTGCAGGAACTGCAGTCCGAGCTCGTCCACATATCGCGGCTCACGGCAATGGGCGAGATGGCGTCCGCGCTCGCCCACGAGCTCAATCAGCCGCTGTCGGCCATCGCCAATTACATGAAGGGTTCGCGGCGGCTGTTGGCCAGCCCATCTGCGGAAAATGCGGACCTCGTCCGTGACGCCATGGATAAAGCTGCCGGTCAGGCGCTGCGGGCCGGCGAGATCATTCGCCGGCTGCGCGATTTCGTCGCCCGCGGCGAGAGCGAGCGGCGGGTCGAGGACGTAAAAAAGCTGGTCGAAGAGGCAAGCGCTCTGGCGCTGGTCGGCGCCAAGGACAAAGGCGTGCGGGTGCGGTTTGCCTTCGCGCCGGGGCTCGACTACGTGCTTGCCGACAAGGTGCAGGTTCAGCAGGTTCTGCTCAACCTCATGCGCAACGCCGTCGAAGCGATGGAAGGGTCCCCTAACCGCGATCTCACCATCGCCACCGTGCTGGCGCAGTCGAATATGGTCGAGATCAGCGTCGCCGATAGCGGCGTGGGAATTGCCCCCGAGATCGGCGCCCAATTATTCCAGCCGTTTATCACCACAAAGCGCACCGGCATGGGCGTCGGCCTGTCGATTTCGCGTACCATCATCGAGGCTCATGGCGGCTTGATTTCGGCGCGGCCCAATGATGGCGGAGGCACGGTGTTTTCATTTACCCTACCGGCCGTGACCAGGGAGGAGGCTGGCGATGGCGTCTGAAAAGCGATTGGTTCACGTCATCGACGATGACGAGGGCTTGCGCGAATCGCTGGCGTTTCTGTTGCGCAGCGCCGGCATCACGGTGAAGAGCTTTTCCAGCGCCGCCGCCTTCCTCGATACGTTGCCGGACGCGGAGCTCAGTTGCATCATCACCGACGTGCGCATGCCGGACATCAGCGGCATTGACCTGTTGCGCCGCTTGAAGGAGATCAAAATCGCCGCCCCGGTAATCGTCATCACCGGGCACGGCGACGTCGCCCTGGCCGTCGAGGCGATGAAAATCGGCGCGGTCGACTTCTTGGAGAAGCCGTTCGACGACGAGATGCTGCTATCGAGCGTCGAAGCGGCGCTGCGCCAGCACGGCAGTCAGGCCAAGCGCGAGAGCGAACGTGCCGAGATCGAGGCGCGGCTGGCGGAGCTGTCGCCGCGCGAACGCGACGTGCTCGGCGGCCTGGTGGCCGGCCGGGCCAATAAGCAGATCGCCTTCGACCTCGGTATCAGCCCGCGGACGGTAGAGATTTACCGGGCCAACCTCATGAACAAAATGCAGGCCGGCAGCCTATCCGAGCTTGTACGGATGGCGCTGATCACCGGACTATTGGGATCGGAGTGATCGGGCCTCAGCTCGACTCCGTCCCGATTGAGCCATGTCAATGCGGGAGCAAACGATAAGGCGGCATGGTTCCCGCCATGACGTCACAATCCCAACTGACCGCGCAGTCTCCCATGATCGTCGTCGTCGACGACGATCCGGCGGTCCGCAATTCCTTGAAGTTTTCGCTTGAGCTCGAAGGCTTCGCGGTGCGCGCCTACCGCAGCGCCGCGGAACTGTTGAGCGCGGGCGAACCCGGCGATTGCCGATGCTACGTGATCGATCAGCGCATGCCCGACATGAATGGGATCGACTTGATCGGCAAGCTGCGTGAGCGCCGGATTGCAACGCCGGCCATTCTTGTCATCAGCCAGCCTAACGAATTACTGAGCGCGCGGGCCGCCAAGGCGCGGGTTCCGATCGTGGAAAAGCCTTTCCTCAACAACCTGCTCGTCGACAAGATCCGCGAAGCCTGCCAGCGAGCCTGAGCGTCCACACCCGTCCCAGCGCCGTCATAGCGCCATATATCGCCGAATATAGCGGCCAGTTGTCGCTTTGCCGCTCCGCGGAAACCTTGCTATTGTGCCGACCGACACTGGCGCGCCGTAAGCGCGGCCAGATTGCTTCGGAATGCCCTTTCGACGCTCGTCCTCCGTAAATCATAAACGTGCGTTCGCGCGCGCTTTTGGCGCGCCGCATCTATTTTGAGGGCGTCCCATGAAATTGAGCGCGCGCAATCAAATCAAAGGCAAAATCCTGGAGGTCAAGAAGGGCGCGACGACGTCGCATGTGCGCCTCGAGATCGCGCCCGGCCAGGTCATCACGGCATCCATTACCAACGAGGCCGTCGACGAGCTTGGATTGAAGGCCGGCGACGCGGCGATTGCCGTCATCAAGGCCTCCGACGTCATGATCGGCGTTGCCTAGGCCAACGCCATGATCCGGAGCGTTCTCTTTGTCGCCGCCATGCTGTTGGCTGCCGCGCCAGCATTGGCGCAGGAACCGGTCGGCTGCGACAAGTTCAAGTGGCCGGTCGACCGCGACCGCGCGCTCTTGGCATCGCCGGCGCAAATGCCATCCGGCTCGGCCTTGCCGCAACCGTTGCGAACAGCAGTAACAATCGCGCTCGCGCCTTATGCCGACGCAAAGCTACCGGCGCCGCCTTCGCGCGCGCCGAAAGCCGCCGCCAGCTACGCCGGATTCATCAACGCCGCCGCAGCCCCGAAGGCAGGCACCTATCGGGTGACGCTATCGGCTCCAGCGTGGGTCGATGTCGTTCAAAGCGGACACACATTGCGATCGACCGCGTTCAGCGGCGTGGGCGGCTGCGCCGGCATTGCCAAAAGCGTGAAGTTCGAGCTTGCCGCGGCGCCGTTCACCGTGGAGCTCAGCGGCACGACCGCGCATGCTCTCACGTTTGTCGTGACCGCAGACTGAACAAAACCCCAGGACTGAAGGAGATGCCAATGCGTATCGATAAGCCCGTTCGAAACCTGTCCCGCCTATCGGGCGCCGCGCTGTTAGCCGCCGGCCTATCGCTCCTGCCTGCTACCGCAGCCCTTGCCGCCGGCAAGGTCAGCGTGCTGTACGCCGGATCGCTGGTGAATTTGATGGAGCATGGCGTCGGGCCGGCCTTCGACAAGGGGAGCGGCGACACCTTCCAAGGCTTCGCCGGCGGATCGAGCGGGCTCGCCAATCAGATCAAAGGCAAGCTCCGCCAAGGCGACGTCTTTGTCAGCGCCAGCCCCAAAGTGAATGACGGCCTGATGGGCACCGCAAACGGCGACTGGGTGAGCTGGTACATCACCTTCGCGCAGTCACCGCTCGTCATCGGCTATAATGCATCGAGCAAATTTGCCGCCGACTTGAAGTCGAAACCGTGGTATCAGGTGCTGCAGGAGCCGGGAATCAAGATCGGCCGCACCGATCCCAAGCTCGACCCCAAGGGCGCCCTCACCGTGACGCTGATGAAACAAGCCGAGACGTTCTACAAAAGCTCCGGGCTGTCGGAGAAGGTCATCGGCGCGCCGGACAATCCGGCGCAGGTGCTGCCGGAAGAGACGCTGGTGGGCCGGCTGCAATCGGGCCAGCTCGACGTCGGCTTTTTCTATTCGACCGAGACCGCCGACGCAAAAATACCGGCGCTGACATTGCCGCCTGAGATCGCGCCCAAGGCGGTTTATACCGTCGCAATCCTGCATAATGCGCCCAACGCCGACGGCGCCGACAAGTTCGTCGCGTTTCTCTTAAGCGCCGACGGGCAGAGCGTGATGAAACAGCACGGCCTCGGCGTGCAGAAATTGACGTTGTCCGGCGACGCCGCGGGCGTACCGAAGGACGTCCAGGCGCTGCTAAAGTGAATCGGGACCGGTGATCTCAGGCAGCGCGACACGCCGTATTCCCGCCCCGCTGCCCTGGCTTGCCGGGCTGCTCGCGATCTACTTGATCGCCCCGCTCGTCGCCGGCGCGCAACAGGCGGGCATGGCCGACTGGTCGACGGTCGATGCCGCGGCGCTAACGCGTGCCTGTCTGACGTCGATCGCGAGCGCCACGCTCGCGACTTTTCTCATCGCGCTTTGCGGCATTCCGCTTGGCTATCTGTTGGCGCGGATGTCGAGCCGCGCCGTGGGACTGATCGGCTTCCTGGTTCAGCTGCCGCTCGCTCTGCCACCGCTTGCCAGTGGCATATTGCTGCTGTTTCTGGTCGGCTACACGACGCCGATCGGCCGCCTGACCGGGGGCGCGCTGACCGACAGTTTCGCCGGCATTGTGCTGGCCGAAGTTTTCGTCGCCGCGCCATTTCTGATCATCGCCGCGCGCTCCGCCTTCGCCGCCATGGACCCCGGGCTCGAAGGCGTCGCGGCGACGCTCGGCCGCGGCCCGCTTTCCGTGTTCTTCCGCATCAGCATGCCGATTGCGCGGCCGGCCATCATGTCCGGGCTGTTGCTGGCGTGGCTGCGCGCCTTCGGCGAATTCGGCGCGACCGTCATGGTCGCCTATCACCCCTATTCGCTGCCGGTCTACACTTACGTCGCATTCGGTTCGCAGGGCCTGCCGGCGATGCTGCCGGTGCTGGTGCCGACCTTGGCGCTCGCCGTTCTGATCATGGTGCTGAGCACGCTTGCCGACCGCCGCGCGCGAGCACAGCCGGCAACCGCTTCGATCGTGGCCTCATTGCCCGCGGTGGCGCCGGACATCGCGCCGCGACGCGCGGTGTCGAAGCCGGCAGCCGATCTGAAATTCCGGCTGGAAAAGCGGCTCGGCATTTTTCATCTCGATATCGCCTGGGCGCCGCAGGCGCGCCGTCTCGCCATCGTCGGTCCATCCGGTTCCGGCAAATCGATGACGCTGAAGATGATTGCCGGCATCGCGCCGTGCGACCGCGGCAGCATCGTGCTCGGCGGCCGCGAGATGTCCGCGCTCGAACCGGCCCGGCGCGGCGTCGCCTATGTACCGCAACACTATGCGCTGTTTCCGCATTTCACGGTGAGCGAGCAATTGTCGTTTCCGGCCGGCGCCGATGCCGGATCGGCAAAGCACTGGATCGACCGGCTCGGCCTGCGCGGCCTCGAAAACCGCCGCCCGGATGCATTGTCGCTTGGCCAGCAACAGCGCGTGGCATTGGCGCGGGCGCTGGTGCGCCCTGCCCGCCTTCTTTTGCTTGACGAACCGTTCTCGGCGCTCGATGCGCCGTTGCGGACAAGGCTGCGCCGGGAAATGCTGGTGCTGCAAAGCGAGCTTACAGCCACGACGATCATCGTCACCCACGATCCGGCCGAAGCGGCAATGCTGGCCGACGAGATTCTCGTTTGTGAGAACGGCCGCGCACTGCAATCGGGAGCAACCGACGCGGTGTTTCGCCGGCCGAATAATGAAACGGTGGCGCGGCTTCTAGGCGCCGATCATGCGGCCGAAGGTGTTGCCGCCGGCCCCGATGCCATCGCGGTCGGCGCAGGAGCCGTGCTCAAAGTCACTGGGCCGGCGCTCAAGCCGGGCGCGCGCCTTGGCTGGACCGTATCGCCGGCGCGCGTGCATTTGAGCGAATCCGGACGTTATGACGGCAGCGTCGAAGCCGTGACTTATGTCGGCTCCGGTCATCGCATCACGGTCCGTTTCGGCGACGCCCGGATCGATGCGGCCGCGGGGTATATCGATCCGCCGCGGGGCAGCGCCTGCCGCTTCGACATCGATCCCGACGCGGTGCGCATCTGGCCGCTCGATTAAGCGCGGCCCTTCATCTCAGAGACAAGACTCGCGTCTCAGACGGGCCGATGCAATCTGCCCAGAAGCCAGCCAATACCGACCGCAACGAGGGCGGTGGTGTACGGCTGCGTCTCAATTTGGTTCCGGAGCCATTTGTCGAACGTCGTAGCCGTGTCACGGGCCGTGTCGGCCGCTTGGCCGTAAAGGTCCTGTGCTGCGCCGGCGGCCTGATTGACGATTCCATCGACCTGGCTTTTGGTATCGCCGGTCAAGCGTCCAAAACCTTCCTCGACCTTGCCGCCGAGGTTTTTGGCAGTGCCTGCTACTCGGTTTTCATCCATGATTGCATTTCCTGAAAAGTTGATCCGATGACTGAACCTCCCGAAATACAGGAAGTTCCGAACGAAGTTGTCCCGATAGCCTCGACTGGACCGTGTCACTTGCGCGCTCGAGTTGAATGAGACCGGCTGCCGCACATTGCCCATCAGGGCGCCGCGTTTCGGCGAGGCCGCAACCGAGGTCGCGGTCGGTTCCATCGATCCTCCCTGTGGCAGCGTCTGCCGGTTCGACATCGGCGCCGATGCCGTGCGCATTTGGCCGCCGGATCGATACCTTAGGTGAATCAATTCCTCATCGAGCGATTGGTAGGAACTTCCTAAACGGCATCCTAACCAAATCTCCCAAAGTGGCTGCCAAATTAAGAAACCGGCATGCAGGCGTCGGTTAGGATGCCGGACTGTTGAATTTTCGTCCGACAGCAAAGCCATAATGATCGCCAGCAACGAGCCCGCTAAAATCGGAGCGCCCGCGCCGGCGCCAGCATCGCGTGCGCGCGAAGCGGTTGGGCGCGTCACCGCTATTTCCGGAGCACAGGCGACCGTCGCGCTGCAGAGCGGCCAAGATGCGCATGGCAACGCGCATCACGCCGATTATGCGACGGTGGGACGGTTTCTCGGCCTCGTGACCGGCAGCACGCTGATCATCGGCGTCATCTCGGAAATCAATGAAATGCCCGGCCATGGCATCGACGCCGGCCGCTCCCGGCAAGGCATCGCCCGCCTCGAACTGCTCGGCGAAATCGCCGCCGGCGAAGGCAATTCGGTACGGTTCAAGCGCGGCATCGACAATTATCCGAAGATCGGCGACAGCGCGATCCTGATGACCGAGCACGAATTGCGCGTCGTCTATGGCGCCGCCGACCAGGATCGCGCCCACATCGGCGACCTGCAGCAGAACTCCAAGATCGGCGTCCATATCAACATCGACGATCTGATCAGCCGGCACTTCGCGGTACTCGGCACCACCGGCGTCGGCAAATCGAGCGGCGTCGCGGTCATCCTGCAGCAGATCATCGCGACGCGGCCGAATCTCCGCATCTTCCTCATCGATCCGCACAACGAATTCGCCACGTGCTTCGGCGACAAGGCCGTCGTCTTTTCCCCCGCCAATGTGCGCTTGCCGTTCTGGCTGTTCAATTTCGAGGAAACGGTGGAAGCGTTTCTCGGCGGCCGCGCCGCCACCGACGAGGAACGTGACATCCTGTCCGATATCATCCCGCTGGCGAAGACGCTCTATCTGCAGTACCGCGCCAACGATCGCCAGGGCGCGGTCAAGCGGCGCGATCCGAAGAACAGCGGCTTCACCGCCGACACGCCGGTGCCGTATCGCATCGAGGATTTGCTGGTGCTGCTCGACGAGCGCATGGGCAAGCTGGAAAATCGCTCGACCCGCGCCGTCTATCACAAGCTGATAACGCGCATTCAGTCGCTGCGGAATCACCCGCGCTACACCTTCATGTTCGAGAACGCCAATCTCGGCGGCGACGTCATGCCGGAGCTGTTGGGCCAGCTGTTCCGCCTGCCGCCCGACGGCAAGCCGATCACCATCATGCAGCTGGCCGGCTTCCCCGCGGAAGTCATCGACTCGGTGGTCTCGGTGCTCTCGCGCATGGCGTTCGACTTCGGCCTGTGGAGCGACGGCGCCATGCCGATGCTGTTCGTCTGCGAGGAGGCGCATCGTTACGCGCCCGCCGATCCCGACGCCGGCTTCGGCCCGACCCGCCGCGCGCTGTCGCGCATCGCGCGCGAAGGCCGCAAATACGGTGTCTATCTCGGCCTCGTCACGCAGCGCCCGTCGGAGATCGACCCGACCATCATCTCTCAGTGCAGCACGCTGTTCGTCATGCGGCTGTCGAACGATCGCGATCAGGCCTTCATCCATTCGGCGGTGTCCGACGCCTCCAACGACATGTTGTCGTTCATCCCCTCGCTCGGCACCCGCGAAGTGTTCACTTTCGGCTATGGCATCGGCATACCGACGCGCATGCGCTTTCGCGAGTTGCCGGCGGCGATGCGGCCGCATAGCGACGCAGCCGGCAATACGCGGGTGAACGCCACCGCGCCGATGCAGCGCGATCTGATCGTCTCCGTGATCGAGCGCTGGCGCGGCGCTACGACCGGCACGCGCGGCCAGGACAGTGAGCGGGCCGACGAGCAGAAACCGGACGTCACCCCCGCTTGGCCGACGTCCGCCCCCGAGACGCCGGCGCCGGCGTTTGCCGATGCCGCGCGGCAGGAATTGCTGCGCCGCTCGTTCCGCGGCGGCAACCCCGCCAACGGCACCGCTGCTCCCGGTAGCCCGCCAAACGGCATCGAACGGCGCTCGCCGTTGTCCGGCACACCGCCGGAAGGCCTGGAACGGCGTTCAACGCTGCTGTCGGGTCGTTAGTCGCTCTATTAGGATCGATTGGACTTTAAGGGCGCACGCTCAGCCTATGCCTTGCGTGCGCCCCGTTTTCCCGCCTGCTCCCGTCGGCCCTACGCCGCTTTCGCGTAGCCCGGGCTGAGATCGAAGCGGTCGGCGTTCATCACCTTGGTCCACGCCGCCGCGAAGTCCTTGACGAACTTCTCTTTCGAATCCGCGCTGCCGTAGACTTCCGCGAAGGCGCGAAGCTGCGAGTGCGAACCGAAGATCAGGTCGACGCGGGTAGCGGTCCACTTGACCTCTTTGGTCTTGCGGTCGCGGCCTTCGTACACGCCTTCGGCATTCGGGGCCTGCCACTCCGTGCTCATGTCGAGCAAATTGAGGAAGAAGTCGTTGGAGAGTTTCCCGGGCTGCTTGGTGAAGACGCCGTGCTTGGAGCCGCCGGCGTTGGCACCGAGCACGCGCAGGCCGCCGATGAGCGCCGTCATCTCCGGCCCGGTCAGCCGCAACAATTGTGCGCGGTCGACCATCGCCTCCTCGGGCTGCATGAACTGCTGCTTCTTGCCGATATAGTTGCGGAAGGCGTCGGCGCGCGGCTCAAGCGGAGCAAAAGACTCGACGTCGGTCTGCTCGGCCGTCGCGTCGCCACGTCCAGGCGTGAAGGCAACCTTGACGTCAACGCCGGCGTCCTTCGCGGCCTTTTCGACCGCGGCCGAGCCGGCCAGAACGATCACGTCGGCGAGCGATACTTTCTTGCCGCCGGCGTTGAACTCCTTCTGGATCGCTTCAAGCTTGCCGAGCACGGTCTTGAGTTGTGCCGGATCGTTGACGTCCCAATCCTTCTGCGGGGCAAGCCGGATGCGCGCACCATTAGCGCCGCCGCGCTTGTCGGAGCCGCGGAACGTCGAGGCCGACGCCCAGGCCGTCGCAACGAGCTGCGACACGGTAAGTCCGGAAGCGAGGATTTTCGCCTTCAAACTTGCGATGTCCTGCTCTCCGATCGGTGGATGATCGGCCGCCGGAATCGGGTCCTGCCAGATCAGCGTCTCCTTCGGCACCAGCGGGCCGAGATAGCGCACGATCGGACCCATGTCGCGATGCGTGAGCTTGAACCAGGCACGGGCAAAGGCGTCCGCGAACTGATCCGGATGCTCGTAGAAGCGCCGCGAGATTTTCTCATAGGCCGGGTCAAAGCGCAGCGACAGGTCGGTGGTCAGCATGGTCGGCACATGCTTCTTCGATGTGTCGTGGGCGTCAGGCACCGTTGCCTCGGCGTTTTTGGCTTTCCACTGATTGGCGCCGGCCGGGCTCTTGGTCAGCTCCCATTCGTTTTCGAACAGATTCTTGAAGAACAGATTGCTCCACTTGGTCGGCGTCTGCGTCCAGGTAACTTCAGGGCCGCCGGTGATGGCGTCGGGGCCAAAGCCGGTGCCATGCTTGCTCTTCCAGCCGAGGCCCTGATCTTCGAGCGCACCGCTTTCCGGCGCCGCTCCGACGAGCGATGGATCGCCCGCGCCGTGGGTCTTGCCGAACGAGTGGCCGCCGGCAATCAGCGCGACGGTTTCCTCGTCGTTCATCGCCATGCGGAAGAAGGTTTCGCGAATGTCTTTTGCCGCAGCGACCGGGTCCGGCTTGCCGTTCGGTCCCTCCGGATTGACGTAGATGAGGCCCATCTGCACGGCGCCGAGCGGCTCCGCGAGCTGGCGTTCGCCGCTATAGCGTTCGTCGCCGAGCCAGGTGCCCTCGGGACCCCAGTAGAGTTCTTCGGGCTCCCAAACGTCGGCGCGGCCGCCGGCGAAGCCGAATGTTTTGAAACCCATCGACTCGAGCGCGACGTTGCCGGCCAGCACCATCAGGTCGGCCCAGGAGAGTTTGCGGCCGTATTTCTGCTTGATCGGCCACAGCAGCCGGCGCGCCTTGTCGAGATTGGCGTTGTCCGGCCAGCTATTGAGCGGCGCAAAGCGCTGCTGTCCGGCGCCGGCGCCGCCGCGACCGTCGGTGGTGCGATAGGTGCCGGCGCTGTGCCATGCCATACGGATCATCAGCCCGCCGTAATGGCCGAAATCGGCCGGCCACCACGGTTGCGAGTCCGTCATCAAGGCCTGCAGATCCTTGATCACGGCGTTGAGATCGAGCGTCTTGAATTCCTTGGCGTAGTTGAATTCCTTGCCCATCGGATCGGACAAAGACGAGTTGCGATGGAGCATCTCGATGTCGAGCGCTTCCGGCCACCAGTCGCGATTGCGATGTCCGCCGGTTCCGCCGGTAAATGGGCACTTGGTAACGTCATCCATGGCGTGTCCTCTTGGGGCTGTTGCGCGTGTTGCGGAGATGGGTTGCCGGCAGTTTAGCGCAACGCATCCCATCAGGTAAAATTGACTTTAATGATTGCTGTCATAATATATTCTTATGACAGACGTCACGCTCCGCCAGCTGCATTATTTCGACGCGCTGGCCACCCATAGCCATTTCGGCCGCGCCGCCGCGGCCTGCGCCATTTCGCAGCCGGCGATGTCGATGCAGATCAAGGAGTTGGAGGAAGCGCTCGGCACCGTGCTGATCGAACGGGGCGCACGGCAAGTCCGGCTCACCAAGTTCGGCGAAGAGACGGCGCTGCGGGTGCGCGACATCCTGCGCGCGGTCGATGAATTGGCGGCGTTCGCGCGGGCCTCGCGCGACCGGCTCACCGGCCGGCTGCGCATCGGCATGATCCCGACTATCGCGCCCTACCTTCTGCCCACCGTCATCGGCAACCTGACGCGAACCCATCCCGATCTCGAAATCCACGTCCGCGAGGCGCTGACCTCCAAACTCATCGAGGAACTGGCGGAAGGCCGCCTCGACACCGCCATCGTCGCGTTGCCGGTGTCGGAGCCGTCGCTGACCGAGGTCGCGCTGTTTGCCGAAAACTTCCTGTTGGCGCGGCCGGCCGCGGATGAGGGCACGCCGGTGCCCAACAGCGAAACGTTGCGCGAGATGCGGCTGCTGCTCTTGGAAGAAGGTCATTGCTTCCGCGATCAGGCGCTGTCGTTTTGCAATATGCGATCGTCGCCGCGCGAGACGCTGGAGGCAAGCTCGCTGTCAACGCTGGTGCAAATGGTCAGCGCCGGCTTGGGAGTCACCTTGATCCCGGAAATGGCGGCGGCGGTGGAAACCCGCTCGGCGCCGGTCTCGGTGGTCAGCTTCAAGGAGCCGCAGCCGTCGCGAACCATCGGCATGGTCTGGCGCAAGACCAGTCCGCTCGCCGGGCAACTATTGCAATTGTCCAAGGCGGTCGGCCGCTCCGCCGACGCCGTGCGCGAGCGGAACAAGCCGGCGGCGTCATCGCGTAATTCCCCGACTGAAACCGCGCGGCGGCGGAAGATGGCGCTCAAGAGCCGCGCGCCGCGCGCGAAGCGTAGCGGCGGAAAATCGCCGCCGGTCGGAATTGCCGAAGATCGCAAGCGCAGAATTTAAGCTGGCGCTCCCTAGGGAACGGCAATGAGTCTGATAAAACAACGGGTTTGCCAGTTTCCGCCAGGGGATTCCCCGTGTTGATCAGCAATGAGTTTTTCTCAAGTTGGCAAATGCGGTCGAGCGATGTGCGACCGGCACCTATCAGCATACGACCTC
>DATAWA010000228.1:0-20144 GCA_036267435.1 Xanthobacteraceae bacterium | reverse complement strand
AGCCAACGTCCAAGCTCGCCTCTCCAATCCGACGTCCTGCCAATCATGGTCGGCCCCTCCAAAAGCCGACCACCCATGAGTCACAGAAAAACTGATTTGGGAATCCCAGGCCGTTAAAAATCTGCCAAAGTAGTGCTAGGCCGCGGCTGCCTTGAGCGCGGCAAAGCCCCGCTCAAGATCGGCGATCAGATCCTCGACCGCTTCGAGCCCGATATGGAAGCGCACCGTCGGGCCGCCGGGCTCCCAGCGCGTCGCGGTGCGATAGGGCGTGCAGTCGAACGGAATGGCGAGGCTTTCGTAGCCGCCCCACGAGGCGCCAATGCCGAACAATTCGAGGGTGTCGACAAAGGCGTGATGGGCTTTTTTCGGCACCGGCTTGAGCACCATGCTGAACAATCCCGATGCGCCGGTAAAATCGCGCTTCCAGATCGCATGCCCCGGATGGCTCTCCAAGGCCGGATGCAGCACGCGCAAAACCTCCGACCGTTGTTCGAGCCAGCGCGCCACCGCCAAGCCCGATTGATAATGCCGTTCGAGCCGCACCCCGAGCGTGCGCAGACCGCGCAAGCCCAGATAGACGTCGTCGGGCCCCTCGCACAGACCGGTGAGGCGGACGGTGTTTTTCAGCGCCGCGACCGTCGCCGCATTGGCCGATATTGTGCCGAGCATGACGTCCGAATGACCGCCGATATATTTGGTGCCGGCCTGGATGACGAGATCGACGCCATGATCGAGCGGACGGAAATACAGCGGTGTCGCCCAGGTATTGTCCATCATCACGACCGCGCCTTTGGCGTGCGCGGCTTTGGCTATTGCGCCGACATCCTGCATTTCGAACGATAGCGATCCCGGCGCTTCCAGATAGATCGCACGAGTGTTGGGCTGGATCAGGTCGACAATGGCGCCGCCGATGCCCGGATCGTAATAGGTGGTGGTCACGCCGAGCCGGGACAGGATTTGACCGCAGAAATTGCGCGTCGGCCCGTAGGCGCTGTCGGTGACGAGAAGATGGTCACCGACCTGCACGACGGACAGTAGCGCCGCCGAAATAGCCGCCAGCCCGGACGGCACCAGCGACACGCCGGCGCATTGTGGGCCTTCCAGCTCCTGCAGCGCGAGTTCGAGCGCCTCCGTCGTCGGCGTGCCGCGACGGCCATACTGGTAGCGCGCGCGATGCGCGAGGAAATCCTCCGCGTTCGGATAGAGCACGGTCGAGGCGTGATAAACCGGCGGATTGACGAAGCCGTGGTAGGATTGCGGATCGCGGCCGGCGGTGACCAGTTTGGTGGCGGCGCGGCGCGATCGGCTGCCGGCGTCATTTCCCTTGTCATTCATGGTTTTATCTGAGCTTGCTGTAACTCTTTCGGGCCTTTGGGGCACCGTTCCTGCCGCATTACCCCGGCATCGATCGCGTTCGTCAACCCCTTGACCTGCAAGCGGCGTCGTTCTGAGATGCCGGTTGTCGGATCGACGATCCCTAAAGCGCGCAGATCTCGGGGCTTTGCCGCGTATTTCAATGCTGAAAGGCCGAGTTATGAAACGTATCGTCAGACGTTTAGGCGGCGCGCTTGCGCTTGCAATCGCGGTTGCGGTCGCTTTTGGGCTCGGCGCGCAGGCGGCTTGGGCCGACTCGCCGACGCTTAAGGCGGTCAAAGACCGCGGCATGCTCAATTGCGGCGCCAACGGTCAGTTGGCCGGCTTCGGACTGCCCGACCCGCAGGGCAACTGGACGGGTTTCGACGTCGATTTCTGCCGCGCGCTCGCCGCGGCGATTTTTAACGATCCAACCAAGGTCAAATTCGTGCCGTTGACCGCCGCCAACCGCTTCACTGCGCTGCAGTCCGGCGAAATCGACGTGCTGTCGCGCAACACCACCTGGACGATGGAGCGCGATACGACGCTCGGTGTCGATTTCGCCGCCGTGAATTTCTATGACGGCCAGGGTTTCATGGTGCGCAAATCGCTCAAGGTGAATTCCGCGCTTGAGCTCAACGGCGCGTCGGTCTGCGTGCAACAGGGCACGACCACCGAGCTCAATCTCGCCGACTATTTTCGGCAAAACCATATGACGTTAAAGACGGTGACGTTCGCCACGGTGGATGAGGCGGTCAAGGCCTACGACTCCAACCGCTGCGATTCCTACACCACCGACTCCTCCGGACTTTACGGCGTGCGCCTGCAGCTTACCGATCCGAATGCGAATATTGTATTGCCGGAGATCATCTCCAAGGAGCCGCTCAGTCCGGCCGTTCGTCAGGGCGATGACACCTGGGAAGATATCGTGCGTTGGACGCATTACGCGATGATCGATGCTGAGGAGCTCGGCGTCAATCAGAACAATGCCGACGATATGTTGAAATCCGATGCGCCGGACATCCGCCGCCTGCTTGGCGTCGAGGGCCAATTCGGCACCGCGCTCGGTCTGAGCAACGACTGGGCCTACCACATCATCAAGGCGGTCGGGAATTACGGTGAAAGCTTCGAGCGCAATGTCGGTCAGGGATCACCGTTAAAAATCGCACGCGGGCTCAATGCGCTGTGGACGAAGGGCGGCCTGCAATACGGGCTACCGATTCGATGAGCGCCGGCCGACTTGCGACGTTGCGAGAAGCCTAGCGACGAAGCAATCTGGTGCGGTGGATTTGAAATTCCGATCATTTAGCCGCCATTTCGGTTCCGCGGCCTCAAGCCCCCCCATGGCCGACACCGCGCCGCCGCCGTCGCGGCATGCGCGTCGGTTCGGCAGCATCGCGCTGCAGGCCGCGCTGATCGTCGTTGTCGGCGGGCTCGCTTACGCCGCGGTGCGTAACGCGGCGCAGAACTTGGCCGACGCCCATATCGTTTCGGGCTTTGCCTTCTGGAACAATACCGCAGGCTTCGACATCAGCCAGACGCTGATCGACTATTCTCCCAGCACCTCGACATTCGGCCGTGCTTTCTGGGTCGGTCTTCTCAACACGCTTCTCGTCGCCGCGCTCGGCATCGTGCTGGCGACCATTCTTGGCTTCATCGTCGGCATCGCGCAGCTCTCGCGCAATTGGCTCGTCTCCCATCTCGCCGCCGGATATGTCGGGCTTATTCGCAACGTACCGCTCTTGCTGCAGCTGTTGTTCTGGTACAATTCCGTGCTGGTCTCGCTGCCGCAATTGCGTGGCAGCGTCGCGCTGCCGGGCGGCGGCATTCTAAACAATCGCGGGCTCTTCCTGCCGCGGCCGCAAATTGGCTCCGGCTTCGGCTATGTCGTGGCGGCATTCGTCTTCAGTCTCGCCGCCGTCGCGCTGTTTCGTGTCTGGGGGCGCCGCCGGCAGGATCGGACCGGCAGACCGGGTCACCTGCAATGGTGGGCCTTGTTTCTTGCTGCCGCTGTCCTGGCTTTCGTTTTTGTCGTAGCCGGCAGCCCGATCACATTCAGTGTTCCGCGGATGGGCCACTTCAACGTCGTCGGCGGCGTGGAGATATTGCCGGAACTCGCCGCACTGCTTCTGGCTTTGTCGATCTATACCGCGGCCTTTATTGCCGAGGTGGTGCGTGCCGGCGTGCTGGCGGTGGCGCCGGGGCAGGCCGAGGCGGCGAAATCGCTCGGCTTGCGCTCCGGAGCGACGCTGCGTCTGGTGGTCGTTCCGCAGGCGATGCGCGTCATCATTCCGCCGCTGACCAGTCAGTACCTGAACCTGATCAAGAACTCCTCGCTGGCGGTCGCCATCGGCTACCCGGATTTGGTGCAGGTTTTTGCCGGCAGCGTGCTCAATCTCACCGGCCAAGCGGTCGAGGTGATCGCCATCACCATGGCGGTCTATCTCATCATCAGCCTCGCCACGTCGCTGCTGATGAATCTTTACGGCTATGCCATCGCCGTCGAGGAGCGCTGATCCCGATGACGACAATGGGCGAGAAAGGTTATGTGCGCGCTACGCCAGCCGAGCGCCGGCCGCCGCCGGGCGACCGCTCCGGCGTGTTCGGCTGGCTGCAGCGAAACCTGCTATCCTCGCCGACCGACATTGCGCTGACAGTCCTTTGCATCGCCTTTATCGGCTGGGCGGTCCCACCGCTCGTCCGGTTCTTTGTGGTCGACGCGGTCTGGTCCGGCGCCGATCGTACAGCCTGCCTGGCGACGCCGCAAAATCCCGTTCCCGGCGCCTGCTGGGCCTTCGTGCGGGCATGGTTCTCGTTTTTCGTCTACGGCTTTTATCCGATGGCGGCGCGCTGGCGGGTCGATGTTTTTTTCGCCGCCTTGGCGTTTGGCATCGGTTGGCTGGCTTGGCTGTCGGCGCCGCGCCGTGGCATTGGCGCCATTTATTTTTTTATTGTCTTGCCGCTCTTGTCATTCGTGCTGTTGAGCGGGGTGCCGCGCCTTGCTCTCATCACGATCCCGACCGAGCTATGGGGCGGCATTCTGGTCACTGTCGTGGTGGCGACAATCGGCATCGTCGCGTCGTTGCCGCTCGGCATTTTGCTGGCGCTGGCGCGGCGTTCGGATTTGCCGGCGGTCAAAGGGCTCGCCGTCGCTTTCATCGAATTCGTTCGCGGCGTGCCGCTCATTACGGTGCTGTTCATGGCGAGCGTCATGCTGCCGCTCTTTGTCCCGGAGCGTTTGTCGCCGGACAAGCTTATGCGGGCCTTGATCGGTGTCGCCCTGTTCGCCTCCGCTTATATGGCCGAGGTCGTGCGGGGGGGTCTCAACGCCATCCCGCGCGGCCAATACGAGGCGGCGCAAGCGCTCGGCTTGGCTCATTGGCGGGTGATGGCGCTCGTCGTTTTGCCGCAAGCGCTGCGGATAACGCTGCCGAACATCGTCAACACCTTCATCGGCTTGTTCAAAGACACCACGTTGGTCTTTGCTGTCGGCATTTTCGATTTTCTGCGCACCATCGAGGCCGCCCGCGCCGATCCGCACTGGGTCACGCCGGTGACCGGTGTGACCGGCTATGCATTTGCCGCTTTATTCTATTTCGTCTGCTGTTATGGCATGTCGCGCTACGCCCGCAGCGTGGAAGCACGCTTGACGCGCCACAGACGGTGAGGGGAGCAGCCGATGGAAATGCCGGATGACGCCGCAAGCGCCGCCGCATCGCAACCCGGACCCGCGGTCGAGATCGCCGGCTTGCACAAATGGTACGGCGATTTTCACGTGCTGCGCGACATCAATCTCGCGGTCGCGCGCGGCGAGCGCGTTGTCATCTGCGGCCCGTCGGGCGGCGGCAAATCGACGCTGTTGCGCTGCATCAATCGTCTGGAAGACTGGCAGAGCGGCCGCGTCGTCGTCGACGGGATCGAGCTGACCGACGATCCGAAGCATATCGTCGCGGTGCGCCGCGACGTCGGCATGGTGTTTCAGCAGTTCAATCTTTTTCCGCATCTGACGGTGCTGGAAAATTGCACGCTGGCGCCGATCTGGGTGCGGCACATGCCGAAGAAGGACGCCGAAGACCTGGCGATGAGTTTTCTGCGGCGGGTGAAAATACCGGAGCAGGCGGGCAAATATCCAGCCCGGCTGTCCGGCGGTCAGCAGCAGCGCGTCGCCATCGCTCGCGCCTTATGCATGAGCCCGACCATCATGCTGTTCGACGAGCCGACTTCGTCGCTCGATCCGGAAATGGTCAAGGAGGTGCTCGACACCATGGTCGAGCTGGCGGGCGACGGCATCACCATGCTTGTGGTCTCCCACGAAATGGGCTTTGCCCGGCAAGTCGCCGATCGCGTCATTTTCATGGCTGACGGACAGATTGTCGAGGTTAACGAACCCCAGGCGTTCTTTGCTCAACCGGCGCACGAGCGTACGCGGCTGTTTTTGCAACAAGTGCTGCGGTGACGGTGGCAACGCGCCTACGTCATGTACGTTCGCTGATCGGCTGCACATTTGTTCATGAAACCACCGAGACAATTACCAACTTGTAATTCACTCCGCGCTGCACCTGTCGAAACTTTAACTTGAGTTCCCGGGTGCCGGGCCCATTAATTTGGTCACGCTGAATCCTTGAGGAGGATCACATGATCAAACCGGTTATAGCCGCGACCGCGCTTTTTGCTCTCGCCGGCTCGACACTGGTCTACGCCCAGCAGAATTTTGCCGGACACAACGGCGACGGTTCGCGTCTGGAATATCGTCATCGTCCGAATCCAGCCCACATCTCCGCGTTTGCCGATGCGCGCATCGCAGCCCTGAAAGCGGGCCTCGAACTTACCCCCGATCAGGCCAAGAACTGGCCGCCGTTCGAGCAGGCGTTGCGCGATATGGCGCAACTGCGCATCCAACGTATCCAGGCCCGCTTGTCAGGCGAGCAGCAGGGTTCGGCGACGCCACTCGGCCGGCTCGAGCGGCGCGCCGACGCCATGGCCAATCGTAGCGCGGCACTGAAGAAGGTCGCCGATGCCGGCACCCCGCTCTATCAAAGCCTCAACGACGATCAGAAAGGCCGCTTCATGGTGCTGGCGCGCATGCTGCGGCCGCATCGGCGCATGCACGCCATGCTGGAGCGCCGTTGGCGCGAAGGGCAGGGCGAGGGTTGGCGACATCAGCACGCTTTCGGCCAACAGGGCTTCGACCAACAAGGTTCCGGTCCACAAGACGACGGTGCTCCCGACCAAGGTTCTCGGCTCTAAGCTTGCCATCTCCCTAGCGTCCGCTGGACCTCCCTCCCTGCGGCGGACGCAAAAGTGAAAGCCGCGGGATTTCCTCCCGCGGCTTTCGCATTTTTCAGGACATGGCTCTGCCGACGTTGCGCTCAGTGGACCAGCGGACCATCAGCCTTCTTCCAGGCGTCGATACCACCCGCGATATGACAGGCGGTCTTCAATCCGGCGTCCTGCGCCGCCTGCACTGCCATGGCCGAGCGCTCGCCGAAGGCGCACAAAAACACCAGACGCTTTTTGGATGCTATAGCCAATTCATGCAGCATGCCGCCGGCGCCGATCTCGTCCTGCAGGTTGACATAAGGGGCGTGCAGAGAGCCGGGTACGATGCCGTGCCGCTCGCGCTCGCTTTTTTCGCGCAGATCGACGATCGCAATCTCGGGCTGGCCGCGGACGACTATAGCCTCGGCGGCTGTCATGGCCCAGCCTTTGCGCGCCACTTCGTCCTGATGGAAGCCGACACGCATATTCGCAGGCACCGCGACGTCCATCATTTTCGGGTTGGGCAGTTTGAGGCCATTCATCAGCGCCGCATATTCGTCCATCGATTTTACTTTCAGGCGCGGATTGTAGAGTTTCTCTTCGCCGATTGTGGAGACGGTATCGCCCTTATAGTCGTGAGCCGGGTAAACCAGCGTCGCCTCGGGCAGCTTCAAAAGCTTGTTGAAGATCGAGTCGTACTGAGCGCAGGGATCGCCGTTCTGAAAATCGGTGCGGCCGGTGCCGCGAATAAGCAGCGTATCGCCGGTAAAGACGCGGTCAGCGAATAGATAGGAATAGGAATCGTCGGTATGGCCGGGCGTGTACAGCACGTCGAGGCGCAGGCCTTCGATCTCGATGCGATCGCCTTCGGCAACCCGCATGGAGACGACGTCGGCCTTGGTATTCTCGCCCATCACCGTGATACAGCGGGTGCGGTCGCGCAGGGCGCCGAGCCCGGTAATGTGGTCGGCATGCAGATGGGTATCGACGGCCTTGACCAATCTGAGATCGAGCTCACGAATGAGCTGTAGATAGCGGTCGGTTTTTTCCAGTACCGGATCGATGATCAGCGCCTCGCCGCCCGGCCTGCTGGCGAGGATGTAGGTGTAGGTCCCCGAGGTGGAATCGAAGAGCTGGCGGAAGATCATGCGCTCCTCCTTAAGGCACGGCGTAAATTCTAAATATACCTCGGATCGTGGAATGAAAATGGGGTTAAGCCGGCGATATGAACAAGATTATGCTAGGGGTGGGCGGCGACAAACTCCGACTTGCGCGCCAGCGGCATTGAGCGGATGCCGCTCGCCGCTCCTGTCACCAGGGCGACGCAGGTCAGGTCATTTGTCGCGTTCGACCGGCAGGTCGGGACGGGCGCCCCATTCCGCCCAGGATCCGTCGTACAAGCCGCGCGGCTCCTTGCCGAGCGATTCAAGCGCAAATGTCAGCACCGCCGCGGTGACACCGGAGCCGCAACTGGTGATGATCGGCTTGTCGAGATCGACGCCGGCCGTGGTGAACGCCTGGACGATCTGCTCGCGCGAGGCGAGGCGGCCGTTTTGCAGCACCTTCTCAAACGGCACATTGAACGATCGCGGCATGTGCCCCGAGCGCAGGCCCGGTCGCGGCTCTGGCGCTTTGCCGGCAAAACGCGCCGCCGAGCGGGCGTCGACGACCTGGACGCTATCGTCGGTCTGCGCCATGCGCACGTCGTCGAGCAAGGCGACCGCGCCGACATTCATCGCCGCCGTGAAAGTCTTCGGCGTGCGCTTTGTATCGCCGGTTTCCTCCGGCCGGCCTTCCGCCTTCCACTTCTTCAATCCGCCGTCGAGGATGTACACCGATTTGGCGCCAAACAGCCGGAACGTCCACCACACCCGCGGCGCCGAAAAGACCCCCGGCTGCGGCGGGTCATAGCTGTCATAGACGACGACGCTGTCGCCGTCGCCGATGCCTAGCGCGCCAACGGCGTTGCCGAATAACGTGTTGCCGGGCAGCATGTGCGGCAATTCGGTCGAATGGTCACTAATGGCTTCGAGGTCGAAGAACACCGCGCCCGGAATATGGCCGGCGCGGTATTCGGCCAGCGCGTCGCGCTTTTGCGTCGGCAGGAAATAGGAGCCGTCCACGGCGACGACGTGCGGATCGCGCAGGCGCTCGGCGAGCCAATCGGTCGATACCAGGAAGCGGCTGGTCGGGGATGGGGCGGGGCTGTTTTCAGGTCGCAACATTATGGGTCTCGTTATCTAACGCGGGCCACTTCACGACGTTCATTCGAAAGGAACCTTGATGCCAGGCTTGCTTTCCAGCCAGGACGGCACCGGCAGATTTTTCTCCCGCAAGAACTGCGGATTGAACAGCTTCGACTGATAGCGCGTGCCGTAATCGGCCAGGATCGTTACAACGGTATGGCCGGGGCCGAGTTCCCTGGCGAGCCGCACGGCGCCGGCGACGTTGATGCCGGACGAACCGCCAAGACAGAGGCCCTCGTGTTCGAGGAGGTCGAAGATAATGGGGACCGCCTCGGCGTCGGGAATCTGATAGGCGGTGTCGATCGGAGCGTTTTCGAGATTTTTGGTGATGCGGCCCTGGCCGATACCCTCGGTGATCGACGAGCCGTGCGATTTCAGTTCGCCCGTCGTGTAGTAGCTATAGAGCGCCGCGCCCAATGGATCGGCCAGCGCGATCCGGACATTCTTGTTGCGGGCTTTCAGCGCCATGGCGACACCGGCCAGTGTGCCGCCGGTGCCGACCGCACAGGAGAAGCCGTCGACTTTGCCGTCGGTCTGAGCCCAGATTTCCGGCCCAGTGGTCTCGATATGGCCTTGGCGATTGGCCACGTTGTCGAACTGGTTGGCCCAGATCGCGCCGTTCTTTTCGGTCTTGGCCAATTGCGCCGCGAGCCGTCCGGAAATTTTGACGTAATTGTTGGGATTGGAATAGGGCACCGCCGGGACTTCCACCAATTCGGCGCCGCACAGCCGCAGCGTGTCCTTCTTCTCCTGGCTCTGAGTTTGCGGAATGACAATGACGCTGCGAAAGCCCATGGCGTTGCCGACCAGCGCCAATCCAATTCCGGTATTACCGGCGGTGCCTTCGACGATGACGCCGCCAGGACGCAAGTCGCCCTTCTTGACCGCGTCCTCGATGATGAACAAGGCGGCCCGGTCCTTTACCGACTGGCCCGGGTTCATGAATTCGGCCTTGCCCAAAATCGTGCAGCCGGTCGCTTCCGAGACGCGCTTGAGCTTGATCAGCGGTGTATTGCCGATCGCCTCGATAATGCCGTTGGCAAACTGCATAGTGGTCAAAATCCCGAGCGGCGGAGCCTAGAGGACGGTAATCGGGGAGACAAGGCTGGTGCCCCGATTTGGATTTTCGAAAATGCCGTCAAATCGGGAAACGCCGTCGAAACCATAAGGATGCATCGCTGCCGCGAAACCGCCGGCTATTCACCTATTATTTTCTGGCACCGCGTTAAGCCGATAGGGCAGGGTTTTCGGTTGGGCGCGATGAATCTCGACGTCAATACCTTATTTCTCGTCACCATATACGTCGAGGCGATCCTCGGCCTGCTGCTGCTGTTCGCGTGGGTGCAAAACACCTCGATCTATGCGGTGGCATGGTGGGGCTTTGCCGACCTGTTGCGCGCTGGCTCGATCGCGCTGTTCGGCATGTATGGGTCGGTCTCCGACCTGATCTCGATCGACCTTGCCAACGTGCTGTTGTTCACCGCATTTGCCTTCACTTGGACCGGTGCGCGCGTCTTCGACCATCGCAAGCCGCTGCCGATCCTGTTGTTCGGTGGCGCCGCGCTGTGGCTCATTCTCTCCCGCGTTCCCGGCGTCGCCGGGTCTTGGGACCTCCGCGTGCTATTGAGCTCCGGAATTATCACCGCTTATACTTGGGCGGCGGCGTGGGAATTCTGGCGCGGCCGCAGCGAACCGCTCGTGTCGCGCTGGCCGGCGATTTTCATGCTGTTCGCGCACGGCTCGCTCTATCTGCTGCGCACGCCGTTCGGCGCCATGCTGCCATGGTCGCCACACGGCGACGTCATGTTCCGAAGCGTCTGGCTGACAGTGCTCAGCTTCGAGGCGCTGTTGTTCACGATCTCCATCGCCTTCATCCTTTTGGCCATGGCCAAGGAGCGCACCGAGCACCGCCATAAGACTGCGGCGCTGGTCGACCCGCTGACCGGAATTTCCAATCGTCGCGCGTTCCTACAGGACAGCGAGGCACAATTGCGGCGGCAGGCGACCGACCCGCGGCCGCTGGCGGTGATGCTGCTCGATCTCGACAACTTCAAGTCGATCAACGACCGCTTTGGCCATGCCGTCGGCGATCGCGTGCTGCAGATGTTTGCGAGCGTGGCCGCCAATTGCATACGCCGTGCCGACCTGTTCGGCCGGCTTGGCGGCGAAGAGTTCGCCGCCCTCTTGGTCGACGTCACGCGCGAGCGGGCGCTCGCCGTCGCCGAAGACATCAGGCGCTGTTTCGCCAAAGAAAGCTGCGAAGTCGACGGCCGACCCGTCGTCGCGACGGTGAGCATAGGCATCGTCATCAGCTACGACGCCGTGCTCGATATTTCGGCGCTATTGGCGCAAGCCGACCACGCGCTCTATCGCGCCAAGGACAACGGCCGCAATCGCGTCGAGATTGCGTCGATCGAGCTCATCCTCGACCGGGCCAAGCGCGGCATGGCCGAGATGCATTCCGCATCGGATGCCAAATCGGCCGCGCGCTCGGCTGCCTGAAATCTCGCCCTTGATCCGGTAATGGGCGCCGGCCCAATAGCCATGACCGGTGCCGCGGTTTTTCCGCCAATCATCAATTGACGTCGCCGTGCCGGATTGCTTCGGTGCGCTCCGAAACAAGGCTCGCCAGGAGACGCAGCGGATGAAGCGCAGTACCGATCGCATTCTGACCACGCATGTCGGCAGTCTGATCCGGCCGCCGGCCTTGCAGGACTTCCTGCGCGCCAAGCAAGCTGGCAAAGCCTATGACAAGCCGGCCTACGAAGCTTGCCTGAAGCAATCGGTCGCCGAAGTCGTGCGCCGGCAGGCCGACGTCGGTATCGACGTTATCAGCGACGGCGAGTTCGGCAAATCGATCAGCTGGTCGCAATATGTGCTGGAGCGATTGAGCGGTTTCGAGCGGCGGCCGGTCAAACCCGGCGCCAATCCGTTCACCCGCGGCGTCGATCGCGAGAAATTTGCCGAGTTTTATGCCGAGCTCGACGCCAAGGAGGGTGTCGCAACCACGATCGAGGCGGTGTGCGTCGGGCCGATCAGCTATTCGGGGCAGGCGGAGCTGCAGCGCGACATCGACAACTTCAAAGCGGCGCTCAGCGACGTCAAAGTCGAGGAAGCGTTTTTGCCAGTCGCCGCGCCGGCGAGCGTCATTCCGGACCGCAAGAACGAATTCTACAAGAGCGAGGAAGATCTGATCCGGGCCATCGGCGCGGCGATGCGCACCGAGTACAAAATGATCATCGATGCCGGCTTTATCCTGCAGCTCGACGATGCGCGCGCCGCGGTCACCTACGACCGCATGGTGCCGCCCGCGAGTTTCGCCGAATACCGCAAGTGGCTGGGTTTGCAGGTCGAGGTGCTCAACGAAGCGATTGCCGGATTGCCGGCGGAGCGCATCCGCTATCACGTCTGCTGGGGCAGCTGGCCGGGCCCGCATGCGAGCGACGTACCGCTCAACGACGTCGTCGATCTCATCCTCGGCATGAAGGTCGGGGCCTATGTCATTGAAGGCGCAAATCCGCGCCATGAGCACGAGTGGCGGGTGTGGGAGCGCGCCAAGTTGCCCGCGGGCAGGCTGCTCATTCCCGGCGTGATCAGCCACGCCACCAACGTTGTCGAGCACCCGGAACTGGTCGCCGAACGCATCGTGCGGCTGGCGCGACTGGTCGGACGGGAAAACGTGCTGGCTGGCACCGATTGCGGTTTTGCCCAAGGGCCGTTTCACCGCCGGGTACATCCCAGCATCATGTGGGCCAAGCTCGATGCGCTGGTCCAAGGCGCCAAGCTCGCCAGCGCCGAATTGTGGCCCTAAAGCATGGGTCCTAAGGATTCGACGAGGCTTGCCGCGCCCGCGGGGCAGGGCCACATCCGCATCGGTTCATAAGTCCAAGCAGATTTGCTAAATAAGACGGCAGGCAAAGCGCGCTTCACCGGCTTCAGGGAGATCGATCATGCTCGACGTGACCAGGCGACAGGGGACGGCTCCGTTCGACACCGCACGGCTGGACCGGCTGATGGACGAGGCCGGCATCGATGTGCTGATCGCGTCATCGAAGCACAACATTCAATATCTTCTCGGCGGCCATCGCTCGTTCTTCTTCGAGAGCATGGACGCGATGGGGTTAAGCCGCTACCTGCCGATTTTCGTCTATGCCAAAGGCCAGCCGCAGAAGGCCGGTTTCTTCGGCCACCGCATGGATCGCTTCCAGAACGAGGTGACGCCGTTCTGGGTCGCGGAGCTCAATGCCAAGAGCTCGGGTACGATCGACGCCGCGGAAAAGGCCGCCGAATATGCGCGCACGCTTGTAGCCAAGCCGAAGCGGGTCGGCATCGAAACCGCGTTTATTCCGGTGGATGCAGACGCCGTGCTGCGCAAGGCGTTTCCGCACAGCGAATTCGTCGATGCGCTGTTCGTGCTCGAGCGGCTGCGCGCGGTCAAATCGCCGCACGAGCTCGAGATGCTACGAATTGCCTCCGACAAGGTGATCGACTCCATGGCCGCGGTGTTTGCCAGTTACGGGGCCGGCGCGACCAAGGCGGAACTGGCCGAGGCGCTGCGGCGTGAAGAAACCTCGCGCGGTCTGACGTTCGATTATTGCCTGATCGCGGCCGGCTCCAGCCTCAACCGTGCTCCCTCCGATCAGCGCTGGGAGAAGGGCGACGTGCTATCGCTGGATTCCGGCGGCAACTATCACGGCTATATCGGCGATGTGGCGCGCATGGGGATCGCCGGAGAGCCGGATGCCGAGCTCGTCGAGCTGTTGGGCGAAGTCGAAGCGATCGAGCAGGCCTCGATGAAGCCCATCAAGCACGGGGTGCCGGGCAAGGAAATTTATACTGCGGCGAACGCCGTGCTGCACAAATCCAAGATACACAACTACACGGAATTTTTGGCCCACGGCATGGGGCTCGTCAGCCATGAGGCGCCGCGTCTGACCAATTCCGGACCGGTGCCGTATGACGCCTATGACGCCGACCGGCCGCTCGAAACCGGGATGGTGGTCTCGGTCGAAACCACGCTGCAGCATCCGCGCCGCGGTTTCATCAAGCTCGAAGATACTGTGGTGGTGACGCCGACCGGCTTCGACGTCTATGGCGACCGTATCCGCGGCTGGAACAAAGCCGGCGCGCGAGCCTGAGCGCCGCGATCAAGTTTGCTTGCGGTTAAGAGGGATCCTGCTTGGCGCCGACCGGCGACTGCACGGGAATGCCGAATTCCCGGCGCAGCCGGTAGAGATAGCCGAAGCAGGCAACGCCGGCCGCCACCCAGGCCAAGCCGGTAATATAGACCGCTGTCGGCGGCAGGTCCGTCGACAGGATTGTGAGAATCCAATAGGTCGCGCCCCAGCCGCCCAATACGATAACCGCGCGCGGCAGAGCATATCCGAGATTTTGCGCCATGATTCGCCCCTTTCGCCATCAAGGCTGAAGGGGCGCGGTTAAGGATCGGTGAGGACAAGTCGACCCCCCGCGGATTAGGCGATGGCGAAAGCGCGACCGCGCTTCAAAATGATGGTCGCACAGGGGCTAGGTGCGGCCGTTCACCATGCGGAGGGAGACGGTTGTCGGACACGGCTTCGCCGCGCAGAATGGCGGCGCGGATCGTGTATTGTTCGAGAGTCCAGAATAGTAGAGTGAGCGGTCATGAAGGCGATTATTGTCGGCGGTGGCGTCGGCGGGCTGACCACCGCAATCATGCTCCACGCCCGCGGCATCGATTGCGAGGTCTACGAGCAGGCCGACGCGGTGCGCGAACTGGGCGTCGGCATCAATACACTGCCGCATGCCATCAAGGAGTTGAGCGCCCTCGGGCTGTTGGAGCGGCTCGACACGGTGGCAATCCGGACCCACGAACTGATCTATGCCAATCGCTTCGGCCAGGAAATTTGGCGCGAGCCGCGCGGCCTCGATGCGGGCTATGACGTGCCGCAATTCTCCATCCATCGCGGCCGCCTGCAGAACGTGATCTATCAAGCAGCCCGCGCGCGGGTCGGCGAATCCCGCATTCACACCGGCCACCGGCTGCTGTCGTTCAGTCAAAACGACGCCGGTGTCACCGCCTATTTCTTCGACCGTCACGGCGCCCACCGGGCCACCGCCCGCGGCGACGTTCTGATCGGCGCCGACGGTATCCATTCGACGGTGCGCGATGTGCTGTATCGGAACGAGGGCCGCGCGGCTTGGAACGGCATCATGCTGTGGCGCGGTGCGCTGGATTGGCCGGTGTTTCTCGACGGCCGCTCGATGATCGTGGCCGGCGGACTCGCCGCCAAATTCGTGATTTATCCGATCGCTCCAGGCACGCGTCAGGATCGCCGTTTGACCAACTGGGCGGTGACCGCCCGTGTCGCCGACGGCTCGACACCGCCGCCTCTCAAGGAGGATTGGTCGCGGCCGGGCCGGCTCGAGGATCTGATGCCCCATGTGCGGCGTTTCCGTATCCCCCATGTCGACGCCCAGCACATGATCGAGGCGAGCTCGGAATTCTGGGAATATCCCATGTGCGACCGCGACCCGTTGCCGCGCTGGTCGCACGGGCGGGTGACGCTGCTCGGCGATGCGGCGCACCCGATGTATCCGGTCGGCTCCAACGGCGCTTCGCAAGCGATCCTGGACGCGAAAGCGCTTGCGGATCACCTGGTCAAGGCGGAACACCCTGCTCATGCGCTGTGGGCCTATGATCGCGACCGGTTACCGCCGACGGCGCAGATCGTGCGCATGAACCGCAAGGGCGGTCCCGAGGGCGTGATCGACGTGGTCGAGGAATTGGCGCCTGACGGTTTCGGCAATATCGACGACGTGCTCGACTACGAGCGGCGCAAGGCAATCGTGCGGGGTTATGCCTCGACCGCCGGTTTTGCCCAGGCGCAGGTTAACAGGCCGGCCAGGGCCGCTTAAAGCCGCCGCGTCGCCGTCGTGCCGCCTGGACGAAAACGACAATGCCCCGGCGCGAGCGGGGTGTCGGAGACTGTTACACGCCGCGGCGCGATGCGCTCACGCCTTGTCCGGCGGCGGCAGGAACATCACTTCGTATTTGGCCGATAACGCGACCACGTCCGGAGGATTCTGCTCTTTCATGCTGTGGATCGCCCAGAACAGGTCGTAGAGCCGGCGCGTCGGCGACACCCAGAAGAAGCATTTAACCGGCTGATCGCTGTTGTTGAAAATGCCGTGCGGATTGTTCATCGGCAGTTTGATCAGATCTCCGGCGGTTGCCGCGAAGGCATGACCGTCGAGGACGAGATCGAATTGCCCTTCGAGCATGTAAATGAATTCGTCCTGGGTCGGATGAATGTGCGGCGGCACGAAGGTGCCGGGCGGGAAAGTGGCATGCCAGGAGAACGAACTATCGCTCAGGCTCTTGGGCACATAGGTCTGCCCAAGGATATTCCAGACGATCCCGTCGATGCCGGTACCTGCCTTGGTGATCCCTGCCGTCAACTGCTGCATGGCGGCTTAACTCCTATCGCTGCTCGCTGTGGTCCGTACCGGTGAGCGGCGATCATGGCGCACCGGCCCGCTCGCGCCAATCCAGAGCAGATACGGAAGACGAGGGAAACCGCAAAGATCAATCAACCCGTGCACTCGCCGCGGCCGGCCGCCAAACACCCGACCGCAAATTAGAACCGGCCGCTGTGAGATCGCCGTTCGTAGCCGCGATACCTTACTATAAATTATGTTGGCTCCCCGGGCCGGATTCGAACCAGCGACCAACCGGTTAACAGCCGGTTGCTCTACCGCTGAGCTACCGGGGAATAGCCTGCTCGCGCGTCGAATGCCGCATATAACAAAGCCGCCCAGGCTTTGAAAGCGTTGTGCTTGGCAAATTGCCGGCCTACCGCCCTATCACACATCCGCCTCTGCAATGCTTTGCTTGCGAAGGGTGGAGGCCACGCCCGGAATTGAACCGGGGTAAACGGTTTTGCAGACCGCTGCGTAACCACTCCGCCACGTGGCCATCGAGGCATGGGTAACGGCACCCCATAGATTATGCAATGCCTGGATGAAGTTAAGCCAAGTCCGGATACGTCGGGGCGTCCAATGGGTCGGGGCGGGGCCGGAACTATGGTTTGCCGGCCGAGTTACATCCCTGCGTTACATCCCCGCACAAGGAGATGGCGCCAAATGGGTACCCCGGAGGACAGGAATGGCTCTTTTTAAAACTGTGACAATTGCCGCTGCTTTGATTGCGGGCGCAACTTCGCTAGCGATCGCGCAAAACGGCCCCGCGACAGGTGGCGAACCGCCGGTGGCGGGAGGCGCAAATGGCAACGGCGTCAAAGACAGTATGATGCAAAAGCCGATGCATAAAACGATGCATAAATCGATGATGCATAAATCGATGCATAAGTCGATGACGGATAAGAAGGCGCAGTAAATTGCGTCTTTGCAGCCCGGCAATGCGCAAGCTTTGCCGGGCTTTTTTGCGTTGTGAAATCATTTTGGCGAGCCCTGTTTGGGTGGCGAGCCCTGTTTGGGTGGAACGTCCCGTCCCAACCCCCTCCGAATTTTGAAACGCGCCGATCGACGGACGGCGGCTTAAGAGCGGGCGCTGGAACCTTGCGTTTTCACCGACGGTGTCGCAAAAACTCCGCGACGCTCAAGGGAACGCAAGCATGTTCGAAAGTACCGCGCGGCGCATGATGGTGGATGGGCAGGTTCGCACCGCCGACGTCACCAATCTCGACCTGATCGCGGCCATGTTGGCCGTTCCGCGGGAGTTATTCGCGCCGCGGGGCCTGGCCGATCAGGCCTATCTTGACGGCGATATCGCGCTTGGCGGCGGCCGCGTGCTGCTCAAGCCCATGGTCCTCGCCAAGCTCATTCAGGGTGCGCAGGTCGGTCCGAAAGACCAGGTACTCGATGTCGGCTGCGGCACCGGCTACTCCTCGGCGGTACTGTCGCGGATCGCCGGTTCGGTGGTCGCGCTCGAGGAGAACGCCGGCCTGGCAAAGCTGGCACAAGATGCGCTCAAAGCCGCCGGCGGCGCCAATGTGACGCTGGCGACGGGTGTCCTCGCGGGTGGATGGCCTGCAGCCGCACCCTATGACCTCATTTTACTCAACGGTGCTGTCGAAATCGCGCCGCAGGTCTTGGGCGCCCAATTGAAGCCCAGTGGCCGGCTGGCATGCATTTTTGGCCGGGGTCCGGCTAGCAAGGCCACGATTTACCGCCTGGTAGAGGGACACCTCGTCGGCCGGCCGATCTTTGATGCTGCCGCGCCCGTTCTGCCAGGATTTGTCGCGCCGCCGGCTTTTGTGTTTTAGGGCTTCAGGTCGCTTCTATTCCCGGTCTGTACTCGCTCGCCGACCTGTGGCGCAGAAACGCCTATGCCCAAAATTTTGCGTTTCATCCCCAGGTGCGGGGTTTCACCTTGCTCGCCAGCAGCTTAAGGTTCCCTCTTCGGGACCTTCGGCCAGCCGCTGGCCGAAGCGTTAGAAGCGCGGCTGTGAAGGGGTTCCGCCACGGGAGCGGGCGGAGGGAGTGGGAGCTGTGTCTACGTCATGAGTCGACGCGGACTGCGCGCGCATATCCGGGTCGTAAGCCTCGCTTTGGGCGGGCTCGCTGTCGTTGCGGGCAGCTCCATCGCGCGGGCTGACACGCTCGAGTGGGCGCTCGTCCAAGCGTACCAGAACAACCCGTCGCTGAACGCGCAGCGTGCCTCGTTGCGCGCCACCGATGAAGCCGTGCCGCAGGCGCTGTCGGGCTACCGACCCAAAGTAAGCATCACCGCGAGCGGCGGCATCAATTACAGCAGCACGCTGTCGGAAACGGTCAATCAGGCGGTTTTTCCCAATTCCGTCTCGTACTCGAATCTCGGCAGGGATTTCGGCAGCCGCGGGGCAGGCATCACCGCGACCCAGACGCTTTTCAACGGTTTTCAGACCGCCAATAAAACGCGCCAAGCCGAAAGTCAGGTGATGGGCGCGCGGGAAACATTGCGGGTCACCGAGCAACAGGTGCTGCTCGATGCCGCGACCGCTTATATGAATCTGCTGCGCGACGAAGCGATTCTCGCGCTCAATCGCAGCAACGTTGAAGTCCTCACCGAGCAGCTCAAGCAAACACGCGATCGCTTCAACGTCGGCGAAGTGACCCGAACCGACGTCGCGCAGGCCGAATCCAGGCTCGCCGCCGGCCGTTCGGCATTGCTGGGCGCGCAGTCGAACTATGTCACCTCGCAGGCGAATTATCGCCGCGTCATCGGCGTTGAGCCCGGCCAGCTCGCGCCAGGCACGCCGGTTGACCGGCTGTCGCCGCCGACCCTTCCTGGCGCGATCACCGCAGGCGAAACGCAGAGCCCCTCGGTGCTGGCGGCCGCTTATGGCGTCGATATCGCCGAGCTCGCCGTGAAGATCAGCGAGGGCGCGCTTTATCCAAACCTGGCGCTGACGGCGAGCGCCGCGAAGAACTACGATCCGCTGTACAATGTACGCAAGCAAACGACCGCATCGGTGCTCGGTTCGCTGACCATTCCGCTCTATCAGGGCGGCGCCGAATTTTCGGCGATCCGCCAATCCAAAGAGACCGTCGGGCAGCAGCGGCTCAATCTCGACGTCAACCGCGATCAGGCGCGCGCTACCGTGGTGCAGAGCTGGGGTCAGCTCGACGCCGCCAAGGCGCAGATCGAGGCGACGACGGCGCAAGTCAACGCGGCCGAGATCGCGCTCAACGGCGTGCGCGAGGAAGCACGCGTCGGCCAGCGCACGACACTCGACGTCCTCAATGCGCAACAGGAATTGGTGAACGCCCGCGTTGCGCTGGTGACCGCGCAGCATGATCGGGTCGTGGCCTCGTACACGCTGCTGGCGGCGGTTGGCGGACTTTCGATGCAGCACATCGGGCTGAACGTGCTGATCTACGACCCGCAGGTGCACTATCAGCAAATCCGCGACGCCTGGGTCGGCGTGCGCACGCCTGACGGCAAATAGACGAATCACGACGAATCTGCTCGATTGCTCGCCCACTGGCGTGTCCACAGTGCGCGCCTTCACCGCGACTTTCGCGGTGACAAATCCGCCCTGTCGACTGCATAGTTGCAGAGCGTGATTCGGCAGCGCCGCAGGTTTCGAAGGCTGAGGCGTGGAGGAATGGGGCAGGCGCGCGGTTAGGCCACGCAAGTCGGACAGGCCAAACCAGGCGAGGGGTCGTGCATGACGCAACCGGCGAAATCGCAGGAACCGTCGATGGAGGAAATTCTCGCCTCCATTCGTCGTATCATTGCCGACGACGATGCGGGCAAAACACCGGAGCCGCCGGCCGCTGCCGCCGCGCCGGCAGTCGCTG
>DATAWA010000227.1:0-14166 GCA_036267435.1 Xanthobacteraceae bacterium | reverse complement strand
GGGTTCTGCAGGTCGCCCGCCAATTGCATGCAATCTGCCTCCAAACGTAAGCATTCCAGCGCATGCCTTCGCGAATAGTCCGATTCGGACACAGCGTACCTCCTTAAAATACGGGCGCCGGATCGTTACACAGCGTCGCGTGTCCTGTCGGTGGCCTACACCACAGAGAGGGGCAGAGAAAATACCGGCTGCACGCATCCAAGAGAGGACGGCGTTATGGGGTCGACATCGCAAATGGCGGCTCGTTCGCTTGGGTTGAGCGGTTGCTGCGGCGTAAAAAGTTGCACACCCCGCTCAGCAACGACCCTCATCATTTGCCGCTGCGGTAAGCTAGCCACGCAACAGTACAGAGCTGCAGAGAAAGCGGCGCTTTGGAGAACAGATTTGAACGATCGCGGACCGCTCAACGGTGCAGAGGGCGCTGTCAGACCGCCGCAAATCCTCACGTTTTCTCGCTGCAAATTCGCGGCGGAGAGACGTGGGTTTAGGGAGGATGGCGGAGCGAGTGATATTGGAACCGTCGCTCCCGATGGTCATAGTGTGCGCGCTCGATCCGTCGCCAAGTTTGGAGCGATTTTTCTGTAGCCAATTACTGTCGCCACTGGCGCCAATATGGCATCTAAGTATTTGATTTTATTAGGTGGCGGTCCCGGGAAGACTCGAACTTCCGACCTTCGGTTTAGGAAACCGCTGCTCTATCCGGCTGAGCTACGGGACCACGTTGACGTTGCATACCCTTCAAAAACGGCTCGGAAAAGTTGGCCTGATTTTACTTCCTTTTCGGTCGCACTGACGGCGAGCTTAGTCAAAGTGCGAGCGGGAAGGAACCGGGCCCGGCGTTCCCGACCGAACCGTATACCTCTGAGGAGCTAAGCCCCGGCACGTTTTACGACACTCCCAAAGTCCGCTTTGGAGCGGAGCGGGCACGATGCGGGCTTAACGTGACGTTGGCTCATGACCAAGCGGACATGGCGCGCGGCGAAGGCGTGGGCGGTGGATATTATAGAGACCCACCTCAGGCGGAGAGCCAGAGCTTACTGCATTGTGAAACAGGAGACCGCGATGGAAATGTCCGGAGAGTGCATGCGTATGGCGCAAGCAAGAGGCTCAGCGAAAGGGATACTGTTTGCGCTGCGCTGGGCGCCGGCGTTGCCGGGGTTGCAACCGCATCGGGGCCGGATTGCCGGTGACGAACAAGCGGTAGCCTTTGCCGCGGCACTCGCTGCATTCACGACCATCGCGCAAGCCCGAGCCGTCACAAGCCTGGCACGGTGCGGGCAGTTTTTCATTCATGAATTGGCTTTTCCTCTGCGGGAAAGTCACCAATGACTTCGCCCCGCATCGTAGCGACAGCTCACAGCGTGAGCCGCAGCAAAGCGCCTCTGATGAGACGCGCAGGATCCCGCTCGCCTTTCTTGGCGACAGCGAGAATGTATTCGGCGAGTGTCACGCGCGCGCCGTCGTCTTTGCCGTCGACGTAAACGAACTCGGCACGCCGCCACGCCTCATCCATCGCTTCGCCCAGCATATGAAGCGTCTCCGGGTCAAACCCCTCGGTACTTTCATAAAGCCGGATCACGAGGGCCCCTCGTCCATGCGATCTCAAGAAGCCCTATTAGGAACTCCAGCGGCGAATAAATCTGTATAAAATTGCTCACTTTGACGGATCGCGGCCGCAGCTCGCGCGGCGCCATGGGCACGGCATCAATCCTTTGATTGCTGGCCGAGGTTAACGTGTTCTTCCCAGAGCCAATACAGTCCGGCGGCGGCGACTATGCCTGCCGCGACCGTGAGCCAGCGGGACCACGTTGCGTCAATGAAGTAAAAGTAGACAAATCCGCCGCCACCGATGGCAACCAGTGTCAGCGCGACGATCAGGTTTATTGCGCGATGAAGCGATCCCATAAATCGAAATTTGCCGAACTATCCGCCGAATCAAGGGACTAGGTTTTGGGACTGGGACACTACCAATCTCCGCGCTCATCGCCATACGCATTACCTCGCAGCGCAAAAAGTAACCGTACAACGGGTGCCGCGGCCGCCTTCGCCGACCGCGGTTTGCAGTTTGCCGTCAATCTGTTTTGCCAACGAACCGATGATTTTCATTCCAAGACCTTTGTTCCGAACGGAATCGAATCCGGCCGGCAGCCCTGGCCCATCGTCATGCACCGACAGCGAATAGGTCCCGGGTCCGGCCTTTTCAACGCGAACGATAATGTCGCCGTTCGCGTATTTCCCCGCATTGGTGATCAGCTCGCTGGTGATAAGCCCGAGCGTGCTGGCGAGCGATGACGGTAGCTCAACCGTCGTTCCTTCAACTACGATGGCGCGATCGGTTCGGTTTTGGAATAGCAGGTCGGAAAGATCGCCGCAGAGGCCGGTCAGAAATTCCTTGAACTTCACATTTCTCGGTTGATCGAGCCGATGTAGCCGATGATGGACGGTTCCGAGAGCAACGACACGACGAGCCGCGATGCTCAGTTGGCTGCGCGCCTCCGGCGTCGGCATGGTCCGGCTTTGTAACGACAGCAGACTTGCGATCAATTGCAGACCATTGGTGATCCGGTGCTCGAATTCCCGGACCAAAATGACATGCCGCTGCGATAGATCGCGCTTCTGCTTTCGCAACGCCGCTTCGCGCGCGAGCGACGCCTGCAATGCCGCTGCCAGCGCATCGTATCGCCTGCGGCCGATTGCATTGGGCTCGAGCGTTTGCAACTTGGGAAACTGGAATGCACGCTCCCGCGCAAAGACTGAATTACTCATTTGTCCCTCAATGCTTCCGTCTTGCACGAGGTTTGCATTGCATCGTAATGCCGGCTGAGCCAAAGCGCTCACAACGCAATTTTAATAAAAATATGCGCAATCAACGCTATTTGGCTGTGGGAACGAGGAAAGTTACGCTTGGCCCCCGGACCGTTCACGGAAACGTTACGGCGGCGTTTTCACGGTGCGCGGCTGTTCGGCCAGGACCACACTCAATAGGGAACTATGGACTTCGAGATGACCGTTGTAGTCGATGAACCCCGCGTCACGAAACTTGTTCATGAAATGGCTTACCCGCGACCGGGTTGTGCCGACCATTTCCGCGAGCGTTTCCTGAGTGATCTTCGCCATAAGCGGTTCGGGCCGGCCTTCCTTGCCGAAATTGGCTAACAGCAGCAGCAATCGAGCGAGCCGTTTCTCTGTTGAGTTGAAGAGCTGGTCAACCAAATCTTCTTCCACGCGGGCGGTCCTCGCCAAAACGTGCGAGACAAACATTTGGGAAAATATAGGCTCGTCCTGGAGAAGCCGCTGGATTTCGCTCTTATCCACTCGCATAGTCACACAATCGGACATCGCACTCGCCGTCGCCAATCGCTTCGGCTGTCCGATCAGGCATCCTTCACCTACAAATTCATCGATACCCAAGATCGCGACCACGGCTTCCTTGCCTTGCTTGGATACGACGGTGACTTTGACCTTGCCCTTTTTAATGTAGAAAACCGCATCGGCTACTTCACCCTGCGAAAAGATGATTTCGTTCTTGCGATGCTTTGAAATGGCGCGGCCGTTGGCTGCGGTTTCAAAGAACAGAACCGGGTCAAACGGCCGACGCCGGCCCCTCGCCGTTTTGGGGATAATGCTCCGCTCGTCCATTTCGGCTCCTTGCCAACTCGGCATTGGGGCACAACTCGATGCGGCGGTGCTGTATAAAATAGCTCATATTCTGTGGATTGTCCCTCGGTTCCCTCGAACCGATGTAGTGACGATTTGCTGAAAACGCGATCCTATCGGGTCCCTGCCGGCCTCTTTCGGTCTATTTCTCCGGCGGCGCAGTCGTTGCCGTGCAGAAATGCGATTTGAAGCGATTACGGCTGCGCGCTACGCTTTGTCACAGATGCTCATGCGACAGCGCAGGCGCGCCGCAGTGCCGCCCCATTATGGCCGTTTGCTTGGCGCCGGGAGCGATGACGGGGCAGATCGTGGCTCGGGCCTTAGGTTGGGGTGCTTTGGGTTGGGGTGCTTTGGGTTGGGGTGCGGCACTGGCCCTCGCCGTCGCGGCGGGGGGCGGCTTTACCGGCGTTTTCGCGCAGGACAACAGCGTTGCAACGGCGCCGGCCTGCGGCGGTGATCCGATTGCCGATACCACTGTCAGCCAGATCAACGACGGCCGCACCGTGACGCTGGCCGATGGCCGCGAGGTGCGGCTCGCCGCTATCGAAGTGCCACTGCCAATGGCCGAAAGCGGCGGAGCGACCGCCGCCGTGGCGGCGGGCAACGCGGCGGAAGCGGCGCTCGACGCGCTTGCCGGCGGCGATCATGTCGTGCTGCGCCGTGCCGAATCCGGTCCCGACCGCTATGGGCGTCTCGTTGCCTATGCCTATACCGAGCGGGACGGCGACCAACTTTTCGTCCAAGGCGAACTCATCACCGCCGGATATGCCCGGGTCGGCGATCGCGTGGCCGGCCGGGCCTGCGCCACGGAGCTCCTGGCGCGCGAAAGCGCCGCGCGCCGCGCCAAGCTTGGCCTGTGGGCCGATCCGTATTATGACCTGATCGAGGCTGAGACCCCCGCGGCCGTGCTGGCGCATAGGGGTCAATTTGTGCTGGTCGAGGGCACAGTCGTCTCCGTGCGCGAAAGCGGGCCGACGATCTACGTCAATTTCGGCCAGCGGTGGTCCGAAGATTTTTCGGTTACCGTCCGGAAACGAAACGAGCGCAGTTTCGCCGACGCTGGGCTTGATTTGAAAGGCCTCGAGGGGCGGCGGGTGATCGTCCGCGGCTTTGTCGAAGCGCGAGGCACGCGCAACATGCCTTCGATTGAGGCGGCGCGTCCGGAGCAGATCGAGACGGCCGATCGCAATTGATGCCCGCGACGGCGTTGGGTGGCGCAGTGGAACGAGGACGATTGCCAATCGGACTTTACCGGCCGGGCTTTGCCGCGGCACTCGTTCTTGCGGCGGCTGTGCTTGCTTCGTGTACCGCATCGCCGTCGCAGACGGTGCCGTTCGCCGCGTTGTCGACGCCTGCCAGGCCGGCCGATGCCGCGATGTCGCCCGCCGTGCTGCGCGAGCATCAGCGCATTCTGGCGACCTATGGCGGCGTCTACACCGACCCCAAGCTGCAGATCGTGATCGAGCAGATGGTCGACCGTCTGGTAGCGGCTTCGGAGAAGCCCGATTTGCATTACAAGGTCACAATCCTCAATTCGCAATCGATCAATGCGTTCGCCCTGCCGACGGGCCAGCTCTACGTGACGCGCGGCCTGATCGCGCTGGCCGACGACGATTCCGAACTGGCCTCGGTTATCGCCCATGAGATGGGACACGTCATCGCCCGGCATGCCGAGCTGCGTGAAAAGGAGGAGCAGCAAGTCGACTTGGTGAACCGCGTTGTCACCGATGTCGTCAGCGACCCGGAGGCCGGCGCCATGGCGCTCGCCAAGTCGAAGCTCGAACTCGCCAATTTCTCGCAGAAGCAGGAATTCGAGGCCGATTCCATCGGCATCGGCATCGCTGCCCGCGCCGGTTTCGATCCTTACGGCGCCGCGCGCTTTCTCACCGCGATGGAGCGCAATTCCGCGCTCAAGCCGGACGACAGCGGCTCAATCAACCCGGCGGCGCCCGACTTTCTGTCGTCGCATCCGTCGACCCCGGCGCGGGTCACGCAGGCGATCGCCACCGCACGGCAATACAAGGCGCCCGCCAGTGTCAGCCCGCAAGAGCGCGAGCAGGCGCGCGACACTTATTTCGGCGATATCGACGGCATCGTCTATGGCGAGGATCCGAGCGAAGGTTTTGTCCGCGGCCGGCGTTTTCTGCATCCCAAGCTCGGCTTCACCTTCACCGCCCCCGATGGCTTCACGCTGGACAATACTGCGCAGGCGGTGCTGGGCGTCAAACATGGCGGCGGGGCGGCGCTACGCCTCGATGTCGTGCACGTGCCGGCCGAGCAGACGTTGGCGCAATATCTGACCTCCGGCTGGATCGAGAACATCGATCCGGCGACCGTCGAAGACGTCACCATAAACGGCTTTTCCGGCGCCACGGCGGTGGCCAAGGGCGATCAATGGGACTTCCGCATATACGCACTGCGCTTCGGCAGCGACGTCTACCGCTTTATCTTCGCAGCCAAGCACCGCTCGCCCGACACCGATCGCTCCTTCCGCGAATCCGTGGGTACTTTTCGGCGGATGAGCCTGGCCGAGATCCAACAGGCCAAGCCCCTGCACCTGAAAATCGTCAAGGTCGCGCCGGGCGATACCGTCGAGAAGCTGGCGGGCCACATGGATACCGACCACGCGGTGGATCGATTCCGGGTGCTCAACGGCCTGGAGTCCGGCGATCGATTAAAGCCCGGCAGCGAAGTCAAAATCGTCGCCGATTAAGGCCAAGGGCTGACCGATCTTGCCGTGGCAGCGGCTGCAGGCGGCCGGAAACCAAACCTTCAGAACGCAGTCCACCGGGCCATTTCACCTATTTTCACTGCGATTTGGCTCGGCTATGATTGGCAAAAGAAACAAAAAATGCCTTCGTGTGGGGAGAGGGTATGCATTTCGTGAGGACAGCCGTTCCGGCTCTGGTGGCGCTTGCAGCCCTGCTGACGGCGACTGCCGTGTTATGGGTGGTCAGAATCGAATCGGTCGGGCCGCAGCATCTCGTGTTCTTTTATCTTCTGCCGACGGTATTCGTGGCCGTTCTTTATGGCAGTCGACTGGCGATGTTGGCCGCGCTCGCAGCCACGGCTTGCGCCGCTTATTTTCTTTATGACCCGCTTTACAGCTTTTCCGTCGCCAGGCCGGTCGAAGCTGGCGAGTTGCTTTGTTTTGTCGGTTTGGCCTTGATCGGCGCCAAGTGCACTGCCGATCTTTTACGACCGGCCATGGGCCTCATGCAGAATAGCGCTGCGGAAGATTGATTTGGCAAAACGGCGAATCCGCCGAAGTTCTCAAAACTCCGATGCGAGCTGGTCGAGGCCCATGACGTGCGCGAGGTCGCGCACTTCCTGCTTCTGATCGTCATTGAAGCTCATGATCAGCGGAACGGCCGCGGATTTGAGGTTTGCCACGCTGTCGGGATCGATGTCGCCGGTTTGCACAACGCCGCGGCGGCGGTCGCGCGCCTGTTGCGCGCGCGTGTAGGCAATGTTGCGTAATGCCGCCTCGACGGCCGGCCACATTTGCTCCTGATCCGGCGTCAAATGCAGCCGCTCTTTGATGCTGGCGATCTGCGCGTCGTCGAACATGTAACCCGGCCGATCCATCGCGCGACGCTCAGCCGGGGTCGCCGATATTTTGACCGGCCGTTGCGCTCGAGCCCGCAGCATCGGCTCCGGTTGCGGGCGGCGCACGGCATTGGCATCGGGCGGGGATGGAGGTAGCGCGGCGTCTTCGGCGGAGGCGACCTGCACGGCCGGTTGCGGCGCCGGCTGTTGCGACGTCGGCGATTCCGGCTGGGGGCGACGTTGCGGAATCATCGGCGCGGGGTCGAGCAGCGCGAGTTCGGCATCGCTCGAAGAGTTCGCCGGCACCGCCTGTGCAACTTCGGGATCGGCGACCACGCCGGAAGCTGGCACGGCAGCGGCTGTCGCCGCGCCCGGCGAAGCCGCAGAAGCGGCATCCCATGCCTGTGGAAACCGCAGCGCCACCGCGGCGGCCGCAGAAGCATCGCCCGCGGCGCGCAATGCCAGTGGATGCCAACCGCCGATCAAATATCCGATCAGGCCTGCGGCCAAAACCGGAAGGGTTCGGCTACGCGTTAATGCATTGTTGCGCGGCATTACGCCCCCAGTCGGCACGCGTTATGGCTACTATCTCCTTTCAAATGAAGCTTAATTTATGACTAACCGGCGGTGATTTGCCGGCAGTCATTTGCCGGCATGATCACGAGAGCGGTCAAAACAAAAGGCCCGGCATTACTGCCGGGCCTCTCTGAACTGCGAAAGCGCGGGCGATTATGCCGCTTCTTCCTCGACGACGGCCTCTTCGTCCGCCTCTGGCTTTGGTCCGCGCCGCGGCCCTTTGGCGAGCGCGGCTTCGATCTCTTTGACCGCTTCGGTTTCGGTGATCCGCTGAACGGCGGAGACCTCACGCGACAGCCGATCGAGCGCGGCCTCGTAGAGTTGCCGCTCGGAGTACGATTGCTCCGGCTGCGTGTCCGACCGATAGAGATCGCGAACGACTTCGGCGATGGCGACAATGTCGCCGGAATTGATCTTGGCCTCGTATTCCTGGGCGCGCCGCGACCACATGGTGCGCTTGATGCGGGCGCGGCCTTTCAAGGTTTCGAGCGCCCGCTTGACCATCGGCGTCTCGGCAAGCTTGCGCATGCCGACGGAGGTCACTTTCGCGGTCGGGACCCGAAGCGTCATCTTGTCCTTGACGAAATTGATCACGAACAGTTCGAGCCGCGCGCCCGCGACCTCCTGTTCCTCAATGGCCACGATCTGACCAACGCCGTGGGCCGGATAGACGATGAACTCGTGAGTTTTGAAGCCTTGTCGTTGAGTAGTCTTCTTCGCATTCATTCCCAAAGCTGCTCCTTCCGCCTCCGGCTTACGCCGATGCGCGGGCTTTGCCACGCCGGCCCGGGCGTGGCCCGTGGAGCGCGTGGACTGTGTTGGCCTCCGGCTCGCGCGGGAGGAGGTTTTCGTTGCCTTCCGGCTCATGCCGGCCGCACTCTTCTTAGGACGACGACGAGTTTTCTCTGCCACAGCTCTCGCGTGGAAATATCACGCCTCTTTTTGACGGTTCCTCGAAATGACCCGAAAAAATATGCTCCCGGTGGGGGGAGCAGCGTTTCTGGGCCTCTTTTATGTAAGAATGACCATATCACATTTCCAGCCAAAATCAAAGCGTTAAGGCCCTGCGAAACCGTCGCATCTGGCCAACGCCGGAAGGAAATCGTTAATAACGGTTAATCCCTATGCCTTAATCGCCTAGTCGCCGGTGCCCGGATTCGAGGAAAAATGCTCCTCGAATTTATTGGCGACGCCCTCCCACTGCTTGGCATCGGCGGGCGGGGTCTTCTTGGCGGTGATATTGGGCCATTGCTTGGCGTAATCGGCGTTGATGCCAAGCCACTTTTCCACGCCCGGTTCGGTATCCGGCTTGATCGCTTCGACGGGGCATTCCGGCTCGCAAACGCCGCAATCGATGCACTCGTCGGGGTGGATCACCAACATGTTCTCGCCCTCGTAAAAGCAATCCACGGGGCAGACTTCCACGCAGTCCATGTATTTGCATTTGATGCAATTGTCGTTGACGATATAGGTCATCTGCACACTCTGAACCGCATTTTAGGAACTTCGGTCCTAACCCATCGGGTCAGGGGCACGCAAGGCTGGACGGTCGGGCCCGGTCGTTTCGAGATCTTCATATAGCCTCGCCGCGCTGCCCGAGGGACCCCGGCGGTCCGCAAAACCCCTCACTTTCAGGACGCGAACGCGGCGATCGAGGGCAACCGTGATCACGTCGCCGGCTCGCAGCAAGCGCCCCGGTGCGTCGATGCGGATGCCGTTGATGCGCACAAAGCCGGCCCCGGCAAGCGTCGCCGCCGCAACCCGCGTGCGGACCAGCCGGGCATGCCAAAGCCAGCGGTCGACCCGCTGCCGCTCGTGTTCATCCGGCACTCAGCGCCGCTCCTTGGCATCGGCCTCAAGCTGCGCCTTCAATGCCGCAAGCTTGGCAAACGGCGAATTGGGATCGGGCGGCTTTTCGCGCCGCTCGAAGCGTTTGACCGGCGGCCGCTCCCGTTCGCGTGGGGGGCGTGGCGGGCGATCGGCGCGGTGCTCGCTCTGCCTGCGGCGATGACGTGGAGGCCGGTCTTCTCGATCCGGAATGCCGGGTTTCGCAAGCTCGGCGCCGGGGGCGACGGTAGCCGCGGGCTCGGAAGCCGCAACTGCCGTTGTCGACGATTCTGCCGGCGGCGCCGCTGCGGCCGGTAACGGCCTGCGGCCGTGATGACGGTGCTCCCGATCTTTGTGCCGCGGGCGCCGAACGCCCTCGGGGCGGCCCGGCCGCCAGACTTCGATCATGATCGGCTCGGCATGTTCCGGGGAGACTACGGCGGCAGATTCGACGGCGGCGGAACTTTGCTCCGGCGCCTCAACCGCCATAGCCGCATTCGCCTCATCCACAGCCGGTTGGGCGATGGACTCACTGTCTTCGATCGGCACGGCAACGGCCTCGTCCGCCTGGCCGGCTACTTCCGGCGTCTCGACTGCGAGCGCGGACGCCGCTTCATCGGCAACCTCCGGTTCGGCTGCAGCGGTGTCGGTTGGGGCTTCGACCTGCGGCGCACTCTCGATCGGTAATGCAGTCTCGGCTTGTAATGCACTCTCGGCCGGCGCGCCCTCGGCTGCGCCGGTCGTCTCCTCGGCCGGCGCTGGAGGCTCCGCAGGTTTCGGCCGCCGCTCCATGCGGTAACCAAGCGAGCGCAGGATCGATGCGAAATCTTCCCCGGACGCCCCGGTCAACGAGGTCATGCCATTGACGACCGTGAACCCGCCGCCGGCAACGCTCCCCGGCGGCTTCGGACCGGCGCCCCCTCGCCACGCCAGCGCGGGGCGAATTAAATCCGCCAGCCGCTCGAGAATATCGACGCGCACGGCGCGCTCGCCGCACACGCGATAACCTGCGACGCGATAGAGTGCGGCATCAATCTCGCGATTGACCGGAAAGGAGGTTCGGCCCGAGCCGGCCAGCGGCAAAAGCTCGTCGATGCCCTTGATTTGCGCCTCGTTCCGCAGCGCCCAAAGCTGCGCGGCGAGCGCCCGCGGTACGGGCTTGAGCAGCGCCGGCAGATAGATGTGATAAGCGCCGAAGCGCACGCCGTATTTGCGCAAAGTCGCGCGCGCCGGCTGCTCCAGTCCTTTCACGTCCTCGGCCACACGCTGGCGGTCCAGCACGCCGAGTGACTCGATCAGTTGAAAGGCGACGCCGCGGGCGATGCCGGTGACGTCCTCCGCGCCCCCCAATTGCATCAGGAGGCCGAGCAATTTTTCAATATGCGATTTGAGCCAGGCGCCGAGTCGCGTTTCGACAGAGTCGCGGGGCGCGCCGGTCAAATGCTCGTCCGCGATCAACCTTACGCGCGGACGCAGGATGTCTTCGCCGGCCTGGAGCTTGCCGACCGCGGCACCGGTCCAGCGCAGCGTTCCGTCGGCAGCGAGCACGAATTGGGAGTCCGGCGCCTCGACCAGCCGCGCGGCGCGTGCGGCGATTTCCCCGGCAAGCGCCTTTTGCGCGGCATTCTGCAGCGCCTTGGCCTCCGAACCGCCCGACGATGCGTCGGGCAGGAAGACAAAGCCATCGAGCCTACCGATCACGTGGCCTTCGACCGCGACCTCCCCGCTCTTGTTGAACTCGGGTTCGAAGGTGGCGTTTTCGCGCAGCCGCCGCATCAACACGCTGGTGCGGCGATCGACAAAGCGTTCGGTCAGCCGCTCATGCAAGGCGTCCGAGAGGCGATCTTCGACACCTCGCGTGACGCCTTGCCAATGCTCCGGATCGGCAAGCCAATCCGGTCGGTTGGCGGCGAAGGTCCAAGTGCGGATATGGGCGATGCGGGTGGACAGCGTGTCGATGTCGCCGTCAGTACGGTCCGCAAACGCCACTTGATGCGCGAACCAGTCGTTTTTGATCGTGCCGTCGCGCTGCAGAAAGCCATAGACCGTAACCGCCAGTTCGGCGTGATTGGCCGGTGCGATCTTGCGATAATCCGGAAGCTGGCAAACGTCCCACAGCCGCTCGACGTCCGCGGCCGTTCGCGTCAGCGCGCGCACGTTATCGTCGCGCGCGGCATGGTCGAGCACCAGAATGTCTTCGGCGACCGGCGCGCGCGCCAGCGCGCTTTCGGTGGGCGCCGCGGCCAGCGTAGCCTGCAGGGCGCCAACGGATGAAAAATCGAGATCGCTGTTGCGCCACTGCACCATTTTCACCGGCTCGAAGTTGTGCGCTTCGAGCGCCTGCACCAGTTCGGGCTCGAACGGCGGGCAGCGGCCGCTGGTGCCGAATGTGCCGTCGCGCATCGCACGCCCGGCGCGGCCGGCGATCTGAGCAAATTCGGACGGGCTCAGCTTGCGAAACTGGTAGCCATCGAACTTGCGGTCGGAAGCAAAGGCGATGTGGTCGACATCGAGATTGAGCCCCATGCCGATGGCGTCGGTTGCCACGAGATAGTCAACCTGACCGGATTGGTAGAGCTCGACTTGAGCATTGCGCGTGCGCGGTGACAGCGCCCCGAGCACGACCGCGGCGCCGCCGCGCTGGCGGCGGATCAATTCGGCGATGGCGTAAACTTCCTCGGCGGAGAACGCGACGATCGCCGACCGGCGCGGCAGCCGGGTCAGTTTTTTTTCGCCGGAGAAAGTGAGTTGCGACAGACGCGGACGGCTGACGATGCTGGCGCCGGGCAATAGCCGCTCTACGATCGGCTTCATGGTCGCGGCGCCGAGCACCAGTGTTTCTTCGCGTCCGCGCCGGTTCAGCATACGATCGGTAAAGACATGCCCGCGCTCGAAATCGCCGGCGAGCTGGATTTCGTCAACGGCCAGGAAGGCGACATCGAGGTCGCGCGGCATCGCCTCGACGGTCGCGACCCAGAAGCGCGGATTAGCCGGTTTGATTTTCTCTTCGCCGGTGATGAGCGCCACAGCGTCGGCGCCGACCCGCTCCACGGCCCGGTTATAGACTTCGCGGGCGAGCAGCCGCAGCGGCAGCCCGATCATGCCGGAGGAGTGCGCCAGCATCCGCTCGATGGCGAGGTGGGTCTTACCGGTGTTGGTTGGACCCAACACGGCGGTAACACCGGCACCGCGCGCGCGCGAATCACGGTCTGGGGGAGGCGAAAACGAAATCGGCATCAAAAACCCGGCATCGACGCAGCATGAACACTATCAAGCACGGTCATCTGTACCACAACGTGACGCTGGAAAGCCTGTGCTTAAGATGTGGAACGAGTCTGGAACGAATCGCGCCCGAATCGGCGACTCTGCGCATGTTCGAATTCGTTCACTGCGATATATGGTTCGACAATCGGTTGTGAATACCAGATCGGGTGAAATCCGCGCTTTTGGAGCCCTGTACCGGCTCCAAGTCCGTTAACGGCTGCGACAGCCACGATTTCACGGCGAGTCAAGGGCAGTCAGCCTGTGGATAATGGGGGAAAGCCTGGTCGCGCCGCAAGGCCCGGTGAAAACCGCGACAGCGAGCGTCACTCGGTTTTGGCCGCTGTCCGCGGCAGCGGCACCGAGACGAATTCGGTCGCTTGCAACAGTCCGGTGCCAATCGGCGTCGGCATCGAGAAGCGGAACGGCACCAGGATCCGGGTGCCGGCGATCGGCGCCAGCCAGACCTCGGCGTCGTGGAGCGTGATCAGATACTTGACCGCGGGACGGCTCGGCACATAGCCGGCGATCGGCGTGAAATAGACAGCGCAGACAGCGGCCGGTCCGGTATAGCCTCGGTCCGCTTTGACCATCTCCATGCGCTTATATTCACTGCGCAAGTCGTAGCGCACGCGGCCGTCGAAGACCGGGACCTTGCGCACGCAGGCCTGCGGGGTGACCGGATCGCCGCTGCCGGCCACGTCATTGAGCATCGAAGTCATCGGATCGAACACGCCGCGACGGTCGGCATCGGTGACCGGGATCCGATCCGGAGCGGGAGGCAGCGGCGGTTCGGCAGCAAAGTCGGTCACCCTGCCGGCTGAAAGCGCCATGCGTACATCGTCGACCTTGCCGTCCCAGGTGATGGTTTCGCCGTAACTGGTCGGCTCCATTTGGCCCGCGGCGAGGACACCGTGCGCCGCGCTGGTGCCATGAGCGCCGGTAAAGAACTTGATCAGACCCGTGGTCGTGCCGCTGGCCGCGGCGGTGTACTGGTTATTGGAGACCTCGACTGTCCAGCTGCCATGGCCGATCGGTATTCCGGCGATGCTAGCGGTATATTGAGCCTCCAGCCGGCCTTGGGCGGCGGCGCAATGGCCGGCATCCGCAGCCAAAGCCGCCACGACGACCGCCAAGATGAAAAACGCCGCGAACGCGGCGCGGCCGGCGTGGCGGATGGTCTGCTGCAGGACAATGAAGGGCGGCACTCGCTGACCTCGCTTCCCGGCGCGGAACCATCTGTTTTCGTGGAGAATACGTCGTTTCTGTGGTTTGGCCCGACCGCTTAAGGCAATC
>DATAWA010000226.1:0-15764 GCA_036267435.1 Xanthobacteraceae bacterium | reverse complement strand
ACATAAGCCGAGGCGGGCACATCGTCGAAGGTAAAGCTGACGAGCGGCGCTGCGTTGCGCATGGCAAAAGGCTTCGAACGATGATGCCGCGCGCCTTTGCGCAAAACTCCCTGGAAAAATGGCCGGAACATAAGTGACCTCACGCCGCGCCCGACACCGCCAAGGCTCGGCTGGGTAGCGTCGGTTGCACTTCCGCCAGAATTTCTAGAAACCGGTCCGCCGCCTTGGCGGCAGTGTAGTCGAGACCGCGCGCCATCAAGAGCCGCCGATCCGGCACCTCATCCATGGCGGCGTCGATGGCAGCCGCCATGGCCGGGGCGTCGCCGACCGGCGTCAGCGTGCCATAGCGGCCGTTCTGTAAAATGTCGCGCGGCCCATAGCTGCAATCGGTGGAGACGACAGGAGTGCCGCAGGCGAGCGCCTCCATCAGGACTCCCGGCAACCCCTCATGCGCCGACGACAGCACGGCGACGCGGCCGCGCATCATCCAGCCGAACGGATCGGCGGAGTAGCCGGTGAAGGCGACGCGACCTTGCAGCCCGTTGTCGCGCACGAATTCCTCGAGCGGCCCGCGCTCCGGACCGTCGCCAATGATCGCCAACCGCCAAGACCGCTGCGGCGGTAGCAATGTCATCGCGCGCAGCAAAGTGAGATGATCTTTCTCGGGCGACAGCCGCGCAACGCAGACGATGAGATCGCGTTCGCGCCCGGTTTCGCCGTCCCATTGCGACAAACGCCGCACTATTGCCGGAGGAATGACTGCGTTGGTCGGCATGACCGAGATGATCTTTTCCGGGATCGAAAATATCCGCGCCAGATCGTGCCGGTCGCCGTCGGTCAGCGCGACGATGCGATCGGCGCGCCGATAGAGCCATCGCAGCAGCCAATAGGCTATGCGGTTCTGCAAATAGGGGTCGCGGTACTGGGCGACCAAAGGGCTGCTGACTTCACGCAAGACAAGTTTGGGCCGGCTCGCTCGCGGCAAGGTATGGACCGCAATCAAGGCGCACAGATTAAGGGCCGCTTCGGAGCTGACTACAATACCGGGCTTGAGCGAACGGATCACACGCCGCAAGCCGGGAAGCGCATAGCGCAATTTCCCTCCCGGCAGTTCGACGACGCGAACGGAAGGGTCGACCAGTGACCGTAACGGCCCATCGGCAAGCAAAGTCAAAATGGTCGGCGCGACACCTTTGGCGGAAAGCGCATTGCATAGCAGGACCATGTCGCGCTGGGCGCCGCCGCCGTCGAAAGCGCGGATCAGCACCACGATACCGGATTCACAATCCTTGGGGCGCGACAACACCGGAAAAGCCGACTTTCTCCTGAGAATTCAAATGGAATAGGCATGAGCTCGCGCCTTCTATCAAGGCCGAACTCGCGGTTCCTATGAGGGTTACGATAGCAACGTTAATCGGCCGTGCCGGCTGCACGTTAATTAACTTTAATACGCTACCCATTGATCGTTTTCGCGGCTGGATATAGTCGCTTGGGCTCCCGATACTTCGCCCGGACCGGCTCTACGGAACGGGGAATAAAGTTGAAGTTTGAGGGGTTGCAGAACCAAGGTATAGCTAGGCCATGAGGGCGTGGATGACCCGGCCAAGATCCCGGCGGGCAGTGTGGGGGTGTGCAGCGATCGCGGTGGCAGCCGTAGCCGCCGCGGTGATTTTTTGGCGCCACGGCAACAGCCAAACCGTCCGCGCCACGCCGCCCTCGGTTCCGGTCGTTGTCGCCGCAGCGGCACAGCAGGACGTGCCGATCTACTATGACGCCCTCGGTACCGTGCAGGCGCTCAACACCGTAGCGATCCGCGCTCAGGTCACCGGCCAGATTGTTTCCGTGGATTTTCGCCAGGGCCAGGACGTCCGCAAGGGCGACGTACTGGCGAGAATAGATCCGGCGCCGTTCCAGGCCGCCTACGATCAAGCGGTCGCCAAGAAGAGCGAGGATCAGGCGCAGCTCATCGACGCCGAGAAGGATTTGGCGCGCTTTAGGACTCTCGTGCTGCGCAATGCGGAGACCCAGCAGGACGTCGATACCCAGCAGGCCAAGGTCGACACCATCAAAGCGACGCTTGACGCCGATCAGGCCGCCATCGAGGCGGCGCGGACGCAGCTCAATTACGCAACCATTACCGCCCCGATCGACGGCGTCGTCGGTTTCCGGCAAGTCGACATCGGCAACATCATCCACACCAACGACGTCAGTCCGTTGACGGTGCTGACGCAGATCAAGCCGTGCACCGTCATTTTCACGCTGCCGCAGAGCGACCTCGCACCGGTACGCGAAGCCATGCTGCGGGGCACCGTATCGGTGCTTGCTTTCGACCAGGACAACAAAGCGCAGCTGGCAGAGGGCAAGCTTCTGCTCATCAACAATCAGATCGATCAGTCGACCAGCACCATTCAGTTGAAGGCGGAGTTTCCCAACACCGATGAGCGGCTATGGCCGGGCGGCTTTGTACACATCCACATCCTGATCACGACCCACAAAGACGCAGTGACCGTGCCGGCAACCGCGTTGCAGCGCGGTCCGGACGGCTTCTATGTCTGGGTGATCAAACCCGACAACACCGCCGAGCAACGGGCGATCGATGTTGAGCCGGTCAGTGAAGAGCTGGCGATCGCCAAAAAAGGCCTCGACGCCGGCGAGCGGGTGGTGGTGGACGGTCAATCGCGCTTGGACCAGGGCGCGCGCGTGGCGATCCGATCCCCCATTCCAGCAGCCAATGCCGTCAAGCAGCAGGCGGATAAGAGCTGATGAACTTCTCTGAGATCTTCATTCGCCGGCCGATCGCGACATCGCTCTTGATGGCCGCGCTGGCGCTCGTGGGAATCGTCGCTTTCCCGTTGCTGCCCGTAGCGCCGTTGCCGCAGGTCGATTTTCCGACCATCCAAGTGACAGCCACGTTGAGCGGCGCCAGCCCGGAAACGATGGGCGCTACCGTCGCCACGCCGCTCGAGCGCCAATTCGGCCAGATCGCCGGCGTGACGCAGATGAGTTCGGTGAGTTCGCTCGGCTCGACCGTGATCACTTTGCAGTTCGACCTCAACCGCGCCATCGACGGCGCGGCGCAGGACGTTCAGGCGGCGATCACCGCGGCCGGACCCTATCTGCCGAAAAACCTCACCAACCCGCCAACCTATAAAAAGGTCAACCCGGCCGACTCGCCGATCCTCATCGTCGCCGCGACGTCGAAAACGATACCGCTGCCGAAGGTGGACGACTTCGCCGAAAACGTCGTCGCGACGCAGATTTCGCAGATTACCGGCGTCTCGCTTGTCGCCATCGGCGGCCAGCAGCGTCCGGCGGTCCGCGTGCAAATCGATCCGGCCAAGCTCACGGCACGCGGCCTGACGATGGAAGACGTGCGCGTGGCCTTGCTCGCCACGACGACCGATGCCGCCAAGGGCACGATGCTCGGCAAGGAGCAAACCTTCACCATCGTCGACAACGACCAGTTGACCGAAGCCGGCCCGTATAACGACGTGATCGTGGCTTACCGCAACGGCGCGCCGGTCCGCATCCGCGACATCGGCAAGGCGATCGACGGGCCCCAGGACGTGACGTTGGGCGCCCTGCACCGCGAGCAGACAGCGGTGATGCTGCTCGTCTTCAAACAGCCCGGCGCCAACGTCATCGACACTGTCGATCACATCAAGGCGGCGCTGGCGAACATGCATTCGGTCATTCCGGCGGGCATTCATCTCGCCACGGTGATCGACCGCACCCAGACCATCCGCGCCGCGGTCAAAGACGTCGAGTTCACGCTGCTATTGTCCTGCGCTCTCGTGGTGATGGTAATCCTGCTGTTCCTGCGCAGCATTCACGCCACCATCATTCCCGGCGCGGCCGTGCCGCTGTCGTTGCTTGGCGCCACGGCCATTATCTACCTGGCCGGCTTCAGCCTGGACAACCTGTCTCTGATGGCGATGACCATAGCCGTCGGCTTCGTCGTCGACGACGCCATCGTGGTGGTCGAGAATATCTTCCGCCACCTGGAGGCCGGCACCACACCGCTGCAATCGGCGATCAAGGGTGCGCGTGAAATCGGCTTTACCGTGCTTTCGATCAGTATTTCGCTGGTCGCCGTCTTCATTCCGCTTTTGCTGATGAGCGGCATCGTCGGCCGGCTGTTCCACGAATTCGCCATCACCGTCATTGCTGCAATTGCGGTCTCGGTGGTGGTCTCGCTGACACTGACGCCGATGTTGTGCTCGCGCTTCCTGGTCAGCGAGCATGAGCGCGAACATGGCCGGCTGTATCGTTTCATCGAGAAATGCTTCGACACGCTCTTGGACGGGTACCGGCGCGGCCTCGACGTCGTGTTGCGGCATCAATTCGTCACGCTGTTGGTATTCCTGGCGACGCTGACGGTCACCGGCATCCTGTTCGTAACGATCCCCAAGGGCTTTTTTCCGACGCAGGATACCGGCCTCGTTCTCGGCATTTCGGAAGCCGGCCAGGACGTCTCGCCGGCAAGGATGAAAGCGGTCCAGCGGCGACTTTCGGCCATCATCGAGCAAGATCCCGACATCGCCGATTTCGGATCGTTCTTCGGCCCGAGTTACGGCAATACGCAGAATACCGGGCGTTTCATCATCGGACTGAAGCTGCGCGACGACCGCGAGGCCTCGGCGTCGCAGATCATCGACCGGCTGCGGCCCAAGCTTGCCCAGGTGCCGGGCGCGAGACTGTTTCTGCAACCGGCGCAAGACATCACCGTCGGCGGCCGCATTGCCCGCGGCCAGTTCCAATACGTGCTGCAGGACCCTGATCTGACCCAGTTGAACACCTGGGCGCCGCGGCTGATGGCGAAACTCAAGACGCTGCCGCAGCTCGCGGACGTTGCCACCGACGCTGAGAACAATGCACCACAGGTTACGATCACCATCAATCGCGATGCCGCCTCCCGCTTTGGCATCCTGCCGCAGGTCATCGACAACACCCTAAACGATGCCTTCGGACAGAACGACGTGACGCAGTACTTCACCAACAATTCGTATTACGTCGTGCTCGAAGTGACGCCGGACCTGCAGGGCAAGCTGGACACATTCAACCAGCTTTACATTAAGGCGCCGACCAACGGGCAGCTCATTCCGCTATCGACCCTGATCAACGTGGACACCAGTCACGTTGGACCGCTGTTGGTCTCGCATTCGGGACAATTCCCGGCCGTGACGATGACGTTCAATCTGCCGGCAGGCGTCGCGCTCGGCCAAGCGGTCGACGCCATCCAAGAGACCGCCGATCAGATCGGCATGCCGGCATCGATCATCGGCACTTTCCAGGGCAACGCGCAGGCGTTCCAAGCGGCGCTGTCGAACGAGCCGATCCTGATCGCCGCCTCATTGGTCGTGGTCTATGTTATCCTCGGCGTACTTTACGAAAGCTACATCCACCCGCTGACCATTCTTTCGACCCTGCCGTCGGCCGGCGTCGGCGCGCTGCTGGCGCTGATGATCGGCGGCTTCGATCTGTCGGTGATCGGCATCATCGGCATCATCCTGCTCATCGGCATCGTCAAGAAGAACGGCATCATGCTGGTCGACTTCGCCATCAATCGCGAACGCGCCGGCTTGCCGGCCCGCGAGGCGATTCGCCAAGCGTGCCTGCTGCGCTTCCGGCCCATCGTGATGACGACAATGACGGCGCTGCTAAGCGGCCTGCCGTTGATGTTCGGCCACGGCTCGGGATCGGAACTGCGCCAACCGCTGGGTTACGCCATGGTCGGCGGGCTGGCAGTCAGTCAGTTGCTCACTTTGTTCACGACACCGGTGATTTATCTCTATCTCGACCGGTTCCAGGAATGGCTGCGCGGCGGCAGCGCCGAGCATGATGAAGCGGAACCGCTGCCGCTTGCAGCGGAATAAGCCGGGTTCCGCATGTTTCTGAAAATTTTTGTGATGATTCGGCCGGCTGGTTCCCGACGGCAGGGGAACGGCGTGTCGCGGTCATGCGTTGCCCCTCCTGGAACCGCGCGCGGGGGAATAAGCCCGTGGGGAATGAAACCCAAAGGAGATTGCAAATGAAGAAACTCACGCTCGCGCTTGCGACCGCAGCGGTGCTTGCCACCGCGGCGCCGGCGATGGCCTTCGTCGGGGTCCATGTGGGCCCGGTCGGGGTCGGCGTTGGCGGCCCGGGGCCGTATTACGATTCCTATAACGGCTGCGGCTACAATTACCCTTGCGGCGGCACTTACTACGATTATTACGGCGGCCCCGGTGTCGTGATTGGCGGCGGCGGTGGTTGGCACGGTCACGGGCATTTCCGTCACGGGCATCGGTAATTCCGCCGATTGACACGCGCTAACTCTGAAAAGGGCTCCACAGGGAGCCCTTTTCTTTTAGTTCTTTTGCTAAACTTTATCGCGGATTTTTCTTTTCGCTCGCAACCGCAGCGCGGCTATTGCGTCGCACCATGCCGGCACAACACCCGAATGTGATACGGCGACCCCCGACTGCTTCGTGCATCGCCGTCCGTCGCGTGGCATCATGCATGAACTTAAAGGCGTGACGCGGAACGGATGAAACGTTCCGGCAAAGATCACGCTGCCAATGAGTCTCGGGCGCCTTTCGGCCCCGGCCGCAGGCGCAAGACCTTCAGGCAATTGAACCCATCGGGTTCAGGAGGAGCGCCATGGCCTATGCACATATTCTCGTCGGCGCGAGCAGCAATGCCGCACAGCCTATTGTTCGCCGCATCTCTCCGTCCGATCTCTATCAATCGCTGGCACGCGGCATCGACGACTTCACCGCCATGCCTAGTCACGCCGTGTTTCTGTGCGTGGTCTATCCGCTGCTCGGCTTGGTCCTGATCGGGATGACGCTCGGCAATTCGACCTTGCCGCTGGCCTTTCCGATTGCCGCGGGCTTCGCCCTGGTCGGACCGCTCGCCGCGATCGGCCTTTACGAGTTGAGCCGGCGCCGCGAGGCCGGCCTCGACAGCTCATCGATCCATGCCTTGGACGTTCTGCATTCGCCGTCGCTCGGCGCCATCGTTGCGCTTGGCGTGCTGATGATGGCGATCTTCCTGATCTGGCTCGCGGTTGCCGAGGCGATCTATGTCGCCACCTTCGGCTATTTCGCACCAGTCTCGATCCGGCAATTCGCAATCGAGGTTCTCACCACGCCGGCCGGATGGACGCTGATCGTCGTCGGCACCGGCATAGGCTTTTTGTTCGCCGTGTTGGCGCTGACCATCGGGGCGATTTCGTTTCCGCTCTTGCTCGATCGCGACGTTGGCGCCGCGATCGCGCTGTTGACCTCGATCCGGGTAGTCAAGGCCAATCCCGGCACCATGGCGCTGTGGGGCTTCATCGTCGCCGCGCTCTTGGTGATAGGCTCGATTCCGTTCTTCCTGGGCCTGACTGTGGTGATGCCGGTGCTCGGCCATGCCACCTGGCACCTCTATCGCCGTGCCGTGGAACCGGATCCCAATCCGCATCCGGACTACAAACCGCGGCAGCGGCCGCACCGCTCCGCCGCCGATTTCCCGGCAGCGCTCTTCCCGACGCGCGAGTAGCGCATGATCCGGAAAACGCCTGACCCTCAGACTTGATTCCGAGGGTGGAAGCCGCTTTCCGATAAGCATGCCCTCGGGCCCGACCCGAGGGATCATGCGCAAAAGATAAAGTTATCCAAGCTCGGCGGCGCGGCGCAGGCTTGCGATCATCGCCAGGCGCAACAGATAGTCGCGCGTAAGCTGCGGGTCGGCTGCCGTGCGTTTGAGCGTGGCGGCGAAATCGGGATTGGCGCATTCCAGATTTCGCTTGTTCGCGATGGTCTGTTTTTCGATGTATTCCAGCGTGATCGCGCGGCGCTGCCGCTCGTATCGGTCGACTTCGGCTTCCGGCGCACCAGCAATGACCACGGCAAGCCGTTCGGTCAGATTGACGGCGTCGTGGATGCCGCCATTCATGCCCATGCCGCCAAGCGGATTGTTGACGTGCGCCGCGTCCCCGGCGAGGAACACGCGGCCGGCACGAAAACTCTTGGCGACGCGCTGATGCACTTTGTACAGCGTCGTGTGGGCAATCTCGTAGCTCGCCACTCCGGGCACGACGCCAGCCATCAGCCGATCGGCAAAGGCGCGGCCGAGGACCTCCGCATCGCTAGCGGTCTCGGTCAGCGGAAACATCACGCGCCAGATGCTACCCGGAATTTCCAAGAGAAAATGCCATCGCACCGGATCGGCCACGTAGGTCACCGAAGCCAGTTCCGCGATGACCGCGCGGAAATCGAACGGCGTCGAAACCACCAGAAAGCGCTCGGGCCAGGTGAAGCCGGCGAATTCGATGGCCAGCGCACGGCGCACCTCGCTGCGTGCCCCGTCGGCGCCGATGAGCCAGCGGCCCGAACGGCGCTCCGTCGCGCCGTGACGGTCGACCGTCACATGAACCGCGGCGGAATCCTGCTCGACATTCGCGATCTTGACGCCGAATTCGATGCGAAAGCCGGCACGGCCGGCAAGCCGCTCGTAGAGGATCCGTGTCAGCTTGAACTGCTCGGCCTGGACGTGGAACGGATGGCGGGTGACATCGGCGATGGCGCCAAAATCGAAGGTGGCGATCACGCCGTCCCGGGTGCGGTACTGCACCTGCGGGGCTTTCAGCCCCTGTGCGATGAGCGGGCCGGCGGCGCCGAATTTATCGAGCATGTCGAGGGTCGGCGGATGGAAGGTGGAGGCGCGCGATTCCTCGGCCAGCGCGTCGCCCGCCTCGAAGACCGTGACCGGCACGCCGTGGCGCACGAGATTGGCGGCCGCAACGAGGCCAACCGGCCCGGCGCCGGCGATAAAGACCCGTTCCTCAATCGGCATATGGCCGTGCACCTTTCGGCTTTTTGCGCCGCCTGCTTTGTCGGCGCGCGGCAAAAGCCTATCATTGCCGCATGCTCGATCTAGGCCTTAGCTTTCTCGGCAGCGTCGCCCGCGATCCAAATGCGCTGGCCATCGCCGACGGCGAACTGCGCCTGACTTACACGCAGTGGTACCGGCAAATTTCGGCGCTGGTCCAAGGCTTCGACGCTATCGGACTCAAACCCGGCGACCACCTCGTCACCGTGCTGCAAAACCGCGCCGAAGCAGCGACGCTGCATTGGGCCTGCCAATTCGCCGGCATCGTCATCACCCCGGTCAACTGGCGCTCGACCGCAAGCGAGCTCGATTTCTATCTCGACAATGCCGAGGCCAAGGCCGTCGCCTATGAGGACGCCTCCGCCGCGGCGGTTGCCGGATCCGTCCTGGCGCAGCACCTGCCGCGGATCGCGATCGATACCGCGCCGCCACCCGCCATCGCGTTCGGCGCGCTCGTCGCGCAAACGGCGCCCGACGTCACGCCGCGCGTTGCCGCCGACGCTTGGTCGGTCATGCTCTACACCTCCGGCACCACGGCACGGCCGAAAGGCGTGCCGCGCCGCCAGTTCGCCGAACGGGCCGCGGCGATCGCGCATGTTGCGCAAAATCTTTACCGCCGAAATCTTCACGGCGATGGCGAGCGCACGCTCGGCGTCATGCCGCTCTATCACACCATGGGGGTACGCTCGCTCCTGGCCATGTCGCTCATCGGCGGTGCCTTCGTCTGCTTGCGCCGGTTCGACGTCGCAGCGGCGCTGAAGCTGATCGCCGCCGAGCGCGTCAGCAATCTTTATCTGGTGCCGACGCTCTATCACGACCTCGTTCATCACCCGCTGTTCGAACAAAGCGACGTCAGCTCGGTACGCAAGCTCGGCTTCGCCGGCGCACCGATGACCGACGGCTTGCTCAAACAATTGCAGGCGGCGTTCAAGCCGGAGCCGTTCGTCAATCATTATGGCTCATCGGAAGTTTATACCTTCACCATCGATCAGGACGCGCCGGCAAAGCCCGGCTCCGCCGGACGCGCCGGCATCAATCAGCTGGTGCGGGTGGTGAAACTCGGCGCCAAGACGGTCGAGGAGTTTGCCGACATCGGCGAGGACGGCGAGATCATTGCACTTCTGGCCGGCGACGAATCCTTCGAAGGCTATTGGCGGCGGCCCGACGCGGACGCCAAGGCGCTCCGCCAAGGCTGGTATTTCACCGGCGATACCGGCTTTCTCGATGCCGATGGCGACCTGTTCGTCACCGGGCGGGTCGACGATATGATCATCACCGGCGGCGAGAACGTCTCGCCGGTGGAGATCGAATCCTGCCTGTCGCTGCATGCCGCGGTGTCGGAGGTCGCGGTGGTCGGGCTGCCTGACGAGCGTTGGGGCAAAATCGTCGCCGCCTTCGTCAAGCCGCGCGCCACGGTCGACGCCGACGCGCTCGATGCGTTCTGCCGCAATTCCGGCCTCGCCGGCTTCAAGCGGCCGCGGCGCTATATCTTCGTTGCCGACATCCCGAAGTCGCCGGTCGGCAAGCTTTTGCGGCGCAAGCTTGTCGCCGGCGAATACGAGCCGGCGAAAGCGCATTCCAGCACGTCCACACTCTCCGCTTGAGGACCAGAGTCATGAGTTTCGTCGCCTATGCTTTCTCCGATCCGCGCTTGCAGACGCTCGACGGCTTTCGTGTCGAGATCGACCCGGAGCGCGAGCGCGCCGATATCGTGCTCGACCGGCCGCCGCTCAATGTCATCGAGATGGGCGAGCGCGATCAGTTGCGTCTCGTGTTCGAGACGCTCGATGAGGATGCCCGCGTTCGCGTCATCGTGCTGCGCGCCGTAGGCCAGCATTTTTCGAGCGGCGGCAATATCGCGGGCTTCCTGGCAGCGTCGCCCGAGCATGTCTCGAAGCTCGCCTGGAACATTGCTGCGCCGGCGCGCTGCGGCAAGCCGGTCATTGTCGCCAACCGCGGCTATTGCTTCGGCGTCGGCTTCGAGATTTCACTCGCCTGCGATTTCCGCCTGGTGTCCGAGACCTGCCAATATGCCTTGCCCGAGCAGCGGCTCGGCCAGATTCCCGGTTCCGGCGGCTCGGCGCGGCTGCAAAAGATCATCGGCATCACCCGCACCAAGGGCATCGTCATGCGCAGCAAGCGCATTGCGGCCAAACAGGCCTACGATTGGGGCATCGCCACCGAATGCGTGTCCGACGAGAAATTGGAAGCCGCGACCGATGCTCTGGCCGAGGAACTGCGCGGATTTTCGCCGCTCGCGCAACGCACCGCCAAGACGCTCCTGAACGCGACCGAGGACACCAACCTCGAAGCGGCCATCGAATTGGAAGGCCATTGCTACAGCCGGTTGCGGCAATCCGAAGACTTCCGCGAAGGCGTCGAGGCCTTCCACGCCAAGCGCAAGGCGGTATTTCGCGGCGTCTGATTGGTCTGGCGCAAAAAAGCGCGGCGCGATAACCTTCCCGCAAACAAGCGCGCCGCCAACAGGCGCGCAGGGGAGGAGAGTACATGCGTCATTGGAGCCGTCGCGGCTGCGCGATTTTATTTGCCGTTGCTATGCTGTTCGTATCGGCCGCCGCCAGAGCCGCGGAACCGATCAAAGTGGGTTTGAGCGTCGCGCTGACCGGCGGTGTAGCGCCGATCGGCAAGCAAGTGCTGGCGGGCTTGCGCATCTGGCGCGACGACGTCAACGCCAAAGGCGGCTTGCTCGGTCGGCAAGTAGAACTCGTCTATTACGATGACCAGAGCAACCCGCAAAACGTTCCCGGCCTCTACACCAAGCTGATCGAGGTCGACAAAGTCGACCTCCTGATCGGGCCTTATGCGACCAACATGGTGGCACCGGCAATTCCGGTGCTGATGCAGTACCACAAGACTACGATCGGGATATTGGCCAACGCCGCCAACAGCAAATTCCACTACGACCAGTATTTCTCGATGCTGCCGACCGGACCGGAGCCGAAGCGGTCCTTTGCCTACGGCTTCTTCGAAATGGCGGCGGCGCAAAAGCCGCGGCCGAAGACGGTGGCGATCGTCGCCGCCGACGCCGAATTCGCCCAGAACGCCGCCGACGGCGCGCGCGAAAGCATCAAGGAACTCGGCGGCTTCCAGACCGTGCTCGATCAGAAATACCCGCCGACCACGACCGACTACACGCCGATCATGCGCGCGGTGCAGGCGCTCAATCCCGACATCGTCTTTGTCGCGGCCTATCCGCCGGATTCGGTCGGCATCGTGCGCGCCGCCAATGAAGTCGGACTGACCCCGAAAATGTTCGGCGGCGCTTTGATCGGGCTACTGGTCACGCCGATCAAGGCACAGCTCGGCCCGCTGATGAACGGCATCGTCAACAACGAAGTGTTCCTGCCGGCGCCGTCCTTGGTGTTTGCCGGCACCAAGGAGCTTTTCGCCAAATATCAGCCGATCGCCAAAGAGGACAAGATCGACCCGATGGGCTGGTCCTTTCCGCCGCTCGCCTATTCGGCGGGCCAGGTGCTGGGCGAAGCGGTCGAGGGCGCCAAGACACTCGATCAGGTCAAGCTCGCCGCCTACATGCGAAGCCACACCTTTTCGACCGTGGTCGGGCCGGTCAAATTCGGCAAGGACGGCGAATGGGCGAAGTCGCGCGTGTTCTTCACCCAGTTTCAGCACGTTACCGGCAATTCGATGGACCAGTTCAAGGACACCACGCACGAAGTCATCGTATGGCCGGATGACTACAAGACCGGCAACCTGGTTTATCCCTACGCCGACGCCAAGAAACCATGAGGCGCGCATGAACGGCACGCCTTTCAAGCTCGGCACCTTTGCAAAACCCGGCGACAAGCCGTTCGCCGGGATCGTCATCGGCGATGACATTTTCGCGCTTGGGGCGACGCACTTCGCCTATGACTTGCCGCACGCGCGCTTGTCGGGATCGGCCAGCAGCATCGACGGACTGCTGGAAGACTGGGATGCCAATTTCGCGAAATTGCAGGACATCGTCGCCTCTCTCGAGAAGGAGGGCAAACCCGGCGCGCAAAAGCTCACTGACTTGCGCCCGCTGTCGCCGGTACGCCGGCCCGGCAAAATGTTCTACGCCGCGCAGAACTTTCAGGAGCATGTCGACGAAATGCTGCGCGCCGGCATGACGCCGGCCACAGGCCCGAAATTCACCGGCGAAAAATCGACGTCCGATCCATATCTCTTCCTCAAGGCGCCGAGCACGCTGTGCGGCGCCCATGACGACATCGCCATTCCGGCGGGCCTGAAGAAAATCGACTGGGAGGCCGAGATCGCGCTCGCCATCGGCAAGCCGGGCAAGCGCATCACGACCGAGCGCGCGCTCGATCATGTCGCCGGCTTCATGACGACGAACGACGTGTCGGCGCGCGACTTGCAGATCCGCGCCGACCGGCCGGGGCTGCGCTCCGATTGGCTCAACGGCAAGAGTCATGACAATTTCGCGCCGATGGGGCCGTTTCTGGTGCCGCGCGCCTTCGTGGCGGACGCCATGAACCTGTTCATCCGGCTCATCGTGAACGGCGAGGTCAAGCAGAACGGCAATACCTCGCAATTCATCTTCACGCCACAGGAGCAGATCGAATACGCCTCCAACATTCTGAGCCTGGAGAGCGGCGATATTTTCAGTTGCGGCACCTGCGGCGGCGTCGGCCAGGGCACCAACACGTTCCTCAAAGTGGGCGACGTGATGGAGACCGAGATCGAAGGCCTGGGCAGGATGCGGAACTGCATGGTGGCCGAGAGCGCATAAGCCACGAACATCTGCGTCTTGGTTTTTGGAACCAAAGACGTGGATGGCCGGGACGAGCCCGGCCATGACGTGGTAGAGTGTTGGTCGACCGACCTACAACAATACACCGGAAGCGCGCCATGAACCTTACGCCCACGCAGCTCAAAGACTTCGACGAACTGGGCTATCTGTTCTTTCCGAATTGCTTTGCCGAGGAAGAGGTCGCGCTGCTGCGCGACGACGCGGAGGCGATCCTCAGGCTCGACCGCCAGGAAGTATGGCGCGAGAAATCGGGCGCGCCGCGCACCGCCTTTGCCGCGCACACCTTCAACGAGACGTTTCGCCTGATGGCGCATCATCCGCGGCTGATCGAACCGCTGCGCCAGCTTTTCGGCGAGGATGTCTACGTCCATCAGTTCAAGCTCAATGCCAAGGCCGCCTTCGAGGGCGACGTCTGGCAATGGCATCAGGACTACGGCACCTGGGCGCGCGACGACGGCATGCCCGAACCGCGCGCCATGAACATCGCGATCTTCCTCGACGAGGTGATGCCGATCAACGGCGCGCTGATGCTGATCCCGAAGAGCCACAAGAAGGGCGTGCTGGCGGCCGGCCACGACACCGCGACCACGTCCTATCCGCTGTGGACGCTGGACAAGGAGACGGTAACGCGGCTCGCCGCCGAAGGCGGCATCGTGGCGCCGACCGGCAAGCCCGGCTCGGTGCTGATGTTCCACGGCAATCTGGTGCACGCCTCGCCGCCGAACATCACGCCCTATCCGCGCAAGATCGTTTATCTGACGCTGTGCGCCTGCTCCAACCACATCACCAAGTTCACCCGCGCCGAATGGATCGCGCACCGCGATTTCGCGCCGATCGTGCCGGTCGCCGACGATGCGCTGATGGAATATGCGCGAGCGCACAAAGTGGCGGCGGAATAATTTCCAGTCCGTCATCCTGAGGTGCGAGCGAAGCGAGCCTCGAAGGGCGACGGCCCGAGCGTTTCAGCCACATCCTTCGAGGGCCGCTTCGCGGCCGCCTCAGGATGACGATGTTAAGGATAGACTATGAACCTCCAATCCCTCCTCGCCGCGCGCCTTGATTCCGGCAAGCCGGTTCGCATTGGCTTGATCGGCGCCGGCAAGTTCTGCTCGATGTTTCTGGCGCAGGTGCCGTCGATCAAAGGTCTCGAGGTCGCGGTCATCGCCGACCTCGATCCGGAACGCGCCAAACTTGCCTGTAAGACCGTGGGCTGGGACACGTCGCGCATCGCGCGCACCCGCTTTGCCGACGACGGCCGCGCCGCCATCGCTGACGCGCGCGTCGACGTGGTGATCGAGGCAACCGGCAGCCCGAATGCCGGCATCGCGCATGCACTGGCGGCGTTCGAAGCGCGCAAGCACATCGTCATGGTCAATGTCGAGGCCGATGCGCTGGCCGGTCCGCTGCTCGCCCGCAAGGCGCGCGAGGCCGGCGTGGTCTATTCCATGGCCTATGGCGACCAGCCGGCGCTGATTTCGGAAATGGTCGACTGGGCGCGCAGCGCCGGATTTACGGTCGCCGCGGCCGGCAAGGGTACCAAATATCTGCCGGCCTATCATACGGTGACGCCGGACGGCGTGTGGCAGCATTACGGACTCACCGCCGAAGAAGCCAAAGCCGCCGGCATGAATTCGCAGATGTTCAATTCATTTCTCGACGGCACCAAGTCGGCGATCGAGATGGCGGCGGTGGCGAATGCCTGCGATCTCGATGTGCCGCAGGACGGCCTGATGTTTCCGCCCTGCGGCGCCGAACAGCTCGCCGAAACGCTGCGGCCGCAAGCGCTCGGCGGCGTGCTCGAAGCCGACGGCATGGTCGAGGTGGTGTCGTCGCTCAAGCGCGACGGCTCGCCCGTGCCGCGCGATTTGCGCTGGGGCGTCTATGTGGTGCTCAAGGCGCAAAGCGATTACGCCGCGGCCTGCTTCAAGCAATACGGCCTGCCGACCGACGCGACCGGCCGTTATGCCGCGATGTACAAGCCGTTCCATCTGATCGGCCTGGAGCTGTCGATCTCGGCGCTCAATGTCGCACTGCGCGGCGAGCCGACGGGAAGCTGCCGCGGCTTTCGCGGCGACGCGGTGGCGGTCGCCAAGCGGGCGCTGAAAACGGGCGAGACACTCGACGGCGAAGG
>DATAWA010000225.1:0-7754 GCA_036267435.1 Xanthobacteraceae bacterium | reverse complement strand
GCCTGGCTATTTTATCTTTGCTTCGAGCGTCATACCGCCAGGGTGCGGCGCTATTTGAATAGGAAGCTAGCGAACGGAGAGACGCCATCGCCGGCAATCTCACAGACCGTGCTCGCCAGCTGATCGCCTGATGGTTGGGGGCGGATTACTATAATCACGGCCTCGCCCACGCAATCGTCTGCCGCTTAGTCTAATGATAAGCACGCGCTATTGATGGCCGGCACGATCAGTCGAGCGTGCGGCGGAAGCGCGTCACCGCGATGCCCATGGCAATGAGCGTCAGCACGAATAACGCCGCGGTGTCGTCGGCCATGACGGAGAGCCCGGCGCCTTTGAGCATGATGGCGCGGACGATGCGCAGATAATGCGTCAGCGGCAGCGCCTCGCCGATCCACTGCGCCCAGACCGGCATGCCGGCGAACGGGAACATGAAACCCGACAACAAAATATTCGGCAAAAAGAACATCAGCGACATCTGCATCGCCTGCAATTGGTTCTGGGCGATGGTCGAAAACGTGTAGCCGATCGCCAGATTGGCGGTGATGAACAGCGTCGAAAGCAGCGCCAAGAGCGTCAGGCTGCCCATCAGCGGCACGCCGAACAGGGCAATGCCGACGCCGATGATCAGGGCGGCTTGCACGAAGCCGACCAGCACATAGGGCGCGATCTTGCCGAGCATGATCTCGAGCGGCGTGATCGGCATGGCGAGCAGGCTTTCCATGGTGCCGCGCTCGATCTCGCGCGTCACCGACAAGGCGGTGAAAATCAGCATGGTCATGGTGAGAATGGTGCCGACCAGCCCGGGCACGATGTTGAGCTGGCTCAAGCCGGCGGGGTTGTAGCGTACATGGGTGAGGATCTGAAACGGCGCCGTGCCGCTTTGCGGCAGTCCGTGATCGTGATCGAGAGCGGACTGCACCACTTCGTCGAGCGCGCCGAGCGCCGAGCCCGAGGCCACCGGATCGGTGCCGTCGGCGGCAACCAGCATCGCCGGGTCGTCGCCGCGGCGCACGGCGCGCTCGAAATTGGCCGGAATTTCCACGGCGAACAGCACCTGTCCGGAGAGCAGCAAGCGGTCGAGCTCGGCCTCGTTACGCGGCAGCGCGGTGACCTTGAAATATTTGGTGTTCTGCAGCGCCGCCAGGATGGAGCGGGCAAGATCGCTGTGCTCCTGCAGCAGCACGGCGGTCGGCAAGTTGCGCGGATTGGTGTTGATGGCATAGCCGAACAGGACGAGCTGCATCAGCGGGATCATGATGATCATGACGAAGGAGACGCGGTCGCGCTTGAGCTGGATGAACTCCTTCACCAGCACCGCCCAAGTCTTGCGCAACAGTCCGCTGCCGCCGAGACGGCGCGGAGCCTCCGTCGGCAGCAGGTGCGCCATCAGTAATTGTCCTTCGACTTGCCCATCAGATCGATGAACACGTCTTCCAGCGAGGGTTCGGCGCTCTTCCAGGCCAGATCGGTGCGCTGCCGGTAGGGGGCGATCGCCGCTTCGAGCGCGCTCGCGTCGCGGCCGGAGACATGCAGGCTGGTGCCGAACTGCGCCACCATGTCGACACCCGGCCGCCCGGTCAGTTCATCGGACAGCCGGCTCAGTCCCTCGCCGTGTTCGGCGCTGACGGCATACGTGGTCAAGTGCGAGGCCGCGATGACCTCCTCGACGGTGCCGTGGACCAGCAATTTACCATAGGCGATATAGGCGATCTCGTTGCAGCGCTCGGCCTCGTCCATGTAATGAGTGGTGACCAGCACGGTGAGGCCGTCGGCGGCGAGACCATGAATCTCGTTCCAGAATTCGCGCCGCGCCTTGGGATCGACGCCGGCCGTCGGTTCGTCGAGCAGCAACAGCCGCGGGCTCGGCAGCGTACAGGCGCCGAGCGCCAGCCGCTGCTTCCAGCCGCCGGACAATTCGCCGGCAAGCTGGCCCTCGCGGCCGGACAGTCCGAGCCGCTCGAGCGCCGCGCGCGCGGTCGCGACCGGCCTGGCGAGGCCGTAAATGCGGGCGATGAATTCCATATTTTCGCGCACGGAGAGATCTTGATACAGGCTGAAACGCTGCGTCATGTAGCCGATCTGCAGCTTGATCTTGTCGGTCTCGGTGCGGATGTCGTAGCCGAGGCAAGTCCCGGTGCCTTCGTCGGGCGTCAATAGTCCGCACAGCATACGGATGGTCGTGGTCTTGCCGGAGCCGTTGGGCCCGAGGAAGCCATAAATGGTGCCGCGCTTGACCTGCATGGAGAGGTCGCTCACCACCACGCGGCCGTCGAATTTTTTGGTCAGGCCGTGCACGTCGATGGCAATGTCGGGGCTTCCTTCGGCGGCGGCGCTCATCGCGGCGTTTCCTGCGCCGTCTGCGCCGGTGGTGGAACGAGCGTCACGTCGACCGGCTGGCCGACGCGCACGGCGCCGGGGTTTTCGGGTATCGCCTCGATCAGGAACACCAGCCGCGCGCGCTCCTCGCGGCTGTAGATCACCGGCGGCGTGTATTCGGATTGCTTGGCGATGAAGCTGACGCGGGCGGTGAGATCGCCGGCGCAGCCGTCGCAGGCGATCTTGACGGTGTCGCCGTAAGCAATGTGCGGCAGCACCGCCTCGGGCACGAAGAAGCGCACCTTGATGTTGCCCGGCGGCAAAAGTGCGACGACCGGCCGATCCGCCGGCACCATTTCGCCCGGCCGATAGTAGACTTCCTCGACCGTGCCGCTAACCGGGCTGAACACGCTGCGGCGGGTGAGCCGGGTTTGCGCCGAGTTGAGCCGCGCCTGCGCGTCGCGCAACGCCGCCTGCGCGGCATCGAAGTCCTTTTGCGTGCCGGCGCTGGTCTTGAGCAGCATGCTGGCACGATCGTAGGTCTGCTGCGCATTGGTCAGCGAGGCTTTGACCTGGGCGAGATCGGCCTCCTGCAAATCGTCGTCGACGGTGAACAGCGGCGCGCCGGTCTTGACCGTGTCGCCCTCTTGCACCGACAAGGTCTGCACCCGGCCGACCTCGTCCGGGGCGACGAAAATCAGGTCCGCCTCGATCCACCCCTGATAGCTCGCGGGCTGCGCGTTGCAGGACGCGAGCGCCAGCGCGAGCAGACAAACAGCGGCGGCGGTGCGCAGGCTGGCCGTCATGCGGGTCTCCGCGTCGCGAACAGGTGGTCGAGATTGGCGCGCATCATGGCGCGCACATCGAGCGGTTCGAAACGGTCGAACAAGCCGCTCCAGAAGATCGCGATGATGCCGGGCGCGACCAGCAATTGCGGAAAGCGGACCAGTGCGTCGTCGGCAAGCTCGCCGCGCTCGAGCGCACGGCGCAACAGCGTCCGCACCGTCTCGATGAGGCGCGACAGCACCTCGCGGTAATAGAATTCGGCGAGCTTGGGGAAACGGCGGCCCTCGGTAATGATCAGGCGGATCACATCCCGCCGCCGGGTGTCGTAGACCTCGCGCACGAACAGATCGATGAACCGCTCGCCCAGGACGTTCATGGGCATATCGCCCGCGCCGAGGGCGGCGATGGCGCCGATCATCGGGCTGAGCATCACCCGGATCAGTTCCTGGAACAGGCTCTCTTTGTCGGCGAAGTGAAGATAGATGGTGCCCTTGGCGACGTCGGCCCGTTTCGCCACGTCGTCGAGACGCGCGGCGGCAAATCCCTTGGCGGAAAATTCATCCAGTGCGGCGGCCAGAATGGCGTCGCGGCGCGCGGCTGCCCTGGCCTGGCGCTGGGGGGTGCGGGCCGCCGCAGCCGCAGCCACCCCCTTGCGGGGTGCAAGCTTTCGTCTCGGGCGCACTTTTTCTGTCATCCGCGGCATTCATATAATATGACTGACCAGTCAGTCATATTCAAGCCCTCTGCCCCGCTTGGGCTCAAAGTCTTAAGACCGCGGCACCGCGAAAGCCTTGATTTCGATCAACGGCAACAGACACACGGGCGGGTCCGAACAGCGGACGGGATCACGACCACGAGCGTGGTGGTTACCTGTCGGCCGCAGGCCTGATTGCGCCCGCGCGGAATCCGGTTAGAGGTGACCCCTTCGGCAAGATCAGGAGGCCGATTTGACCGCCGCGATGAATGCCCCGCTCCCGACGCGCAGCGCGCCGCCGTGGTGGCGGCAACTGTGGGTCTGGGTGCTGATCGGCATGGCGGCGGGCGTCGCGCTCGGGGTGGCCGCGCCCAATCTGGCGATTGCCATGGGACCGCTCGGCGACGCTTTCATCAAGCTGATCCGCATGCTGATCGCGCCGATCATTTTCTGCACGGTGGTGACCGGCATCGCCCGCATGGCGGACATGGCGAAAATCGGCCGCGTGGCCATCAAGGCGCTGATCTATTTCGAAGTGATGACGACCGTGGCGCTGATCGTCGGTCTATTCGCCGTCAACCTGCTGCGTCCGGGCGTCGGCATGAATGTCGACGTTTCAAAGCTAAACCCGAGCGTCATCGAGCCCTACGTCAAGCTCACCCACCAAGTCGGCGCGGTGCCGTTTCTGATGAACATCATTCCGAATAGCTACGTCGGGGCCTTCACCGAGGGCAACATTCTGCAGGTGCTGTTCGTCGCCATCCTGTCGGGCTTCGCGCTGGTCTTTGTCGGCGAAAAAGCAAAGCCGCTGGTCGATCTGATCGATATCGCCGCCAAGATGGTCTTTCGCATCGTCGGCATGGTGATGTGGACGGCGCCGCTCGGCGCCTTCGGAGCGATCGCGTTCACCGTCGGCAAGTTCGGCGTCGGCTCGCTCGCTTCGCTCGGCTACCTCTTGATCGGCTTCTATCTGACCTGCATCGTCTTCATCATCGTCGGCTTCGGGCCGGTGGCGCGGCTGTGCGGTTTCAGCCTTTGGCACTTGATCCGCTACATCAAGGAAGAGCTGTTGATCTGCATCGCGACGACCTCATCGGAGACCGTGCTGCCGCGCATCATCGCCAAGCTCGAACAGCTCGGCTGCGAGCAAAGCGTGGTCGGGCTGGTGGTGCCGACCGGCTATTCCTTCAATCTCGACGGCACGTGCCTGTATCTCGCCACCGCAACGGTTTTCCTCGCCCAGGCGACCAACACGCCGCTCGATCTGTGGCACCAGATCGGACTGCTGCTGATCTTGCTGCTCACCTCGAAGGGCGCCGCCGGCGTCGCCGGCGCGGCCTTCGTGGTTTTGGCGGCGACGCTGGGTGCGGACAGTACCATCCCGGTCGCGAGCGTGGCGCTGGTGCTCGGCATCCACCGCCTGATGTCGCAGGGCCTGACGCCGACCAATTTGCTCGGCAATGCCGTCGCCACCATCGCCATGGCCAAGTGGGAGGGCGCGCTCGACGAAACGCAGCTGCACAGCGAACTCGACACCAACGCCGCCGGATCGAAGCGTATCGGCGAGGCCGTCTAGAAAGCCCTAGCCCTTTTCGTCACAGGCCCAGGCGCGCACCATGCAGGCGTGACCGCCGAATTGCGCGCAGCGCTGCATCGAAATATTCTCGGCCCTGCCGAGATGCGAATTGAGCGCCCAGCCGTAGGAACCGCAGGGGTTCTTGGCGTCGACCGCCATGGCGGCGCAGCCTTTGCGGATGACGCCGACGATTTTGCACTTGCCGCCGGCGCATTTGTTCATGGCCGCGGCGCGGGCGTCGGCCAATTTGCTGTAATCGAAGCCGTAGCCATAAGCGCCGCAGCTACCGACGGCGAGCGCACCGGCGGCCTCGGCGAGACTCGCGGCGGATAGCGAAAACGCAAGCACAAGCGCTAAACTGCGCAGAATGACAGGCATGGAAGCCCCTCCCCCGAGGAACGCGGCAAAGCTAACCGGGAAGGGTTGCGAGTTGGTGAATGACGGTTATGTCTTCTCCAGCTCTTTTTTCACCGCCGCCAGCGCTTCCGGGGTATCAACGTCCGTCAGCGCCGCGCTGCCCGACACCGGCACTTCCGCCACGGCTTCGGGATAACGGCCGATCAGATAGCGGGCGCCAACGTCGCCCTCGACCGTCATCAGATCGGGGAAGAAGCGCCGCGACCACACCACCGGATTGCCGCGCTTGCCGTCGATGGTCGGCACCGCGACCAGCGCGCCCTGGTCGGGATCGAGCGCGCCGATCAGCCGGTCGATCAGGCCGGCATCGACCTGCGGCATGTCGCCGAGGCAGACGATGGCGCCGTCGACGTCGGCCGGCAGCGCGGCGATGCCGGTTTTGAGCGAGGTGCCCAAGCCGTCGGCAAAAACCGGATTGTGCACCAATGTCACCGGCAGCCCGGAAAGCGCCGCTTCGACGCGCTCGCGCTGATGACCGGTGACCACGATCACCGGTCGCGCCCGCGAGGCGAGCGCTTGCTCGACCACAATGCGGATAAGCGGCCGGCCGCCGATCTCCGCCAAAAGCTTGTTCGGGCCGCCCATGCGGCTCGAGCGTCCGGCGCCAAGGACGATCGCCGCCACCGCGCGCGCCGGACGCACCGGCTCCTCGCGCGGCTGCGGCCGGGTGACGATTTCCATCAGGAGGCCGCCGACGCCGAGCCCGGTGATGTCCTCGCGCGGCACTGCAAGACCGGCCAACATCCGCATCAAGACCCAATCGAATCCGTTCTCCTTGGGACTGCGGGCGCAGCCCGGCGCGCCGATCACCGGCCGCGCCCCGGCAGCGCCGATCATCAACAGGTTGCCGGGATCGACCGGCATGCCGAAATGCTCGATGCGGCCGCCGATCTGCTCCAAGGCCGCGGGAATGACATCGCGGCGATCCGCGATCGCCGAAGCGCCGAACACGATCACAAGCTCAGAGCCCGCTTTAAGGACTTCATCCAATGCGCGAGCGAGCGCGCCGCTCTCATGCAGCACGCGCCGCTCGGCGACAATCGTGGCGCCCGCGGGCGCGAGCCGCTCGGCCGTAATCTTCAGCGTCTTTTCGATGACTTTGGCCGCCAAGCCCGGCAACACGGTCGACACCACGCCCACTTTGCGGATGCGATAGGGCGCGATGCGAATGAGCGGGCCTTTGACGCCGGCAAGCGCGGCGTCGCGCGCCGATCCCGCCACCGCGAATGGAATGATCTTCACGGTGGCGATCATCTCGCCCGCGACCACTGGTTTGTAGGCCGGCAGCGTCGCCAAGGTGATCGCTTCGTCGACGCGGTTGAGCCGATCGATGGCGTCCTTGTCGACCACCAGCACGCCCGAGCTTTGCGCGAACAGATTGGCGCGGCCGGTGAAGGCGCGATCGACGTGCACGCCCTCCCCGGCGACGGCCTTGGCGATCTCGGCCGCCGCGACGTCCTCGGACACATCTCCCGGCTCGAGCCGTGCCACCACGATATCCTCGATACCGGCCGCCTGCAGCGCCGCGGCTTCCGCGGCGCCGATCAGCGTGCCTTTCTTCAAGACAAGGCCGTCCTGCCGGATGGTGTGCACGGCGGTGGCGCCGATCGCCTCCGCCGGCGCGACCGCACCGAATTTCATGACGCTGCCTTGATCGGCTCGGCGTCGACCTCTTCGCGCAGCCGCTCTGTGATCTGCGCCATGATGGCAACCGCAATCTCGGCCGGCGACACCGCGCCGATATCGAGCCCGATCGGCGCGGCGATGCGGCCGATCGCGGCGTCGCCGAGGCCGGCCGCCTTAAGCCGCTCGACGCGGCGGCCATGAGTTTTGCGCGAACCAAGCGCACCGACATAAAAACAATCGCGGGCCAGCGCGTGCAGGAGCGCCGGGTCGTCGATCTTCGGATCGTGGGTGAGCGCGACAAAGGCGGTGTAGCGGTCGACGTTGAGCGGCGGCAGCGCC
>DATAWA010000224.1:0-22743 GCA_036267435.1 Xanthobacteraceae bacterium | reverse complement strand
CGGAAATCGCATGCGCTTCGAAGGCACCGGCTCATACGTCGCCACCGACGATCTCAAGGTCGCGGTCAATGCCGCCATCGCGCTGGAACGGCCTCTGCTGGTCAAAGGCGAGCCCGGCACCGGCAAGACCGTGCTGGCAATCGAAATTGCCAAGGCGCTTTCGGCGCCGCTGATCGAGTGGCACGTCAAGTCGACCACCAAGGCGATGCAGGGACTGTACGAGTATGACGCGGTCACGCGCCTGCGCGACAGTCAACTGGGCGATGCGCGGGTGAAGGATATCCGCAATTACATCAAGCGCGGCAAATTATGGGATGCCTTCGTCGCCGATGAACGTCCGGTGTTGCTCATCGACGAGATCGACAAAGCCGACATCGAATTCCCCAACGACCTCCTGCAAGAACTCGATCGCATGGAGTTCTTTGTCTACGAAACCGGCGAAACCATCCATGCCCGCCGCCGCCCGATCGTGGTGATCACCTCGAACAACGAGAAAGAATTGCCGGACGCGTTCTTGCGCCGCTGTTTCTTCCACTACATTCGCTTTCCGGATTCCGACACCATGCGCGCCATCGTCGAGGTGCATTTTCCCGGCATCAAGCAGCGTCTGGTCGCTGAAGCGCTGAAGCTGTTCTACGAGATCCGCGACGTGCCGGGAATGAAGAAGAAGCCTTCGACGTCCGAATTGCTCGATTGGCTCAAGCTTCTGATGGTCGAGGACATTTCGGTTGAGACGCTGCGCGAGCGCGATCCAAAGCGGCTCATTCCGCCGCTGCACGGCGCGCTCATCAAGAACGAACAGGATGTACACCTGTTCGAGCGGCTCGCCTTTATGACGCGGCGCGAAGGCCGCTAGGGCACGATCCCGAAAAGTGGAAGCCGGTTTTCGGATAAGACCATGCTCAAATCAACAAGCCTCACCACAGCGGGTGCATATTGAACGAGTAGGTGGCGCCAAGGCCGTAAATGAACTGATTGGGCGAACCGCGCTGCGTCACCAGCGGTGAATCGGCGGCCGAGTCGGTGAGCCGCTGGTATTCGACAAACGCGTGCGCGGTCCAGGTCTGGTTGAAAGCATATTGTAGTTGCGTTCCGGCGCCGTAGGAATACAGGCCGCCGCCGGCATGGTAAGCGGTCAACGCCGGCAAGCCCGGCTGCAGGGCATTGGCGGCGGCAGCTTGCGCCGCCGTTATGCTGAAATAGGGCGACGTCGCCGCCGCAGTTTGCAACGTCACGCGCGGGCCGGCGGAGAGTGTCCACTGCCCGATCGGCACGACCGCATCGAGGAAAACGTCGCCGGTCACGCCGGTCTCGCCGCCAATCCCTTGGCGGGCTTCGGCGCGCAGCCGCAACCAGGGCAGCGGCCAGACATTGGCAAAGGCGCCCGCTTGCGCCGCGTAATCGACGTCGGCGAGGCCGTTGGTCTCCGCATAATCCGATGCCTTGCGCCGGTTGACGAATTGCAGCGCCGGCCCGAACTGGAAAACAGGCGTGTTGATGACGCTAAAGCTGAAGCTGTCGCGCGGCCCGAAAAAGTCCGGCGGCGTGCCTTCGTTGCGGATGCTGAAAAGCGGCAATCCCGACCAGCCGAGCTTCTTGTCCGAGGCTCCCGGAAAGGCGGGAATGATGCGGCCCTCAAGTCCGATGGTGACGATCCAGTCGGGAACGGCGGGTGCGTAGACCGCCGGCGCGGTCGGCGGTGGCGTCGGCTGGGCAGGAAGGTCCGCGGCCATCGCTGAGCCCGCGACGAGCACGCCGAAAAACGCAAGCAACAAGTTCCGCACTATCATACCCCCACCTCGTCCTTGCCGAGCCGGCATCATATCGCAAGCGCCAAGCTGGGGCGAGGAGAAGAAAATGGTAAACGGCGATTTTGGAACGGCCTGTTGCCGATCGGTTCGCCGGTCGCCGTTCCCCACCTAGGGCTTAAGGTCTTGATTGGCGGCCTGTTCAGACTTCCGCTTGGCGCTCGCCCGCCGCATTTTGCGCTTCGGTGGGGCCAAAGGCGGACGAGTAGTGTCCGCCGCCTCCGTCGGCGCTAGCTCTTCGCCGCCACTCGGCACCGGCAATGGTGTGGGAGCCAAGGAGTCTGGTTGGTCACTGGCAACAAGCGCCACTTCGGCCACGTCGGCCGGCAGGGATGCGGGCATGGAGACTGGTTCCTGCCAAACCGGCCCCTGAACTACGGGCTCTTCCTGCAGCGGCTCTTGCAGCACTCCTTCCTGCTGAGTTGTCCCCGCCTGGACCGTTTCCAGCGGCGCTGTCACCTGCTCCGTCTCCTGGATCGACAGCGCGGCCGCGGCTTGGCGTGCCGCTCGGGCGGCTTCCGCGTCCCGCATCTGTCGATGCATGAGTTCGCGCGCTTTGGCGCGCCGCGCCTCGATGCGGTTGCGCAGCCGTTTGATCCAAGCGCGCGCCTGCGCCGCGGCGCGACCGAAAACGCCGCCCGCCCAGACCAGTTCAAAGGGCGTGAATTGCCGCCAGGTCTGATCGCCTTCGACGACGGCGCGCGCGATCAAATTGCCGGCCATTGCCGTGGTGTTGAGCCCGTGGCCGCCGAAACCGCTGGCGAGCCACACCCCAGGGCCGAGTTCGCCAATCTGCGGCATGCGATGCACGGTCAGTCCCAATGTACCGTTCCACGCATATTCGGCGGTAACGTCGCCGAGCTGCGGATAGGTTTTTTTGATATCGCCCGTCAGCGCCCCGACATAATGGCGCACGTCCCTCACCCAGGCGGTCGCGCGTCCGGACAGCATCATGCGATCGCCGCCAACGATGCGGTAGTGATTATCGGCATGATCGGAATCGCTGATGCCGCCGGGATAGCCCACCGCTTCCGTGAGCTTTTCGCCAAGCGGTGCCGTCGTGATCACATAGGTTGTCATCGGTATGAGCGTCGCAGCGAGCCGCGGCAGCAGCCCGCCGAGTTCGACATTGCCGCACAGCACAACGTGATCGGCGCGCAATCGCGCGCCCGGCGTGACGATGCGCTTGCGGATCCCGGCCGGATCAATCGAAAGCGCCGGCGTGTGTTCGAAAATGCGCGCGCCGTCGCGCTCCGCGGCCGCGGCGAGCGCCAGCGCGTAATTCAGCGGATGGACGGTCATCGCCTGCAGATAATTGATGGCGTTGAAATACCGTTCGCTGCGCAGTACCGCGCGCACGCGCTCGGTCTGCCATCCCTCGATCTCGCAGCCAAGCTCGCCAAGCAGCGCGACGTAATCTACAAATTCATCGCTATTGTCTTTTTTGGAAACATACAGCCAGCCGTTTTGGGCATCGATGCGCCCGGCCGCCTCGGATTGCGCGTTGCGCCGGACATAATCCAGACCGGCCTGCGCCAGCGACCAGAGGTCTTTGCTGCGCTCGAAGCCGACGCGGGCGACCAGCTTGTCGGCATCGGCGCCGAAGCCGGGGAGCACGAAGCCGGTATTGCGGCCGGAGGCGCTCTGCGCCAAGCGGCCCCGCTCCAATAACACCACCGACCAGCCCCGGCGAGCGACTTCCCGCGCCGTCGTCAATCCCGCCAAGCCGCCGCCGATCACGCAGACGTCGACGTCGAGGTCCAAGGACAGCGGCGGCCGCGGCGGCACGTCGACCATGGTCGCGGCATACCAGCTGTCGCCATAGGCTTTGCTGTCCGGTTCGTTCATAAAGACGCTTTGCGACACAGTTCCCGCGGCATGCGCCCGCAATGTAGGGAGTTCGCCTCGAACCGACTAGTGCAACTTCAAATCCGCCGCACTAGACTACTCGGATCGGGAAGACGACAGTACCGCCATGCGCCGTCTGATGCTGCTTCGCCACGCCAAAACCGAGCGCGCCGGTCCGGGCGAGCGCGATCGCGATCGAAAGCTCATGACGCGCGGCCGTGCCGACGCCCCGGCCGTCGGGGCCTATATGGCGCATCACGGCCTGATGCCCGATGTTGCGGTGGTGTCACCGGCCACGCGGGCGCAAGAGACCTGGGCCCTGGCGGCCGGCGCTTTTACCAAGCCGCCGCGCGTTGTCAGCGACGAACGCATCTACAATGCGTCGCCGCAAGCGCTCGTTGCCGTCATCGCGGAGGCACCCGAGGCGGCCACGCTTCTCGTCGTCGGCCACAATCCGGGCCTGCACGAGCTTGCCGTGCAACTGATCGGCTCCGGAGACATCGAGATGCGCGAACAGCTTAAAGAAAACCTGCCAACGTCGGGGCTTGTGATCATCGATCTGCCGATCGACGATTGGTCGCGCATTCGTCCGCAGGCCGGCCGGCTGGATCGTTTTATCAGCCCCCGCCTGATGGCGATGGCGACCGGATAGAGGGGTCACGGGAGGCCGGCCGTTTACACCGGTTGCGGTGGCCGTCCGACATGGGATTATTCTGCCGCTGGCCGGGGGCTGATTCGTTTCAGAGCGACAGCCTCAGCAATCCGTCACGGTGATCCTGCAATGCCCGTATGGCCGCATGTAATGGCTGCATTGACCGCCGCCGCCCAGCCGTTGGCGGGAACGCCGGCGCCTCAATTGCAGCCGAAAGCGCCGGCCATGCCCGGCGATCGCGAAGCATTGCCAAATCTTCGGCCGCTGTCCCAGATCGCGTCGCCGGTCATTGTTATTTTTCTGATTTCAGCTTTGACAATCTCGATTTCACGCCATTCAAATCTCGTCGCCACGCTATGGCCGGCCAACGCCATCATGCTGGCCCTCCTCATCTGCCATCCGCACAGCTTCACGAATTCCGTTTCAATCATCGTCGGCGGATCGGCGGCAACCGCGCTGGCAAGCTTGCTCGTCGGCAACAGTTACGAGTTTTGTGCCGTTCTGGCGATCGCCAACTGTATCGAAATCGTCAGCGCCTTGGCGCTACTGGCGGCATTCCAAATTGGCCCGTCCAATCTGAACTCGTTCAACGGAGTGCTCACTTTCATGTTCCTGGCCGGCGGCATCGCGCCGATCGGCAGCACGTTGCTGAGCGCCAGCGCTTACGGTTTGGCTCACGACGTTGCCTGGTCCCCGGTCTGGCGAAATTGGTACGCCGGCCACGCGCTGGGCATGATGATCCTGGTTCCATTCCTGGTCAGCGTCATGTCCAACGAGTGGCGCACGCAACGCGTCAAGGAGCGAATTCCGGAAGCAGTCGCCATCCTGCTTTTGTTCATCGCCATCAGCATTAGCGCCGACTATTTCCGACCGACCATCTTTGTGATCGCGCCGGTGATCCTGCTGGCGACCGTGCGGTTCGGCATCATCGGTGCTACAGCGGCGACCTGCATGGTCGCCATCGTTGCCAGCTTCTTTGTAGTATCGAACGTGGGGCAGCCGCTGTTCTTGAATCAATCCGACGTGGCGCAGCGAATATTCGGCTTGCAGGGGTTTCTTGGCATCACCGCGTTCTGGTCCTTGCCGACCGCGGCATTGCTCACCGAGCGCGATCGACTGCTCAAGGACCTGTCGCACGCCAATTCGCAGCTGGCCGCGGACAGCGAGATAAAGTCGCATCTGGTGACCGGGCTGCGCCGGCACCTATCGATGGCCGAGGAAAACGAACGATTGCGGCTGTCGCACGAACTGCACGATCAGGCCGGCCAGAGCCTGATCGCGGCCATTCTCGAGCTCAATGAAATTGACGCGCTCACGGGGGGCCCGGCGCGCGAGCGCCTGCAGCTCGTGCGCAAGCGGATGGAAGAGATGGGCAAGACGCTGCACCGGATTGCCTGGGAGCTACGGCCGCCCTCGATCGACGAATTGGGCTTGCGCCGGGCGCTTGCCAGTTACGTCGGCGAATGGAGCGAGCAGTGCGGTACGGAGGTCGATTTGCATTGCGACGACCCCCGCGTCGACGAGGTCTCAGCCGAAATCGGCACCGCTGTCTATCGCGTCGTGCAGGAAGGGCTGACCAATATCGTCAAACATGCCGGACAGCCGTCCAACGTCAGTGTCGTCGTCCGCCGCGCCGAGGCGACGTTGCAGGTGATCGTCGAGGACAACGGTTGCGGTTTTGATGCGGCGGCGCAAGCCGGCAAAACCGGCACGCCGCGCGGGCTCGGCCTCGACGGCATGCGCGAACGGCTTTCGCTCATCGGCGGCGCGCTTGAGGTCGAGTCCGCGGTCGGCACCGGCACCACGCTGTTTGCGCGCATCGCTGTCGAGGACGACGGGTCGGCGGCATGAGCAAAACGCGCATCGTGCTCGCCGACGATCACCCGATCGTGCTCGATGGGCTGCGCAACCTCATTCGCGCGGAAGACGACTTCGAACTGGTCGGCGAAGCGGCCAGCGGACTGGCCGCGCTGAAAGCCGTTCGCGACAAGCGGCCGGATGTCGCCGTCCTCGACATCTCGATGCCGGAGCTCAACGGGATCGTATTGAGCCGCCGGCTCGCCGCCGAGACCCCCCAGGTGAGCGTGCTGATGCTGACGCTTCATGAAGACCGCGCCTACCTCAATCAGGCGCTCGAGGCCGGCGTTCGCGGCTATGTACTGAAACGATCGGCGGTGGAAAATCTCGTGCAGGCCATCCGCGCGGTTATGGTCGGCGGGATTTATATCGACCCTTCGATTTCCGCGCGGGCGCACGATGGCAAGCGGGGCAGCAGCAAGAATGCGCCGCAGAGCGGCGGCGCACCCGCCTTGACCGAGCGCGAGACCGCGGTTCTGAAAATGGCGGGTTTGGGCCTGACCAATAAGGAGATCGCGTCAAAGCTCGACGTCGGGGTGAAATCGGTCGAGACCTACAAGGCGCGCGGCCTGGAGAAGCTTGGGCTGAAGACACGCGCCGAACTGGTGCGCTACGCCGCGGCGCAAGGCTGGCTCGAGCTTTAGCGGTTGCTCTCGCGCCGAAGCCGTCCAAGCATGGTGAACGATCGGTAAAGATGTCAGGCAATTTCTGACAGCCAGCCGCGCCGCCATTGTTCCGTCAATAACGATGGCTGCTGTATGAACCTCGGTGATGGGGTCAATGCGGATTGTCCGGGCTTCCGGAGCTGCATGACGGTGATTGTTGGCTGTTCGGGGAAACAATGATGACGAAGACGGCAAAGGCCGACGACGGACCCCGGAAATCCCGTCAGCATTCCGCCGAGGACGACGTGCTGCATTTTCTGTCGCGCACACTGCAGGCGCATAACCTCGATGGCGAGTTGCAAGGCGCGCTGGAAAAGCTGCGAACGCTGACGATCGCCCTGGAGAAGCAGGAGACTACGTTGTCCAACTGGCCGGACTCGCCCAGCAAAGCGCGTATCTGCAGCGCGCTCGCTAAAGCCAGAGACACGGTTTCGCGCGTTGTCGCGGATCTGGCACGGCAGCGCCCCGAGAATGGCAGGCGCGATATCCGCGCCGCCAAAGCGATCTGAGGTAACGCCGCGTGCCTGCCAGCCGGACTTCATTCCCGCTCGATCTTTCCGCGATCAGTTTTCTGGTCGTTGACGATCAGCCCTTTTCACGGCGCTTGATCCACTCGATGCTGCTTGGGTTCGGCAGCCGCGAGATTTACGAGTCGGCGAATGGCGCCGAGGCGTTCGAGCTCGCGCGCAACGCGCTGCCGAACATCATCATCACCGATCTCATCATGCCCGATCTCAATGGCCTGCTCTTTATCAAGTTGGTGAAGAACCCGGAATCGCCTTGCCGTGCCACTCCGGTCATTGTCTTGTCCGGATACCTGACCAAATCCGCCGCGCTCACCATTCGAAGCTCGGGCGCCGACGAATTGTTGGTCAAGCCGGTTTCACCGAAAGCGCTTTACGAGCACATTGCGCGCATCGTGCTGCGTAACGACAGTCCAACGCCACCGGACGCGTTTGTGCAAAACCGCAAACGGCGCGCGGCCCAGGAGCGCAAGCAGGCTGGCGACGTCGCCTACCTCTAGCCGGGCGATCCGCCCCGCCGACGGTTCTCGGCTAGTCAGCGAGCGCGGCGAGGATCCGCGCCCAGCTGCGGATGCCCTTGTGGAAGCATTTAAGATCGTATTTTTCGTTCGGCGAATGAACCCGATCGTCGTCGAGCGCGAAGCCGACCATCAGCGTGTCCATGCCGAGCACGGCCTTGAAATCGCCGACGATCGGAATTGAGCCGCCGCCGCCGACCGTGACCGCCTTCTTGCCCCACTCCTGCGAAAGTGCGGCGCGCGCTTTAGTCAGCGCCGGACTGTCGAACGCCACTTCAAACGCCGGGGCACTGGTGAAATTGCCAAACTCGACCTGGCAGTCCGCCGGAACGCGGGCGCGCACGAATTCGCGGAACGCGGCGCGGATCTTATCGGGATTCTGCGCGCCGACGAGCCGGAACGAGACTTTGGCCATGGCCTTGCCGGGAATGACCGTCTTGGCCCCCTCCCCGGTATAGCCGCCGATGATGCCCTTGACCTCGGCGGTCGGCCGCGTCGAAATCTGCTCGATCAGCAAACGGCCCTGTTCGCCGGCCGGAATTTTCAAACCGACTTGGCCCAGAAATTTCTCCGGCGTGAGATTCAAACCGGCAAGGTCGGCCTTGATGTCTGGCGGCAATTCGTGAACGCCGTCATAGAACCCGGCAATGGCGACCGAGCCGTCCGGCTTGTGCAAGGCCGACAGAATGTCGGCGAGAACATGAATAGGGTTGCGCGCCGCGCCGCCAAACAGGCCGGAATGCAGATCGCGGTCGGCGCAGGTCACTCTCACTTCCTCATAAACCAGCCCGCGCAGCGACGTCGTGATTGACGGCGTTTCGCAGTCCCACATGCCGGTGTCGCATACCAGCGCCAGGTCGCGCTTGAGCTCGGCAGCATTGTCGCGGACGAACTCGAAGAGATGCTTGGAGCCGCATTCCTCCTCGCCTTCGATCATCATGGTGATGTCGAGCGGCAGCTTGCCGGTGACCGCCTTGAAGGCGCGGCACGCCTCGACGAAGGTCATGGCCTGGCCTTTGTCGTCGCAGGCGCCGCGCGCGACGATGGCCTTGCGGCCATCGCCGAGCGTTTCAACGCGCGGATCGAAAGGCGGCGACCGCCATTGATCGAGAGGGTCGACCGGCTGGACGTCATAATGGCCGTAGAACAGGACACGCGGCGCGTTGCCGTCGGCGTGGCCGTTGCCGCTTTTGCCGATTACGACCGGATGGCCCGCTGTCGGCCTCACGCTGACCGAAAAGCCAAGACTTTTCAGGTCGGCGGCAACGTGTTCGGCCGCCTTGGCGCATTGCGGCGCATAGGCCGGATCGGTCGATACCGACTGGATGCGCAAAAGGGCGAACAAGCGATCGAGACTGGATTGCAAATCGCGATCGACCCGTTCCAGGACCTGGGGCAAAGCTTCCACAGCCTTCATGGCGTCACCTTCGAGTTCGCGGCCATTGTTGGCGCGCGCCGGACAGTTTCGTTTTCATAATGCGCGGATGGCGTCAATTCCATCGCACAGCGCCGCGAAAGCGTTGCATGTTTGCAACGCTCCGGCGCGCATCGCGGGCGCTCACGCGGCAAATCGACCCCAGTTGCTTGTCACGCCCGCGCGGGCCATACAAGATGGTGAAAATCCGCCGAAAGTGCGGGTCCGGGGATGGCGTTGGGGATATGGACGAACTGATCGGACGGCTCATCGCCGATATCGGGATCGACCGTGCGGCCGCAGAACAGGCCGTGGGGATCATTCTCGATTTTCTGGTCAAGGAAGGACCGCCAGACAAAGTGCAGCAGCTTTTGGCCAAGCTTCCCGGAGCGGAGGCGTTGGCGCAAAAGGCTGCGAGCGAAAACAGCGGCGGGCTGATGTCCGGCGCGATGGGGGGTGTGATGGGCGCAGGAATGCGCATGATGTCCGCGGGCTTGAGCATGGGTCAGGTGCAAAGCGTTACTCGGGCCGTCATAGCCTACACGCGCGAGAAGGCGGGCGAGGACGCCGTCGGCGAGATTGTCGGCGCTATTCCGGGCTTGGCCCAGTTCGTTTGAGTACGACACCGATTATCGCGACGCTATTGTTCTTGAGGGGAGACTTCGATGGCGTATCCCATTACCGAAATTCAGGGGATCGGGACCGATATTGCCGCGGTCCTCAGGTCGGACGGGATTCGCACGACTGTCAGCCTGTTGCGGTCGGCTAAAACGCCGAAGCAGCGTCTCAAGCTGGCGGAGAAAACCGGGGCCGATGAGAAGCTAGTTCTTGATTGGGTGACGGCTGCGGACCGCATGCGCATCAAAGGCGTGGGCTGGGACTACGCGGAACTCTTACGCGTCGCCGGCGTGCGCACCGCCAATGAACTTCGCTTCCGCAATCCGCAGCGGCTGGCGCTCGCGATGAAAGACGCCAACACCAAACGCAAATTGGTGCAGGTTTTGCCCTCGGTGAACATGGTGATGCGTTGGATCGAGGACGCCAAAGGTCTGCAGCCCATCATCCGCTACTGAGCCTCGATAATCTTTAATCAAAGCGAGCATCCATACCAGCCGCCTCTGCGGCTTGACTAAACCGCGGTGACCGCGCAAAGCGACAGCGAAACCGCTCGCCGGAATGAGCCGCACCATGGCCAAAGTCACGGCCGCAAGCGAGAGCCAGCGCACAGGTCCCGGCACGGCTTCAACCTCCGGCAACGTGCTGGCGCAGCTTTTGACCAAGCCGCGACCGCTGTCGCGGCCGTTGCTGATGGGCGTTCTCAACGTGACCCCGGATTCCTTTTCCGACGGCGGCAGCTTCCTGGAGCCGCCGGCGGCCATCGAGCACGCACGCCGCCTCGCCGCGGAAGGCGCCGACATCATCGATATTGGCGCGGAATCGACCCGGCCTTACGGCGGCATGCGCCCGGTCACGAGTGAGGACGAGCGCGCGCGGCTTGAGGCGATCCTGCCCGCGGTCGCGACGCTCGGCATCCCTGTCTCCATCGACACGATGAAGGCGAAAGTCGCAGCCTGGGCGCTTGAGACCGGCGCGACGATCGTCAACGACGTGTGGGGCCTGCAGCGCGATCCGGACATGGCCCGTGTGGTGGCAGAGCACGGCGCGCCGATCGTCATCATGCACAACCGCGACAGCGCCGATCCGAACATCGACGTCATCGCCGAGGTGACGGATTTCTTTTCGCGCTCGCTCGAAATCGCCTGGGCGGCCAGCATCGCCCATGACCGCATCGTGCTCGATCCGGGCATCGGCTTCGGCAAAACTTCGGAGCAAAGCCTCGCCTGCATCGCCCGGCTTCATGAGTGGCGCGGCTTCGATCTGCCGCTGTTGATCGGCGCCTCCCGCAAGCGCTTTATCAACGCAATCGTACCGTCGGATGCAAGCGAGCGCCTGGGCGGGTCGATCGCCGCGCATCTGATTGCCGCCGAAAATGGCGCTGCCATTATCCGCGTCCACGATGTCGCGCCCACGGCGCAGGCGCTTGCGATTACCGCCGCCATCAGGGCTGCGCGATGACCGATACCATCTTCGTCAACGGTTTGGCGCTGCATGCCTATCACGGCGTCATGGAGCATGAGGCCAAGGTCGGACAGACATTCCGCCTCGACCTCGCCCTCGATATCGATCTTGGCGCCGCTTCGCGCAGCGACAAGCTTAAGGACACGGTGTCCTACGATGCCGTGGTAAAAACGGCGAGCGAGGCATTCTGTGCGCGCCGCTTTCAATTGGTCGAAGCCGCCGCCGGCGCGGTCGCCGACATGGTCCTGGAGCGCTGCCCTCTGGTGCGCGGCATCCGCGTCACCGTGCACAAGCCGCACGCGCCGATCGCGGCGACATTCGACGACGTCGGCGTTACCGTCGAGCGCGCGCGTAGCCGCAAACATGGCTGAGACGTCCGTTGCGGCATTTCTCGCGCTCGGCGGCAATGTCGGCGACGTGCGCGCGACCTTCGAGCGGGCGATCGCGCTTCTGTGCGACGGCGAGGCGGTCCGGCTGGTGGCGCGTTCGTCGGATTACCGCACCCCGCCTTGGGGCGTGACCGAGCAGCCGCCTTTCATCAATGCGGTCATCGCGGTTGCGACCACGCTGCCGCCGCGCGATCTGCTGGCAAGCGCGCTTAAGGTCGAACGGGCACTAGGGCGTGACCGTGAAACGGAGCGCCGCTGGGGGCCGCGGACACTGGATATCGATCTCCTCCTCTACGGCGACATCATCACCGACGATCCTGAATTGACGCTGCCGCATCCCCGCCTGTTGGAACGCGCGTTTGTCTTGGCGCCGCTCGCCGAAATCGCGCCCGACCGGGTCATTGCCGGCATCAAGGTGAGCGATGCGCTCAAGCTTACCGACGCCGGCGGGATCGAGAAGCTGCCGCCGCGGTAAGCGGCACGCGGCTTGCACCGCGAGCCTGCTGGCCCATCACCCTGAGGCGTGGCATTTTGCGGTTATGACGGTCTCCGAACCCCTGTCGCTGACTGGCGATTTTCCAAAAGCCACGTCCGAGGATTGGCGCAAGCTGGTCGACGCCGTGCTCAAGGGCGCGCCATTTTCACGCCTGGAAAGCCGCAGCTATGACGGGCTGACCATCGAGCCGCTCTACCGTCGCGCGGCCGCGGCCCAGCCCCTTGCCGGCCGGTCCCCCGGCGCCGCCTGGACGGTGATGCAGCGCGTCGACCATCCCGATCCCGCCGCCGCCAATACCCAGGCGATCGAAGATCTGGAGAATGGCGCGACCGGCCTCGTCCTGGTTTTCGCCGGCTCGGTCAGCGCCAATGGATTTGGCCTTGATGCGGCGCCGGCAACGCTCGCCCGCGTGCTCGACGGTATCGTGCTCGACGCCGGCATCGTTATCGACCTCAATTTGTCACCGCAAACGAGGCACGTGGTGGACGATCTGGCCGGGCTGGCCAGCCGCCGCGGCATCGCACCGGCCTCGATTATTCTGCGCACCAGCATCAATCCTATTGGCGGTTTCGCGGCGAGCGGCCAGAGCGCCAAGGACTGGGCCGCGATCGCCGCCGATTTCGCGCGGATGGTTGGCGGACTTTCCGCCAGCGGTTTCCACGGACCTTTTGCCGTCGCCGACGGGCGCGTCGTCCACAATGCCGGCGGCTCGGAGGCGCAGGAGCTTGCCTTTGCGCTTGCCAGCGCGGTGGCTTACTTGCGCGCGCTCGAAGGCTTTGGCATGCCGCTTGAGGCAGCGCGCGGCGCGATCTATTTCCGGCTCGCCGCCGACGCCGATCAGTTCCTCACCATGGCGAAATTCCGCGCCGCGCGAACGCTGTGGGCCCGCATCGAGGCGGCCTGCGGGCTTGCGCAGAAACCGATCCAGCTCACCGCGGAAACCGCGTGGCGGATGATGACCAAGCGCGACCCTTACGTGAATCTGTTGCGCACGACGATTGCGGTGGCCGCCGCCGGTCTCGGCGGCGCCGATGCCATAACCGTGCTGCCGCATACCGCGCCGCTCGGTCTGCCCGATGCCCTCGCCCGCCGCCTGGCGCGCAATTGCCAGCTTGTTTTGCTGGAAGAATCCAACCTCGCGCGCGTCGCCGATCCGGCCGCGGGCTCCGGCGCCATCGAGGCGCTGACCAGCGGGCTTGGCGCCGCCGCCTGGTCGATCTTTCAGGAAATCGAGAAGGCGGGTGGCGCCTGGGCGGCGCTTGAAAGCGGGCTCATTGCACGCAGCGTTGCGGCCGTTCGCGCTGAACGGCAGAAGGCAGTCGCGCGCGGCAGGGATATGTTGACCGGCACCAATGCGTTTCCGGACATTCACGAAACCGCGCCGGCTGTTCTTCCTGTCGCGCCGCGGCCGGCCCCAGACAATGCGGCGCGACCCGCGGCGGCAACCAGGCTGACGCGCATCCGGCTCGCCGAACCGTTTGAAGCCTTGCGCGATCGCTCGGATCGGATTCTGGCCAAGACCGGCACGCGGCCGAGAATTTTCCTGGCGACGCTCGGCACTCCGGCCGAGTTCAATGCGCGGGTGACGTTTGCGAAAAATTTCTTCGAGGTCGGCGGCATCGAGGCGGTCTCGAGTCCCGGTCCGGACTTCGCTCCGGTCTACAAAGCCGCCGGCACCGCGCTGGCCTGCCTTTGCTCGTCCGACAACGTCTACGAAAAAGATGCGGCCGCCGCCGTCGCGGCGCTGAAATCGGCCGGCGCCAAACATATTTTTCTCGCTGGACGCCCGGGCGAGCGCGAGGCGGCGTGGCGCGAGGCGGGGGTCCAGTCCTTTGTTTACGAGGGCTGTGACCTCCTGGCGACATTGACCGCCGCTTACGATATTATCGGGTGACCGGGACCGGATGATCGCAGCATAGGCGCCATATGAGCCGCATCCCGAATTTTTCGGACATCGCGTTTGCCGACACCGCATCCGCGGCGTCGGTCGAACCCGCGCCTTCCCACGTCGAGCCTTGGCAGACGCCCGAGGGCATCGCGGTCAAGGCCGCCTATGCCGGCGCCGATCTCGATGGACTTGAGGCACTCGATAGCTATCCCGGCATCGCGCCCTATCTGCGCGGCCCCTACCCGACGATGTATGTCACCCAGCCGTGGACCATACGGCAATATGCCGGCTTCTCGACGGCGGAGGATTCCAACGCCTTCTACCGGCGCAATCTCGCCGCCGGGCAGAAAGGCCTCTCGATCGCCTTCGATCTGGCGACCCACCGCGGCTACGACAGCGATCATCCACGCGTCTCCGGCGACGTCGGCATGGCCGGCGTCGCGATCGATTCGATCTACGACATGCGCACGCTGTTTGCCGGCATCCCGCTCGATCAGATGTCGGTGTCGATGACCATGAACGGCGCGGTGCTGCCGGTGCTGGCGCTCTATATCGTCGCCGCCGAGGAGCAAGGCGTGGCGCCGGCAAAGCTCGCCGGCACCATCCAGAACGACATCCTCAAAGAATTCATGGTGCGCAACACCTACATTTATCCGCCGAAGCCGTCGCTGCGCATCATCTCCGATATTTTTTCCTATACCTCGGCGCATATGCCGAAGTTCAATTCGATCTCGATTTCCGGCTATCACATGCAGGAGGCCGGCGCGACGGCGGACCTGGAGCTCGCTTATACGCTCGCCGACGGCGTCGAGTATGTCCGAGCCGGGCTCGCGGCCAACCTCGCGATCGACCGATTTGCTCCGCGACTTTCGTTCTTCTTCGGCATCGGCATGAATTATGTCATGGAGATCGCCAAGCTGCGCGCCGCGCGCATGCTGTGGGCGAAGCTGATGAAGCAATTCAACCCGCAGGACGAGCGCTCGCTGTCGCTGCGCACCCACTGCCAGACCTCGGGGTGGTCGCTCACCGCACAAGACGTCTTCAACAACGTGACGCGCACCGCCATCGAGGCGATGGCGGCGACGCAGGGCGGCACCCAATCGCTGCACACCAACGCGCTTGACGAGGCGCTCGCTCTGCCGACCGATTTCTCCGCGCGCATCGCCCGCAACACCCAGATTGTGCTGGCGCGCGAGAGCGGCACGACTCGCGTCATCGACCCGTGGGGCGGCTCGTTTTATGTGGAGCGGCTGACACAGGATCTCGCCGCCAAGACCTGGGGTCATATCGCCGAGGTCGAGATCATCGGCGGCATGACGCGCGCCATCGAGGCCGGCCTGCCGAAGCTGCGGATCGAGGAAGCCGCTGCCCGCACGCAAGCGCGCATCGACGGCGGCGTTCAGGCGGTGATCGGCGTCAACAAATACCGGCCGCACGACGAGGCGCCGATCGACGTGCTCAAGGTCGACAACGCCGCGGTGCGACAGCTGCAGGTCGACAAGCTCACCCGGCTCAAGCGCGACCGCGATCCGAAGGCGCTTACCGAGGCGCTGGACACGCTCACCCGCAATGCCGCCGGCGGCAACGGCAATCTTCTGGGGCTTGCCATCGATGCGGCGCGCGCCAAGGCGACCGTCGGCGAAATTTCATTGGCCTTGGAAAAGGTGTTCGGGCGTCACCGGGCGGAGATCAAGGCAATTTCCGGCGTCTACAGGCGGGAGGTCGGCATGACGGATGCCGTCGCGCGGGTGCAGAAACTCGTCGGCGAGTTCGAGGACAATGAAGGACGCCGGCCGCGCATTCTGGTTGCCAAGATCGGCCAGGACGGCCATGACCGCGGCCAGAAAGTCATTGCCTCGGCCTTCGCCGACCTCGGTTTCGACGTCGACATCGGCGCCTTGTTCGCTACACCAGCGGAAGCCGCGCGCCAGGCGGTTGAGAATGACGTGCATATTCTTGGCGTCTCCTCGCTCGCCGCCGCGCATCTGACGCTGGTGCCGGAGCTCAAGGCCGAACTGGAAAAGCTCGGCCGGGGCGACATCATGATCGTTGTCGGCGGTGTAGTCCCGCCGCAGGACTATGACGTGCTCAAATCGGCCGGCGCCGAGGCCATCTTCCCGCCCGGCACGGTGATCGCCGAAGCCGCGGAAGCGCTGATCGCCTCGCTCAACCGCCGGCTCGGCCACAGCAAGGCCGCGGCGGAGTGAAGGGCATGGGCGACTTGTGATATAATCGCCCTATGACCCGCGACGAGATCATTGCCAAGATTAAGGAGAGAGCGCCGGCGCTACGCGCAAAAGGCGTGACGCGGATTGCCATTTACGGCTCCCGCGCCCGCGGCAACGTCCGCGCGGATAGCGATCTCGACGTGCTGATCGACGTCGACGACAGGATTTTTAAGGGCCTCGATCTGGTTCGCATTCAAGACCTTGTAAAGGAAGCAACCGGTCTCGAGACGCAGGCAGAGATGAGCCGCTCGATCGAGCCTCGGTTTGCCCAACGCATAGCCGATGACCTGATAGAGATCTTCTAAGAATGCCCCCGACTCTTGGCGACCGGTTGATACACATCCTTACTGCCGCCCGGGCTATCCAAACGATGTTGATGAACAAGACGCGCGAAGAATTCACAAACGACGTTCAGTCGCGGCTTGCAGTCGAACGCGCTCTTGAAATCATCTGCGAAGCATCCGCCACATACTGAACAAGGTCAAAGCGCAACGGAAAGATATCGATTGGCAGCGGATGGTAGGTTTCGGAAATCTCCTCCGTCACGCGTATCACAACGTCGACCCGCAAGTGGTCTTCGATATCGTTGAAAATGACCTGCCGCCGCCTACGGGCTTCGCCGAGCATGTCCTTCGCGAGGAAGAAAAGAGCTAATTCGCCCTCGCCTCTTGCGCGACTGACGGCTGCGGAACGACCGCGACCGGCGCGGTACGCGGCCGCTGCGGCCCTTGCGGCACGCGCGGTAGCGATCCCATGAACGCGCGAAACTTCGGATTGGCCGCGAGCGCGTCGCGGCCCGCCGCGATCAGCATGTCGACCTGATCGGGCGGCAGCTTCAGCCGCGTCTGAACGCCGTTGAGCGCCTTGGTGCGATCCGGCGACAAGCCGTCGAAGCCGACACGGCTGATGAAGAACTGCACGTCGCGGCAGTTCCATCCTGGCGGTGCGCCGAAGCGGCGCCGATCGGCTTCGGACAAGCCGCAGCGCCACGCCACGAGAGTCTTGCGCCAATCTTCCATGGTGACGTCGAAGGCCGAGTAGCTGCCGATAGCGCCCGACTCGGTCGCAGTGTCGGAAGCTGCGGTGATGAGATCGACCCCAGTCGGCCCGGGAATGGTCTGCGCCCACTTACCCGAGGGATCGCGGCCTGCGTCCACGATAAGGAACAAGAAGCGCCGCAACTTGACGGCTTCCTGCGGCGCCAGCGGGCCGAACGGCGTCTCCGAAGCAAGCCGCGCGATGGTGAAGCCGGCGAGGCCGTAATTGTCGACGAGGCCGCCGTCCAGGAGCTTGACGTATTTGATTTCGCCGGACGCGTAGCGCAGCAGCGCATCGGCGTAGGATTTCAGGAGCGGCGGTGCATTTGGATTGTCGTGTGTCCGCAGCACCCAGCCCGGCAGCGCGACCGGGCAGCCGCCGGGATAATTCTGAATGACGATCGGGGCGAACACCACCGGCACCGCCGCCGAGGCAGCGACCGCAAGCGACACCGGATAGCTCGACAGATCGCTGCACAGCGCGCTGAACGTCACCGGCGCAAAGATGAACGTGGTGCGGTTGTAGATGTCGGAGGCGTTGATCCAGACCCGCGGCCGCGGCCGCCGCAGCAGTTCCCTGAAGGTGGCGTGATTGTAAAGATGCGCGTCGAGCCAGACCGGGAAGCCGGTAGTGTCATTGACGCCGCCTTGTAGCCCTTTGGCGATATTACCGATGCTCAGATTGGTCTGCAGCGACTCCTCGGCATTGGCCAGGAGGAAGCGCTGTTTGAAATCGGCAAGCGCCTCGCGCCCGCGCAAGCCGTAATAGGCGGCAAGCACGGAGCCGCCCGACACGCCGGAGAGAAAGTCGAGCCGGTCAAGAAGCGACACCGGGCCGGACCGCGACGGTACCCGGGTTTGATCGAACCCGGTGAGAACGCCGTAGGAGAACGCCGCCGCCCGCGTGCCGCCTCCGGAAAACGACAGCGCCACGACCATGTCGTCGTAATTGTCGGGAACATCGGGAGAAAGCGCGGCATCGACCTGCGCCGGATTGGCGGTGAGCGGCTGATTGACCGGATTGTTGTGGATGTCTGCGGTGCAGCCTGCCAATAGGGCGGCACAGGCAATGACGCGCCCCGCGCGGATAGCACGCTGGTACATAGCCCCACACATTACTGAAATGTTATTCGCGGCTCGCCGTATCCCGTCAAGCAAACCGGAGCCCAAGCTAAAACTAAGACTTCTTTAAGGTTAATCGGCAAAGCGCCCGGCCCTTTGCGGCGGGGAAAGACCATTGCCTGGGCGGCGGCACGGCCGCGCTTGCCGAAGCCTCATTCCGCAGAAATCCACAGCGCGAGTCCCGCCTGAGATTCCAAGGGCTTAAGTCAGAAGGCGCGGCCGGACGGCAGAAAAACCCGCGATTTACCGGGTTATCTCACTCGGAATCGGCGAAAAAGCCCGCCGTTGCGTGACAGCGCGACGACGATGCCCCGTAGGTGGAACCGCCTAGCCAGCCTCGCGCCCGCGAATCCGAGGCTCGAAAAAGCGACCTGCCGCGATCGGAGGACGGATTTCCCAACAGCAAAAATGCCCGAGCTCTTCCATCGCCCTTTCGAATTCCTCACGAATCTCCGATACTTGCGCGTCCCCCACAGATTCGTCCCCGTAATCCCCACATTTAGTGGTTGATTCAGATTCTCGTACTAAAGCTTGACGCACGCGCCCCGCTTGGCCTAGCTTTCAAAAGTTCGGCGCGCGGGTAACGAAGTCCGCCGGGCTCTCCAAAAAGGGTTTGCGGGAGTGCTCCGTGCCGCCGTGGCGCGAGCGTGGATTCTTGCGCCCTGACGGTCGGTCCGGACGTGCCAAAGCTGAGAGAGACGACCCGGCGCCAAGCCGGTTGGGTTGGGTGGCAGACAGAAACAGGGGTGAGGTCGGCGTCGCGGAATAGGTCCGCGCCGTCGCGGGGAAACAGTCGGCGCCTTATATTCAATGGGTAGGACGCCGATACCGAAACACCAGGATTTAAGGGGCAGAAAATGCGGATCGAGCGGCGCTACACCAAAGAGGGACAATCGCCCTATGCGGACATCAAGTTCCGTCTGACCACGAGCGAGATCCGCAATCCGGACGGGTCGATCGTCTTCCATGCCGAGAACGTCGAGGTTCCCGAGCAGTGGTCGCAAGTGGCCTCCGACGTGCTGGCGCAGAAATATTTCCGCAAAGCCGGCGTGCCCGCCCGCCGCAAGACGGTCGAGGAGGAGACGGTCCCCTCGTGGCTTTGGCGTTCAGTCGCCGACGAACAGGCCTTAAAGGAGTTGCCGGAAGCCGAGCGCTATGTCGGCGAGCAGTCCAGCAAGCAGGTGTTCGACCGGCTCGCCGGCACCTGGACCTATTGGGGCTGGAAGGGCGGCTATTTCACCGCCGAGGCCGACGCCCAGGCGTTCTTCGACGAGCACCGCTACATGCTGGCGATGCAGATGGTGGCGCCGAACTCGCCGCAATGGTTCAACACCGGCCTGCATTGGGCCTATGGCATCGACGGCCCGAGCCAGGGGCATTTCTACGTCGACTACAAGACCGGCGAGCTCGTGCAGTCGGCCACCGCCTACGAGCATCCGCAGCCGCATGCCTGCTTCATCCAGTCGATTGCCGACGACCTCGTCAACGAGGGCGGCATCATGGATTTGTGGGTGCGCGAAGCGCGCCTGTTCAAATACGGCTCCGGCACCGGCTCGAATTTCTCCAACTTGCGCGGCGAAGGCGAAAAGCTGTCCGGTGGCGGCAAGTCGTCGGGGCTGATGAGCTTTCTCAAGATCGGCGACCGCGCCGCGGGCGCCATCAAGTCGGGCGGCACCACGCGCCGCGCGGCGAAAATGGTCATTCTCGACGCCGATCATCCGGATATCGAGCAATTCATCGACTGGAAGGTGATGGAGGAGCAAAAGGTCGCCAGCCTCGTCACCGGCTCCAAGATCAATCAGAAGCACCTGCGCTCGATCCTCAAAGCATGCGTGAATTGCGAGGGCTCGGGCGACGATTGCTTTACGCCGGAGAAGAATCCGGTACTGCGCCGTGAGATCAAGGCGGCGCGCAGAAACCACGTGTCCGACAATCTCATCCGCCGCGTCATCCAGTTCGCCAAGCAGGGCTATACCGACATCAACTTCCCGACCTACGACACCGATTGGGATTCGGAAGCCTATCTCACGGTCTCGGGGCAGAATTCCAACAACACGGTGCGCGTCACCGACGAATTCTTCAAGGCGGTCGACGCCGATCGCGACTGGGATTTGTTCTGGCGCACCAAGAAAGGCAAGATCGCCAAGACCGTGAAGGCGCGCGATCTGTGGGAGAAGATCGGGCATGCCGCCTGGGCCTCGGCCGATCCCGGCCTGCAATTCCACACCACCATCAACGACTGGCACACCTGCGCCGCGTCGGGGCCGATCGTCGCTTCCAATCCGTGCTCGGAATACATGTTCCTCGACGACACGGCGTGCAACCTCGCTTCCCTCAATTTGCTCGCCTTTCACACGCCGACCAATCCGTCGCTCACCAGCGGCGAAGGGCTCAAGAGCCAGATCTATGACGTCGGGGGCTATGAGCACGCGGTGCGGCTGTGGACCGTCGTTCTGGAAATCTCGGTTCTGATGGCGCAATTCCCCTCGAAGGAAATCGCGCAGCGCTCTTACGATTTCCGCACGCTCGGCCTCGGCTATGCCAATGTCGGCGGGTTACTGATGTCGTCGGGCATCGCTTACGACTCTGAAGCCGGCCGCGCCATCTGCGGTGCGCTGACCGCGATCATGACCGGGGTGTCCTACGCCACCTCCGCCGAAATGGCGGCCGAGCTCGGCGCCTTCCCGCGCTACGCCGAGAACCGCGAGGCGATGCTGCGGGTGATGCGCAATCACCGCCGCGCCGCTTACGGCGACCGCACCGGCTATGAGACGATGGCGACGCCGCCGGTGCCGCTCGACGCCAAAGCCTGCCCGGACCGCACGTTGATCGACCATGCCCGGCGCGCCTGGGACCGCGCCATCGCGCTCGGCGAGACGCACGGCTACCGCAATGCGCAAGCCACCGTGGTGGCGCCGACCGGCACCATCGGCCTCGTCATGGATTGCGACACCACCGGCATCGAGCCCGATTTCGCGCTGGTGAAGTTCAAGAAGCTCGCCGGCGGCGGCTATTTCAAGATCATCAACCGCGCCGTGCCGGAAGCCTTGCGCGTGCTCGGCTACAAGGAAAGCGAAATCGCCGAGATCGAGGCTTACGCCGTCGGTCACGGCACGATGGGGCAAGCGCCCGCGATCAATCATTCCACACTCAAGGCCAAGGGCTTTACGCCCGAAGCGATCGAGAAAGTGGAAAAGGCGCTGCCGACCGCTTTCGACATCAAATTTGCCTTCAACAAATGGACGCTCGGCGCCGACTTTCTGCGCGACCAGCTTAACGTCGACGCCGCCGACCTCGCGGCACCAAGCTTCGACCTCCTCGCCCATCTCGGCTTCACCAAGCGCGAGATCGAGGCGGCCAATATCCACGTCTGCGGCGCCATGACGGTGGAAGGTGCGCCGCATCTGAAGCCCGAGCATTATGCCGTGTTCGACTGCGCCAATCCGTGCGGCCGCACCGGCAAGCGTTACCTCTCGGTCGACAGCCATATCCGCATGCTGGCGGCGGCACAGCCGTTCATTTCCGGCGCCATCAGTAAGACCATCAACATGCCAAACGAGGCGACGGTCGAAGACTGCAAGGCGGCCTATATCCTGTCCTGGAAGCTCGGGCTCAAAGCCAATGCGCTCTATCGCGACGGCTCCAAGCTCTCGCAGCCGCTGCAGAGCCAGCTCATCGCTGACGAGGACGAGGACGAAGACGTCATCGAGGCATTCCTCGACAAGCCGCAAGCGGCGCGCGCGGCGGGGCTGGCCGAAAAGATCGTCGAAAAGGTCGTCGAGCGCATCGTGGTCATGCGCGAGCGCGAGCGCATGCCCGACAGACGTAAAGGCTATACGCAAAAGGCCGTGGTCGGCGGGCACAAGATTTATCTGCGCACCGGCGAATACGACGACGGCAAGCTCGGCGAGATCTTCATCGACATGCACAAGGAGGGCGCGGCGCTGCGCTCGCTCCTCAACAACTTCGCCATCGCGGTATCGCTCGGCCTGCAATACGGCGTGCCGCTCGACGAATATGTCGACGCCTTCACCTTCACCCGCTTCGAGCCATCCGGCCCGGTGCAGGGCAACGACTCGATCAAATACGCGACGTCTATCTTGGATTACGTGTTCCGCGAGCTCGCGGTGAGCTACCTGTCGCGCTTCGACCTCGCCCATGTCGATCCGTCGGGCGAAGGTTTTGATGCGCTCGGCAAGGGCGTCGAGGAAGGCAAGG
>DATAWA010000223.1:0-4449 GCA_036267435.1 Xanthobacteraceae bacterium | reverse complement strand
ATGCCTTTTTGGCATCGCTCTATCAAGAAATCGGCAGCAGAAGGCAACGCTCATCGGGTCTAAGCTTGGCTCTGCCGGGCTCAACTGCATCGCAACGCCGCCGCCGATTGGGACTACCGCTCAGCCGCGAGCGAACGCGGTCAAGCGCCCCATCAGGCCGTCGTCATAACTCGGAGCGAGAACCTGCCATGACAAAAATCACCCGCCGCTGCGCCTTTGCGCTCGCCGCAGCCATCGCGATAGGCGGCCCGTTCGCCGCCGCGCCGGCATCGGCCGAGACCAACCTGAAAATGGTGCTGAACTGGAAATACCAGGGTCCGCAAGGCTGGTTCTTTCTTGCCGACGACCGCGGCTATTTCAAAGCCGCCGGCCTCAACGTGACGATAGATCAAGGCAACGGCTCCGGCGCGCCAATTCCGCTGGTGGCCAATGGCACCTACGACGTCGGCTTCGGCGATATCAATGCGCTGATCGAGTTCGCCGCCAAAAAGCCCGCGGAGGCTCCGATCGCGGTCTACATGATGTACAACCGCCCGCCGTTCACCATCGCCGTTCGCGCCGACAGCGACATCCATACGCCCAAGGACCTCGAAGGCAAGACGCTCGGCGGCGCCGCCGGCGACGGCGCGCTGAAGCTGTTTCCGGCATTCTGCAAGATCGCCAAGATCGACTGCTCAACGATCAAGATCACCAATATGCAGCCGAACCTGCGCGAGCAGATGCTGATGCAGAAGCAGGTTGACGGCGTGTTCGGCTACGTCAACACCATCCGCTTTTCCGCCAAGCTGATCGGCGTCAATCCCGACAAGCAGATCCGCTTCATCAATTACGGCGATTACGGCATGGATCTCTATTCCAACGCCATCATCGTCTCGAAGAAACTGGCCAAGGACAATCCGACCGCAGTGCGCGGACTGATCGCGGCGATCAATCATGGCCTCGAGGACACTCTCAAGGATCCGGACGCGGCGGTCGCCGCCGTCGCCAAGCGCGAACCGCTGATCAATGTCCCCTTGGAGCGCGAGCGGCTGGACGCGACGCTGCGCGACGAGATGAATCATCCCGAGATCGCAAAGATCGGTCTCGGCAATGTCGATCCGGCGCGGCTGAAGCGCTCGATCGACATTCTGGTCACGGCCGATAGTCTGCCGCGGACACCGACCGTCGATGAGGTTTTCACGCCGGAATTCCTGCCGCCGACCAGCGATCTGCCGAAGAAGCTGTTCTAGGTTTTTCAAGGGTTGCGGCCTCCCCCGCTTCGGCGCGGGCGAGGCCGCCGAACCAACGTCGCGGCGGGGCAGTAATTATGGAACTTAATTTGAAAGGCCGGGTGGCGATGATCACCGGACCGGCAAAGGGCATGGGCGCAGCCATAACCGAGGCCTTTGCCGCCGAGGGCGCACGGCTGGCGCTGATCGGGCGCGACAGCGCAGCCATCGAATCGGTCGCCGATGCCGTCGCCGCCCGCGGCGGCGAGGCCATCATTGTGGCTTGCGATCTCACCGACGCGAAGCAATGCGCAGTCGCTGCGGAAAAGACCAGGGCGGCTTACGACGGACGTATCGACATATTGGTCAACGTCGCCGGCGGCTCCGGACCGGTCGGCAAGAGCGGCGTCGAAACAACGCCCGAAGAATTCGACGACATCGTCACGCTCAACATGAACGGCTCGTTTCACACCATGCGCAGCGTGCTGCCGACCATGATCGAGCAGCGCTACGGCAAGATCGTCAATGTCGGGGGCACCTTCGGCATGCGCGGCCGCGCCGGGCGCATGGCCTATTCCGCATCCAAATGGGGCTTGCGCGGTATCACCAAAAGCTTCGCGCTCGAAGTCGGCCAGTACAACATCAACGTCAATTGCGTCGCGCCCGGCATGGTCGACGGGCCGCGCTTTCGCGATAAAGTCTGCGCCGAGATGGCCGCGCGTCTGCGCATCACGGTCGATGAGGCGGCCGAACGGCACGCGTCCGATTATGCGCTCAAACGCGTCACGGTCGATCGGGACGTCGCCAACGCCTGTCTGTTTCTCGCAAGCGACGCGTCCCGGCAGATCACCGGCGTCGATCTTCCGGTCGACGGCGGCTGGGCCATGCTGTGAACCCGGGAAGGGAGAAATGAGATGAGCGATGTGACCGCCGATCTCGTCATTCAAAACGGCACGATTGTCTCGGCAGACGCCGAAACAAAGGGCAGCGTCGCCATCAAGGACGGCCGTATCCTAGCGATCGGCGCCGCGGAAGCCACGCCGCCGGCACGCGAGACCCTCGACGCTTCCGGCCTGCACGTACTGCCGGGCGCCATCGACGTGCACGTGCACTTTCGCGATCCGGGCTATCCGGACAAGGAGGATTGGGCGAGCGGGACCGCGGCCGCCGCTTTCGGCGGCGTCACCACCGTGTTCGACATGCCGAACACCATTCCACCGACCGGCACGGCCGAAGTGCTGACGGCGAAACACGCCATTGCCGCCAGCAAGGCCTGCGTGGATTTCGGCCTTTACGGCCTCCTCGGCGAGGACACCATTGCGCACGTTCCGGATTTGGTCGATGGCGGCGTCATCGGCTTCAAGCTCTATATGGGCAATACATTCGGCAGAATTCCCTCGCCCTCGACCGGCGCGATGCTGGAAGCCTTCGAAGTGGTGGCGCCGACGGGCAAGCGGATTTCGCTCCACGCCGAGACCAACTCCATCATGGAACGCCGCCAGGAACAGCTTGTCGCCGCGGGACGGCAGGACCCCTTGGCGCATATCGCGTCGCGGCCCGCGGTGGTCGCGGTGGAAGCCGTCAGCCGCGCCGCCATCCTCGCCGAATGGACCGGCGCCCGCATTCACATCTTGCACATTTCGTCGGCCGAGGAACTGCGGCCGCTGCGCGAGGCGAAAGCGCGCGGCGTCGACATTACCGGCGAGACATGTCCGCATTATCTGCTGCTGTCGGCCGACGATTATCACGATCTCGCCGGCATCATCCGCGTCAATCCGCCGGTGCGGGAGGCGCGCAACCAGGAACCGCTGTGGCGGGCGATCGCCGACCGTACCATCGACCTGATCGCGACCGACCATGCGCCGCACACGCCCGAGGAGAAGACGCGCAACGACATCTGGGCGGTCGATTGCGGATTTCCGGGAGTCGAAACCCAGATGCCGCTGATGCTGACCGAGGTCAACGCCGGCCGCTTGTCGGTGTGCGACTATGTGCGCCTGAGTTCGTTCAACCCCGCCAAGATCTGGGGGCTTTATCCGCGTAAGGGCGCCATCCTACCTGGCGCGGACGCGGATATCGCGATCGTCGACCTTTCCCGCGAACACGTCATTTACGACGCGGCGCTGCAATCGCGCTCGAAGATTTCGCCGTGGAACGGCCGCCGGATCAAGGGGCTGCCGCTGCATACGCTGGTGCGCGGCCGCTTCGTCATGAAGGACCGCAAGCTCGCGGACAATGTGCACGGTTGGGGCCGTTCGGTGCATGGCATCCAGCAAATGCCGGCACCGGAATTGCATAACACCGATCTGACGGCACAAGCGATCACGAGAAAGACCGCCGGGCACAGCGTGGAGCACGTCGCATGAGCCTCCAAACCGCGGCCAAACAGGCAAACCGATCGGAATTTTTCATCGAGCTCGAAGCGGTGACGCTGAGCTACGGTCGCGGCGCAAAGCAGATCAATGCGCTCGGCATCACCGATCTTTGTCTCAAGCAAGGCGATTTCGTCGCCCTGGTCGGACCGTCGGGCTGCGGCAAATCGACGATCTTGAAGCTCGTGACCGGGCTTCTCAACGCGACCAGCGGTTCCGTCTACGTCGCCGGCCGCGATGTCGGCGCCGAAGCGGTGCGGGTCGGCATGGCGTTCCAGAACCCGACGATGCTGCCGTGGCTGACCGTGCGCGACAATGTGATGCTGCCGCTCAAGATCGTGCCGCCGTTCCGCGAGCAATATCGGGCCAAGCGCAAGACTGAATTCCGCGACCGCGCCGATGCGCTGCTCAAGGAGGTCGGACTCGGACAGTTCGGCGACAAGCATCCGTGGCAATTGTCCGGCGGCATGCTGCAGCGCGCATCCTTGTGCCGCGCGCTGGTGCACGAACCGCAGCTCCTCTTGCTCGACGAGCCGTTCGGCGCGCTCGACCAGTTCACCCGCGAGGAGTTGTGGGCGATCATGCAGGAGCTATGGATGAAGTTCCGGCCGACGGTGCTCTTGGTCACGCACGATCTCAAAGAGGCGGGCTATCTCGCCAATCGGATCTGCGTCATGCGCGCTCGGCCGGGACAGATCATCGATGACGCCGAAGTCGCGTTTCCCCGACCGCGCACGATCGAGATGTCGTACAGCCCCAAATTCGTTTCGATGACCCAGCGGCTGCGCGAGCTGATCGTCAGTGCGCGCCCGGCGCAAGAGGCCGCGTGATGGACCCGCAATTGCGCCGCCGGATCGATTCCACGCTGT
>DATAWA010000222.1:0-20491 GCA_036267435.1 Xanthobacteraceae bacterium | reverse complement strand
CGTTGATGCGCGGCCCCTCCTTGGCGGCGGGCTGCGGCAGCTTCATTGGGCGACGAATGGGTAATCACTCCTATGGTCGTTGCGACGGTTGTTTGCGCAGAATCGAAAGTTTTTGGCTCCAAGTCAACGGACAATGTCGATTGAAATGCATCGCATAAGCATGACGTGGCACGGATAGGCCACGTCCACATCATGATTTATGGTCCGTCACCCCAATATGCGAGAGACCTCGTTGAGCGACGATAACGGCCTGAAATTCCTGGACATTGGCGACGGGCCGGACCGCCGGGCGATCGCCACGCGCGTGCTTTCCGGAACACCGCCCGGGCTGTTCTGGCTCGGCGGCTACAAATCCGACATGAAGGGAACCAAAGCGCAGGCGCTGGCCGATTGGGCGGCACGCCAAGGCCGCGCTTGCGTGCGGTTCGACTATTCCGGTCACGGCGAATCCGAGGGCGCCTTCACCGACGGCACCATCGGACGCTGGCTCGACGAAAGTCTCGCCGTGTTCGCCGCGTGCTGCCGCGGGCCACAGATCCTCATTGGTTCGTCCATGGGCGGCTGGCTTGCACTCCTGCTGGCGCGCGCGCTGCGGCGGAAGAGCCCAGTTGCAGCGGCAAGTGTCGCCGGCCTGGTGCTGATCGCGCCGGCGGTGGATTTCACCGAGGAATTGATGTGGAAGCGGTTTACGCCCGACATCAAGCGCGAGCTCGAAACCAACGGCGTGTGGGCAAGGCCGTCGCAATATGCGGCGGATCCTTATCTGGTGACGCGGCAGTTGATCGAGGAAGGCCGCCATCATTTGCTGCTCGGCGGCATGATCGAGTGCGGCTGTCCGGTTCGCATCCTGCAAGGCGTCGCCGATCCCGACGTGCCGTGGCAGCATGCCAAAGCGCTGGTCGCCCGGCTGGCTTGCGATGACGTGGTGCTCACTTTGGTCAAGGACGGCGATCATCGCCTGTCACGACCGGAGGATATCGAGCGGCTCATTCGCGCGGTGGCGGAACTTTAACAGGAAAACCGGCCCGTGGCTCCTCCACGGTCGCCACATCGTCGCCTTCGAACGCGATGCCAAGCTGGTCGGCCGTGCGCCATATCACCCGGCACGCGCGCCGCGTGCGGCCGTGCTCGAAGGTAAGCTCGAAGCTATCCGGCATGCCGTAGGTGTTGGCAAGCTTCAGACAGGCGCCGCCCGAGGTGATGTTCTGCACGGTGCAATGGACGATCGACGAACGGGCGGGCACGATGATCTTGGCGTTGCGCAGCACTTTGGTGCGCGTAACCGTCCGCCGATCGGCCGATTCGTCATCCTGAGGAATTCCGCTCACAGCAGCATGCCCGATCCGCCGCGAGTTGAAATCCCAGCGGCCTTCGAGCCTATCGGGGAACAGTTACGGAATGTCGAACGATGGGTGCCCGGAAAAGTTAATGCGCGCCAATTGGCGGCGAATTTTCCACAGTGCACTGACGCATTGTTGACCGTGGCGGCAATCACTTGGCCGCAATCGTTCGGCAGAAATCATTTGGCCGAGACGGTCTCCGAGTAGCGCGCGTAGAACATCGCCAGCCGCTGGCGCCACATCTCGGTAAAGGCGCCGGAGGTGAGATTGTCGACCGATTTGTAGGCGCGCTTGATGTCCGGCAGCGTATTTTGCCAAATGGCGCGCTTACACCACTTCTCGCCCTTCTCATGGCCTTCGTCGGTCGCGCACATGGATTGCCAGGCGATCCGCTCGGGATGGCTGACGTGCTCGGCGGCGCCCTGCCAGCCTTGCTGATGAATCAAATAAAGGTCCAACAAAGTCAGCTTGATGTGGGTATCGATCTCGAACAGCGCCGCCGCGGTGGCGAATTTATAGGCCGCGGCAATGGCGTTGTCGCGCGGACTGGTGATGTCACCCGATCCGTATCTGGCAAACTCGTAATTGCTGAGCTGGAAAAGGCCGATATACGATCCGGTGCGCTGCTTGGGATCGAAGTCTGACTCGATCCTGGCCACGGCTTTCATGAAGGTGAAATCGAGGCCGAAGGCGTCGGAGGCGAGTTTGATCTCATCGACCGGCGTGCCGACGGGAATATCCTGCAGCGATTCGCGCACCACGTCGGCGGGGTTCTTGTTCGGCGGGACTTCGGAATAGGCGTAATCGGCGAGGTAGCTGAGATCCTTTGCTGCCGGCGGCGGCGGCGTCGCGTCGTCGGACCTGAAATTCGCCAGCGCTTGCCGCAAACTGGCAAACGCCCAAGCGATGTTCGGCAGCGATTGCCTGTCGCCGCGCCGGAATGGGTTGGCTTGAATGATTCCCGAATCTGATAGTTCGTGCAGCGTTGCCGGGAAGATCGCGGCGGCGCAGATCAATCCCGCGAACAGCAGAATCGTCCCAGTCGTGCCGCTTAAGATTATGCGCCGACTCATGCCCCATCCCCGACGGCGACCTGAATCTAACAGGTCCACCATCCCAGCGCGAGGATAGATTGCGGGTGGCGGCGGAACTAAACCGTTTATGGAACAAAGTTAAGGGCGGCAGTGCGGCGCCGGACAGGCTGATTATGGCGCGCCCGAAGGGATTCGAACCCCTGACCTCTGCCTTCGGAGGGCAGCGCTCTATCCAGCTGAGCTACGGGCGCATTGGAGGCAGTAGTAGCGAAACGCCGCCAATGCGGCAACGGCGGCTTGCCGCTTGCGTGATAGGCCCCTAGTTTATGCCGAGCAGGGAGCAACCTATGTCACAGCTTGCGGAAAAGACCGAAACCCAGGCGCCGAACAGCGAAGTGCCAAAAAGCGCGCTGATCAAGGACGCGTCGTTCAAATGGGACGACCCGCTCGATCTCGAGGGCGAGCTGACCGAAGAAGAGCGCATGGTGCGCGATACCGCGCGCGATTATGCGCAGGAAAAGCTGTTTCCGCGCGTGCTAGCCGCCAATCGCGACGGCGAGACCGATCCGGCGATCTTCCGCGAAATGGGCGAACTCGGACTGCTGGGCTCGACGGTGCCGCAGGAGTATGGCGGCGCCGGTCTGGGCTACGTCTGTTACGGACTCATCGCGCGCGAGCTTGAACGGGTCGATTCCGGTTTCCGCTCGGCGATGTCGGTGCAGTCCTCGCTCGCCATGCAGGCGATCTATGCCTACGGCTCCGAGGCGCAGCGCCGCAAATATCTGCCGAAAATGGCGGCCGGCACGCTCCTTGGCTGCTTCGGGCTCACCGAGCCCGATCACGGTTCCGATCCCGGCTCGATGGTGACCCGCGCCGAGAAGGTGACCGGCGGCTACCGGCTGACCGGCGCCAAGACCTGGATCACCAATGCGCCGGTTGCCGACGTTGCCATCGTGTGGGCAAAGCTCGACGGCCGCATTCGCGGTTTTCTTGTCGAGCGCGGCACCAAGGGATTCTCCACGCCGAAGATCGGCGGCAAGCTCAGCCTGCGCGCTTCGATCACCGGCGAGATCGTGCTGGAAGGCGCGGTGGTGCCGGAAGAGAATTTGCTGCCGAACGTGTCGGGGCTCGCCGGGCCGTTCGGCTGCCTCAATGTCGCGCGCGCCGGCATCGCCTGGGGCGCGATCGGCGCCGCCGAATTCTGCTGGCACCGCGCCCGCGACTACGCGCTCACCCGCAAGCAATTCGGCCGGCCGCTTGCCGCCAATCAGTTGGTGCAGAAAAAGCTCGCCGACATGCAGACCGAGATTACGCTTGGCCTGCACGCGGCGCTGCGGCTGTCGCGTCTGATCGACGAGGGCAAGGCGTCGCCGCCGGCGATCTCGATGCTCAAGCGCAACAATTGCGGCAAGGCGCTCGACATCGCGCGGCTCGCCCGCGACATGCACGGCGGCAACGGCATTTCCGAGGAATTCCATGTCATGCGCGTGTTGTGCAACCTCGAAACCGTCAACACCTACGAGGGCACGCACGACATCCATGCGCTGATCCTCGGCCGCGCGCAGACCGGCATCCAGGCGTTCATGTGATGGGCGTAGGCCGGCGCGCCCACGCAAAAATGTCATAGACCGGGAGTACCGAGACGGCATTTACGCGAGGAGACATCTCATGCGCCTGCCGCTCATTCCGCCCGCAGCACTTTCCGTCGAGCAACGTCCGCTTTACGACAATATGAAAGCGGGCATCGAGAAGAATTTTTCCGGCTTCAAGGCCATCGCCGAAGACGGCACGCTATTGGGGCCGTGGAATCCCTGGCTGCACGAGCCGAAATTCGGCAAGCCGATCTGGGACCTCACTCTGGCGCTGTCGGTCTCGCCGTCGCTGCCGCGGCCGGTCCGCGAGGTGGCGATCCTGGTCACCGGCGCGGTATTTCATTCCGCTTACGAGCTTTACGCTCACGTCATCGCCGGCGAGAAGCGCGGCCTGTCCGACGACAAGCTCGCCACCATCGTCTCCGGCCAGCGCCCGGCCGATCTCACCCATGAGGAAGGCGTCGCATACGACGTCGCCTCTGCGCTCCTGCATCACGGCACGCTGCCGGAACTGAGCTATCGCGCCGCGGTGCAGACCTTCGGCGAGCACGGCGCCGCCGAATTGATCTATCTGGTCGGCCTGTATTGCCTGGTCTCGGTGACGCTCAACGGCTTCAACGTGCCGGTGCCGGAGAGCGAGCCGGAGTGACGCGTGCGGGCGGCGGACGATCCGTTCAATCTGCAGCGTTTCGTCGACGCCCAAGCGCCGGTCTATGAGCGGGTGGTGGCGGAGCTGCGCCACGGACAAAAGCAAAGCCATTGGATGTGGTTCGTTTTTCCGCAGATCAAAGGGCTCGGGTCCAGTGCGATGGCACAGAAGTTTGCGATTTCTTCGCGCGCTGAAGCCGAGGCCTATCTCGATCATCCGCTGTTGGGGCCGCGGTTGCGTGACTGCACGCGGCTGGTCACCGCTGTCCAAGGTCGCGCGATCGACACGATTCTCGGCTATCCGGACGATATGAAATTCCGCTCGTCGATGACGCTGTTTGCAAGCGTCACGCCGGACGATAGGGATTTCGTCGATGCGCTCGACAAATTCTACGGCGGCGCGATGGACGGCGCGACCCTGGAGCGGCTGTAGTTTCGCTATTGCCCGTTAAGCGACGAGATCGCCACGTTCACCGTGCCGTTGGCGTCGGCGATGATGCGCAGCGTGTCGGCGTCATAGGCAATGCCGGTAAGCCGAAGGTCATTGACGGCGGCGGTCGCCGACAGTCCCGGCGCCTGCTGCGCCAATTGTCCGACCGCGGCGGCGAGCCGTTTCTTGGCGTCGGCGGCGAACGGCTTGAGATCGATCACCGCTTTCTCGGCCAAGGTCGTCTGCAAATACGGCACCGCGGCTTGCGACTGTACATCGAGAGTGACGTCGGTGAAGCGCAATATCTGCTGAGCGCCGTCGAGCGCCGGCTTACCCCAGACATAGACCGTGGCATCGGCGCCGATGCCGAAGAAGCCGCTCTTCTTCACGTGCACGAGCAGGGAGATCAGCAGGCGGTCGCCGGAAGCCGCGACACTCGCTTGCTTGACGGTGACGGCGAAAGCGCCGGAGCCGTTTTCCGGAAAAGTCTTGCCGGCGAATTGCGTTTCCAGAAGCCGGCTCACTTCGGTGAACGGAATATCGATCGGCACCGCGATATCGACGCCGCCCGGGTTCGACTGCGGCACAAGATCCAGCGTTTGCGGAAACGGGCATTGCGGATGGGTCGGCGCCGGTACGATGCGGGTCTGCGCCTGCACGCCGACCAACAGCGTCACCGCGCTGCCGTCGATCTGCGGCTGCGCGGCGATCGCCCGCACCGGACGGATTTCGAGCCACAGATTCGGCATGCCCTGGCCAGCGGCGCCGAGCGGGACGGCATTGCACAGCTTGGTCCATTCGTTGCGCGCCGCATTCTCGATGAACGGGTCGTTGCGCAGATAGGCTTCGAGCGCGGTGGTCTGGTCGTGCACCAGTTTGTCGAGTACTGGCCGCACCGCGTTGCCGACGCTGAGCTTCAAACCGGCGATCGGCAAGACGACGTCGACGACATTGACCTGGGCCGCGAGGTTCGGCGCCAGCCGCCAGTTCGGCGCGATGGTCGGCCGCGATGCCGTCGTCACCGTGCCTTGAATGTCGGTGTGCTGATCGAACGCCTTGCCGGCGAAGCTTTCGACCTGCTGTCCGACACTGCCGCCGATCAGGCTGCCGAGCGTGTTACCGACGGTGCTCACGCCGGTGCCGACCGCCCCGGTGACGGTGCCGAGCGCCTCGAACTGGCCTTGCAGCGGCGTCGTGACGACCAGAACGCCGGGCCGGCTGGTGACCTGAATCGGTCCACGATTCATGGTGAAATTCAATTGCGCGTTGGAGAGAAGCTTCGACACCGGATTTTGCGGCTTGCCGGAGAGTTGCCGAGGCGCCTGAGCGTCGAGCGCTTGCGCGATGGCCGACAGCGCGATCGCGGTCGGCGCCAGCACCGTCGAGGTGCCGGTGAGCGGCGGCAGCGGCGGCACCGCGACCAGCGCCGGACGGTTGGCCTGCGGCGCGGCCGGCGGCCACAGCAGGTCCATCATCAGCGTCGCGCCGATAAAGGCGACGACCACGACGAGCGCGCCAAGAACGATGGTGCGAATGCGCATGACGACCCCCTCCCCGGCCGAGTTTAGCCTCGGAATTGTGCGCGGCGCTACGCCATCGGGAAAAACAAAAAAGTCCCATTGTCGCGATGCGGCTGCGCACCCGGGTTTTGCCACGCCACGGTGAGAAACCCCTTCCAACCTTCTCCCTCCAAGTAAGGGCATCCGGGATCCGACGGCGAGGCAGACCCCGGATTTCGCTCCGCTCATCCAGGGCACTTTTGCTAAGATCGCCGCATGGACGCACAAGTGACGGCGTCGACGGTCCTCGGCGACAATATCGTCGAATGGCTCGCCGAAGAGGCGCTGCTCGAAACCGAGCCGGCCGCGCTCTATGGCGACTTATGCCAGCGCCTGCGCGGCGTCGGCATGCCGATTCTGCGCGGGCGGGTGGGCTACCGCGTGCTCCACCCTCTATACGATGTCAGCGCTATGAGCTGGAGTCCTGAGAATGGCGTCGCGGTCGACCTATTCCGCCCCGATCAGAGTAACACCGACGAATTTCTACGCGGCCCGATCAACCATGCCTTGAGCCATGGTCTGCCGGTGCTGCGGCGCCGACTGACCGGCGAGACGGCGCTGGTCGATTTCCCGCTACTCGAGGAGTTCCGTGCCTTGGGCGGCAGCGATTACATCCTGTTCACGGTCCGCTTCGGCCGGACCGGGCAGAGCGGCATCGTTTGCTCTTGGCTCGCAGACCGTGCCGCAGGTTTCACCGACAGCGAGATCGCGCAGTTGCAGCGTATCAGCCGCGAGCTCGGCATCGCGCTGAAAGCGAAGATCGAGCACAGCGTCACGCAGAACATCGCCGATGCCTATCTGGGAAGACGCGCCGGCGAAGCCGTACTGAGCGGCTCGATTCGGCGCGGCGACGGCGAGAAGATCACCGCGGCGCTGTGGTACAGCGACCTGCGCCGTTCGACCGAGCTTGCCGATCGGCTTACGGCCGAAGATTTCCTGGCCCTCCTCGGCCGCTATTTCGAAATGACGGCGGCCGCGGTGCTCGACCGTGGCGGCGAAGTCGTGTCGCTCATCGGCGACGCGGTGCTCGGCCTGTTCCGGGTCGAGTCGACGCCGCAAGAAGCCTGCGGCCGCGCGCTCGCGGCGGCCCAGGAAGCGCGACGCCGGCTCGGTGCGTCGCCGCCGGCCGCCGATGGCCGGGCGATCGATTTCGGCATCGCGCTGCATCTGGGCGAAGTCATCTACGGCAATGTCGGCGTGCCCGAGCGCTTGCAGTTCACCCTGGTCGGACCGGCGGTCAATGTAGCGGTGCGGGTGCAGGATTTGACCAAACAGCTCGGCTCCCCGCTTCTCGCCACCGGTCCCTTCGCCGCCATGGTCCCAGACGTCTCTACTGCCTGTTGGCGTCCGCTCGGCGAGCACATTTTACGCGGCTTCGAGACGCCTATGCCGATTTTGACGATGCCAGCGGCAACGCAGCAAAGTTAGATACGTCGACGCGCATCTCAGGATCACCGAAAAATGCAACAGCTTACAGCGGCGGCTCCTCGCCGCCTTCGGCCTTGCAGGCGATGCTGGCCTCTTCGAGGTCGAGTTCGCGCTCGATGCGGCGGCGCGATTCATCGGTGATTTTGCCCTCTTGAAGCTGCCGGTAGATGTATTCGCGCTCGGCCGCGATCAGCTCAAGGCGGAGCGCATAGGTGCTTGCCGCGCCGTCTTTGTCGTCCTCCGGGGCCGGCTGCGCCAGCCGGCCGGCGCGATATTCGTGCCGCGCCCGCAACAGCGCGTGCGCCGCAGATGACGCGCGGCCGTCGGCGACGAATTGCTTGAGCCTGGCATGGGCAACACCGATCGCGCTGGCGCGCGCGGCGGCCTCGGCTTGCATTTCGCCCCGCTGCTCTTTTGCCGCGTCGCGGTCGAGCTTGAGCCAACGCACCACCGCGGGCAGCGACAAGCCCTGCCCGATCAGCGTAACGACAATGACGCCGAAGCTGACGAACAGAATGATGTCGCGGTCGGGAAACGGCGCGCCGGATTCCACCGTCAGCGGGATTGCCAGCGCCGCCGCCAATGAGACGACGCCACGCACGCCGACAAAGGCGAGCAGAAAAAGCCACCGCCAGGACGGCAGCGGATCGCGCCGACGCAACGACGGACTGATCCAGCGCGGTATCCAGGCCGCCGGAAAAATCCAGGCAAAGCGCATGCCGACGATGACCGCGACGGTGACGACAATAGCGAGAAACAATCGGTTGAGGAGCTCGCCATGCATGCTGTCGAGGATGGTTCGCGTCTGCATGCCAGTGACGAGAAAGACAAAGCCTTCCAGCAGATAAACGACGAGGTCCCAGAAAAAAATGCCTTGCAGCCGCGTCGCCGCAGGAATGAGCAGCGGACCGTTCCAGCTCACATAGAGACCCGCCGCCACCGTCGCCAGCACGCCCGAGCCGCCGAGCCCTTGCGGGATCAGAAACGCGGCGTAGGGCGTCAGCAGCGACAACGCGATTTCGACATGCGGATCCTGCGCCCATCGGCGCAGCCGCAAGCTGAACCAGCCGACGCCGATGCCGTAGGCGATTTCGCCGACAACGATGACGGCGAATTCACCGGCGGCATTGCGGAACGAGAACACTCCGGTCGCCACCGCGGCAATGGCGAAGCGGTAGAGGATCAGCGCGGTGGCATCGTTGGCAAGCCCTTCGCCTTCGAGCACCACGGAGAGCCGGCGCGGCAGACCGATCCGGCGCACCAGGGAGAGCGGCGCCACTGCGTCGGGCGGCGACACGATGGCGCCGAGCACGAAGCCGACCGCGAGTGGCATGCCCATGAGCCAGTGCATCACGAGTGCCACGGCGCAGGCAGTGACGATGACGCAGCCGAAGGCCAAAAGTGCGATGGGGCGCAGATTGAAACGGAATTCGCGCCAGCTCATGGCGACGCCGGCGGAATAGATCACCGGCGGCAGGATGCCGAGCAAGACGAGTTCCGGCGCGAGTTGAAGCCGCGGCAGGCCGGGAATGAGGGCAAGCGCAATGCCGGCGACCACGAGCAGGATCGATGGTGCGGTATTGAGCCGCCGCGCCACCAGCGCCACGGCGACCATCACCGCGAGCAGGAGCAATATGGTCTGGATGGTTTCGGCCATGACTACTGAGATATGATTGCGCGATGCGGCATTTTCCGCTTTGCTGCGGCCCGTTTCGTCTGGCCAAATCCGATACACAGGAGCCTTTCATGCCGGAATCGATGTCGCAAGCCTCGCTGCCCACCTTTGAAATCACGCTCAATGCGCTCGCCGGCGTACTCGATAAGGCGGAGGCCTTTGTCGCCGCCAAGAAAACCGATGCCGCGACGCTGCTGCATGCCAAGCTCGCGCCCGACATGTTCGACTTCACCCGCCAGGTCCAGGTCGCGACCGATCAGGCTCGCCGCGGCGCCGCGCGCCTTGCCGGCACCGAAGCGCCGAAAGTGGAGGACAACGAGACTTCGCTCGCGCAATTAAAGGAGCGCGTGGCCAAGACCGTCGCCTATCTCAAGACGCTCGACAAGAAAGCGATCGATGCGTCGGCGGAGAAGGAAATCGTCTTTCCGCTCGGACCCGAGAAGAAGGGCCACATGAAGGGCGACGATTACCTCAACCATTTCGTACTGCCGAATTTTTATTTCCACTGCACCGCCGCCTACGCGATCTTGCGGCATATCGGCGTGGAAATCGGCAAGCAGGATTTTATCGGCAAGATTCCGCTGACGATGACCTGAGCCGTCAGGCCGCGTCGCCGCACACGGCGCTAAGCCAGGCGGCGAATGCGTCAAGCACCTCATTGAGGATTTCAGTATCCTTCCGGCCGGTTCGCGGGGGAACGTGGAACGAATGATCGGCGCCTTCGAAAAGCGTGAGCGTGGCAAGCGGGCCGAGCGCCGCGCAAACCGGTCGCAAGCGATCGAGTTCGGCAAAGGCATCCCGTGTGCCTTGCAGGAACAGCATCGGGATCTTCACGTCGGAGAGATGCGCGGCGCGCTCCGCCGACGGGCGATCGGGCGGATGCAGGGGAAAGCCGAAAAAGACCAAGCCGCGAAAATGCTGCAGCGGCGCTGTGGCCTGCGCCTGCGAGGTCATGCGGCTGCCGAACGATTTGCCGCCGGCGATCAATGGCAGTTCGGGCAGAGCACGGGCCGCCGCAGCCACCGCGGCGCGGACTGCGGCTTGCGCCACGCGCGGCGAATCCGGACGTTTTGAACTGCGTTCCATAAAAGGAAACTGATAGCGCAAGCTGGCAATGCCGCGCTCGGCCAGGCCGGTGGCAACCGCGGCCATGAAGGGGTGGTTCATCCCGGCGCCGGCGCCATGCGCCAGCACGAGGGCGGCCCGCGCGCCGTGCGGCGTTTGCAGAAGCCCGGAAACGGTGCCGCCGTCTTCACCGGAAATTACGATCGGCTCTGACCCTGCGAACGGCATGCGAGCGTTAGTAGCTTTGGTTGAGCGCAAGCGAAACCGCCTGCAGTGCAACACCCCTCCCATGCTGGGTGCTGCGCTGAGTCCGGAAAGCGTCGGAACGGCTCTCGCAATGGTCCAGCAAGGTCTCGATTTTCCAATACAATTCGAACTATACTTTTGGTTGCAACACGCAAATTGGCCGCGTGGCTATTGGATGTTTTCATGATCCAATCTCGAATTTTCACTAGTTATATTGCGTTAGTCGCTTTGATCATTTCCGCGAGCGGCGTGGCGGCGGGAATGGCACCGTGCGTTCCAGCGAACGATTTCGGGCTCATGTGCGGGAGCGGCGAAGGCGCAGCCCGCGCCATCGTCAAGACGATTTCGCCCTCCCAGCGGTTTGCGTTTGCTTGGCGGTTCACCAACAAACCACCTACGAACAGGCCTGACGACGACGACTCGACTCTCGAAAATCTAGCCGTGCGAATAAAGGACGGAGCGGTGCTGGCCAAATCGAAGGGCGCATACTGGGATCTCGGCACAAAGATCGCCAAAGCCTACCTGATGACCGCCTGGTCGCCCGACAGCCGTCTGCTGGTCAAAGTTGAACAGCGCGCCGCATTTGCCTCAGTCGAAGTGTTTGCCTTCGCCGGCAATGATGCGGCGATCGGCCCCGTCGATCTCGCCAAGATCATTGAGCCCCCGGTTCTGGCGAAGATGGACGCAAAGGATGGCGACCCCTCCGGACTTGTGTTCGCCGCCCGTCCGCCGATGACACTCAGCAATCAAGGATTACTCCACGCCATCGTCCAGACGACAAAAGGCGAGTATGGGCCCGAAGGACCGCTCTACGACGTTGCGGTGCAATTAACCCCCACAGCCGACTCAATAAATGCGAAGGTCGTGTCGCTCACGCCGCATGCCGGCATGTCTATTTCTATCAAGGTGCATTAAGCTAACCAGCGAGCACGAGCGACTCGGGGTGAAGCGGCCTGGCAGACCCGGATTGCTCTTCGCTCCATCCGGCCTACGCCAAGTCAATCCGCACAAGGAGCGATCGATGTGCCGCAACATCCGCACACTGTTCAATTTCGAGCCGCCGTCGAGCGAAGATGAAATCCGCGCCTCGGCGCTGCAATTCGTCCGCAAGCTGTCGGGCTTCGCGCATCCCTCGCACGCCAATGAGGCGGCGTTCAATCGCGCCGTCGACGAAGTCGCCGCCGCCGCGCGCCGGCTGATCGGATCGCTGGAAACGACAAGCCCCGCCAAGAACCGCGAGATCGAAGCGGAAAAGGCCCGCGCCCGGGCACGGGAACGCTTTGCCTAGGTCGCCGGTCTTATGGACCCCGATTTCATCCACGATTTGTTTGCGCCGTTCCGTCCGGTGACCATCAAACGCATGTTCTCGGGCGCCGGGATTTTTGCCGATGGCCTGATGTTCGGTCTCGTCGTGCGCGAGGTGATTTATCTGAAGGCCGACGAGTGTAACGCAGCCGAGTTCGAGCGCGAAGGCTCCGCCCCGTTCACCTATACCCGCGGCAGGAAGGCCGGCCGGCCGAGCGAGCATACCCTGCCCTATTGGCGCTTGCCGGAACGGCTCTACGACGATCCCGAGGAACTGGCGGCGTGGGCGGCCCGCGCCTTTGCGGCGGCGGAGCGGAAGAAGTTTGCGCCGAAGGCGCGAAGTAAGAGAGCGAATGGTAGGGCGGGCAAAAGCGGCAATGGGTCCGTGCGACGCGCGGCCCGATAGCAGGCACCGGCCTAACCCTCCATATTGAGCCCACTGAAACGGCGGATTACGCTTCGCTCATCCGCCCGACCCGCTAACTCCAAGAAAGGCAACGCCAGGAAAGACAATGGCCAGCGACACCCAAAAACCTAAAGCCGATACGACGCCGAAAAAAGAGGTCGCCGCGAAGGCCGAGAGTCCTGCGGCCAAGGACGCAGCCAAAAAAGCACCCACGGACACAGCCAAAGAAGCACCCAAAGACGCAACTAAGGCCGAGAGCGCCGACACGACCGCCGCGGCGCCGTCCAACTACAGCCGCGGCGAAGGGCAAAAGCCGGTCACCGCGGCCTATAAGGAAAACTGGAACGCGATTTTTGCGAAGAAGGGCAAGAAGAAGTAAAAGCGATAGCAAGCATAACTGCGCCCGCGGGGTGCGGCAGCATCGACCGGGCCCGTTGGTGCGGCCCAGGAATGACGGCTCAAAGGCTCCGCGAGTTGCCCTATTGCGGTGTGCCGCGATTGTACTTGGTCAATTCGACAGTATTCTTCGAGGCGACATGCCCGCGTTGGCGCGCCAAAATGGTGCGCTTGACCCAGTGATCGATGCCGGGAGCGAACCAAGTGCGCCATGACGTCTGGTTGACCAAAGTAGGGTCCTGAACATTGTGGCCGGTGAAATCGGTTTCGACGACAAAGGTATCGAAAGTGCCCGCCTTGGTCGTGATGTTTTCCTGGCCTACCACCTTGGAGTTGCCCGTTCGCCTGAATGTCGCTCCGTTGCGCGTGTTCGCGACGTCGATGGCAAATTTCCACTGCGCGCCGACCATCAGCGGCAGGTGAACTCCGGTGCCATCATTCGGACTGTATTTGAAGAGGTCGGCACGCACGATGTCCCATGCACGGTCGTAAACAATGGTGCCGGAACCGCCGGTGCCGGCGACGTCGAATCGGACGGTGATCGCATCTTTCGACACGTCGGTGATCATGTCGGTTCGCGTCAACTGGAGTTTGCCGGAGATATCGTCGGTGACGTCATAGGTCCAGCGATCGCCCGGCGTCGGCTGCGGCACGGTCGCCGGAGCTGTTTCCGCCGCGGCCGCCGTGCCGGCCGGCGCGGAATGCGATGCACCGCTTTCTTGCGCAATCGCCGGCGAGACCAATAGCAGCGCCACCGCACCCGCACGCACGCCGAGCAGCATTCCCGCCTCCTGTAGTGTTATTATGAAACGCCGCGCGGCCGAGGTTCAGCGCCTGCCGAAATCGACCAATTCCAGCGAGTCGTTTTCATCGACGTTGCCGTTGAAGGCCGACTTAACGGTCCGCTTGACCCAATGATCGATCGACGGAACGTACCAAGTCACTATCGTGGATTCGAATCGCTTGGTCGAATCATTGGCATTGTGTCCAGTGACGGAGGTTTCGATCTTGAGCGCTTCGAAAGTGCCGGCATCGGTTTTGATGCTTTCCGTGCCGACCACCTTCGAGGCGCCGACATTCTTGAACGTCGTGCCGTAACCGGTGCGAATCTGGTCGTAGCGGAATTTCCAGGTATTACCGACGGCGAGCGGCATTTTTATTCCGGATCCGTCGGTGGGCGAGAACCGCCAGGTCGGAGTGTTTTTCAGGTTCCACGACCGATCGTAGATAAAGACGCTGGGGCCCTGGGAATAAGCCTGGCTCTGAAGGCGCAGGGCGATGTCGGTCGGCGTCAGATCGGTGATGGTGGTGGTCAAGGTATTTTTTAGCTCTCCAGTGATCTCATCGCGAATGTCATAAGTCCAATGATCGCCGAGCATCGGCGGATCCATCTGGTCCCCCGAATCCGATGCCGTTGCGACATTCGGCGCGGGCGCCGTGGGCGAAGGCGGTGACGATTGGTCTTTCGGCGAAGCGGACTGCGCCAGCGCGCCCCCGCTCAGCGTCGCAAGGAGGCAGATGGCAAGGGCGATGCGGCCTGACATTGAATGGTTCCCGTCGTGGTCGACAATTGCAAAGTGGTAAAAGTTCCATTTGCAATTTTTCGTTGATCCGACGCTCCTCTTTATCCGGATGGTGGCGAAAGCGTGGCGCGCTCTCATGATTCCGAGGCGTGGCGAAATCCGCGAGCCCGGGCCATAGCCACAGGTCAACGCGGCTCGCTGAAAATTATCCCGCGAAGTCACTCGTTATCGAATCCGGACTTGCCGCTGTCCGGCAATCCGGAATGACGTGTTACAAAAAGCTCTGCGGATCGACGTCGATGTCGAGCTTGATCGAGCCGTGCTTCTTCGGCGCGGCGGATAGCCACGCCCGCAAATAGCCGGAGACATCGAAGCCGCGCGGTGCCTTGATCAGAACCCGGAAACGATGGCGGCCGCGCACCAAAGACAGCGGCGCCTCGGCGGGGCCGAGCACGCGCGCCTCGCCTTGCAAGAGATCGAGGGCCGGCGCGGCGCGGGCGAGCGCGCGGGCATAACTGGCGGTGTCGTTCTTGTCCGGGCCGGAGACGACGATCGAGGCAAGCCGGCCGAACGGCGGGTAAAGCGCCGCCTCGCGTTCGGCGATCTCGGCGGAATAGAACGCCTCGCGGTCCTGCGCGATCAGCGCCCGCATCACCGGATGGTCGGGTTGGTGGGTCTGCAAGAAGCCGCGGCCGATGCCGGCGTCGCGGCCGGCACGGCCGATCACCTGATGCAAAAGCTGGAAAGTGCGCTCGGCGGCGCGCGGGTCGCCGTTGGCAAGGCCGAGATCGGCGTCGATCACGCCGACCAGATTGAGCATCGGAAAGTGATGGCCCTTGGCCACCAGTTGCGTGCCGATGACGATGTCAAACAGGCCGGCGGCAATGTCGGCGAACTCCTCGCGCATGCGCTCGACCGTTGCGACGAGATCGCTTGAGAGCACCAGAACACGCGCGGCGGGAAACAGCACGCGCACTTCCTCGTCCAGCCGCTCGACGCCGGGGCCGATGGCGACAAAGGAGTCGACCGCCTGGCATTTCGGGCAATGGGGCGGGTGCGGCATGGCGAAACCGCAATGATGGCAGACGAGCTGGCGGCGGAAGCGATGATCGACCAGCCAGGCGTCGCAGTTCGGGCAGGAAAAGCGGAAGCCGCAGGCGCGGCACAGAGTCAGCGGCGCATAGCCGCGGCGATTGAGAAACAAGAGCGATTGTTCTTTGCGCTCGAGCGCCGTCTTGATCGCCTCGGCAAGCAGCGGCGAGATGAAACGGCCACGCGGCGGCGGCGCCACGCGCAGGTCGATGGCCTCGACCGACGGCAGCCGCGCGCCGCCGAACCGCTCCGGCAAAGCGAGCCGCGCATAGCGGCCGCGCCGCGCATTCACCTCGGTCTCGACCGAAGGCGTAGCGGAGGACAGAACGACCGGAATTTTGGCGATGTGGCCGCGCACCACCGCCATGTCGCGGGCGTGGTAGTGCACGCCGTCCTCCTGCTTGTAGGCGGGGTCGTGCTCTTCATCCACCACAATCAGCCCGAGATCGGCATAAGGCAGAAACAGCGCCGAGCGCGCACCGACGACGACCGACACGTCATTGTCGGCGACGGCGCGCCAGGTGCGGGCGCGCTTGCGCGGCGACAATTCCGAATGCCACTCCGCCGGCCGGGTGCCGAAGCGCGCGGCGAAGCGGTCGAGGAAGGCCGCGGTGAGCGCGATCTCCGGCATCAGAATGAGAGACTGGCGGCCGGCGCGGATGGTATCGGCGACCGCCTCGAAATAGACTTCGGTCTTGCCGGAGCCGGTGACGCCATCGATCAGCGTGACGGAATAGCCGCCCTTGGCAACGGTCGCTTTCATCGCGGCTGCGGCGTTAGCCTGCGCGGCGGAAAATTCGCTCTGGGCAAAATCCGGATCGGGCTTGTCGGCGACCGGCTCCAGCGGCAGCACGACGGTCAGAAGCGCGCCCTCGTCGACCAGCCCGTCGATCACGCCCAAGGAGACGCCGGCTTCGCGCGCCGCTTCGCCTTTGCCGCGCAGCATGCCGTCGGCGAGCAAGTCGAGCACGCGCCGCCGCGCCGCGGTCATCCGCGCCGGCGGGGGCCCGTCAAGCTTCACGCCGGTGCGCTCGCGCGCGGGCCCGAGGTGCTCGCCCATGCGCAGGCACATGCTCAGCACCATGCCGCGCGAGGCCACCGTGTAGTTCGCCACCCAGTCGACGAAACTCCGCAGCTCCGGGCGAAGCGGCGGCAGTTCGAGCTTTTCCTCGATGTCTTTCAGGCGGTTGTCGAGCCGCGGATTGGGCCGCGGATTTTCCGCCCAGACCACTGCCGTGGTTTCGCCGCGGGCGCCGAGCGGCACCGAAACGATGTCGCCCGGCTCGAGCGCAAGCTCGTCCGGCACCCGGTAGGAATACGGATGATCCAGCGCGACCGGGACCAGCACATCGACGACGCGTTTGGCCATAATCCGACTTTCCGCCGATTCCGGGCGGTTTAGGAAGGGGAAAGGGCTATGACCTACTATCCGCTCATTCCTGCGAAAGCGGGAATCTAGTGCAAAAAGTGCAGCACAAAAGGACTGAGTCCCCGCTTCCGCGAGGACGAGCGGGAATGGCACGAAACCACGAACTCCCCGACTTCCTCGCCCCAAAGGTAGCGGCCGAGATCGAGGCGTGGCTCGCTTATCTCGGCACCGAGCGGCGGCTGTCGCCAAAAACGCTCGAAGCCTACCGCCGCGACGTGCTGCAGTTTTTGGGCTTTCTCGCTTTGCATCTGGGCGGCGCGCCGTCGCTGCAAGAGCTGGCGGCGCTTAAGCCTGCCGATGTGCGGGCCTTTCTAGCGGCACGGCGGGGCCAGAACATCGGCAGCCGCTCGCTGATGCGCTCACTCGCCGGCTTGCGCGCTTTCGGCCGCTATCTTGAGCGGGCCGGCAAGGGCAAAGTCGGCGCGCTCGCCGCCGTGCGCTCGCCGAAAATTGGCAAGACGCTGCCGCGGCCGCTGACCGACAGCGCGGCGAAAAGCATGGCGGATCCCGCGTACGCCGCCGGCGACGGCCGCGAGCCGTGGATCCACGCCCGCGACGCCGCCGTGCTCGGCCTGCTGTATGGCTGCGGCCTGCGCATTTCCGAGGCGCTCGGTTTGAAGCGTGCCGCCTTCGGCGCGGCCGACGTGCTCACCGTGACCGGCAAGGGACGCAAACAGCGCATGGTGCCGCTGATCCCGCGGCTGCAAACGCTGATTGGCGATTACATTGCGCTGTGCCCTTACGATCTGCCGGAGCACGGTCCGCTGTTCGTCGGCGCCAAAGGCGGCCCGCTGTCGCCGCGGCTCATCCAGCTCGCCATGGCGCGGCTGCGCGGCGCGCTGGGTCTGCCCGAAAGCGCTACCCCGCATGCGCTGCGGCATTCCTTCGCCACGCATCTCCTCGCCCGCGGCGGCGATCTCCGCTCGATCCAGGAACTGCTCGGCCACGCCTCGCTGTCGACGACGCAAATCTATACCGCGGTCGACGCCGAGCGCCTGATCGAAGCCTATCGCTCCGCCCATCCGCGCGCGTAAGCGTATTTTGTGCTAGTCCGTCATTCCGGATTGCCGCGCAGCGGCGCCGCGCATCGCGCGGCCGCGGAATGACCAATAGGGGCAAAGATCATGTCGGAAATCCACGAAGCAATCGAAAAGGCCGAAGAAGGCGAGCACGGCGCGGGCTTTAATCGAAGGATCGCGCTGGTGATCGCGATCCTGGCGCTGTTCCTGTCGTTCTCCGAGACGCTCGGCAAAGGCGCGCAGACGGAGGTCGTGACCAAGAACATCGAGGCCTCGGACCTGTGGGCCTTCTTCCAGGCCAAAGACATCCGCCGCACCGTCGTGAGCGTCGCAGCCGATCAAACGAACTTGCTTGCTGCGGGCGTTACCGATCCGGCCGCCAAAGCCGCTCTCGACAAGCAGGTCGAGACCTGGCGCCAAACCGCCGAGCGCTACGAATCCGATCCCAAAGCGGGCAATGGCCGCAAGCAGCTGGAGGAGAAGGCCAAGGGCGCCGAGGAAGAGCGCGATTTGTCGACCGCGAAATATCACCACTACGAATTGGCGTCGGCGGCGTTTCAGATCGGCATCGTGCTGGCGTCGGCGGCGGTAATTACCGGGATGGTCTTGCTCGCTTGGCTCGCCGGCGCGCTCGGTGTCGTCGGATGCGTGCTCCTGGCGCTCGGCCTGTTCGCGCCGCACGCGGTGCCGTTTATCGCGACGTTGTAAGGTCCGTGCCCCGCGAAAGCGCGGGAAGGTTCACATATTGATCGCGCGCTTGTCGACGGCGAGCGCCGCTTCCTTGACCGCTTCGCTCAGCGTCGGATGGGCGTGACAACTGCGGGCGATGTCTTCCGACGAGGCGCCAAACTCCATCGCCATCGCCACTTCCGCGATCATGGTCTCGGCGTCGGGCCCAAGGATATGCACGCCGAGCACGCGATCGGTCGTGGCATCGGCGAGAATCTTGACGAAACCCTCGGTGGCGAGATTGGCGCGGGCGCGCGCATTGGCGCTGAACGGAAACTTGCCGCTCTTGTAGGCGACGCCGGCGGCTTTCAGCTCTTCCTCGGTCTTTCCGACCGAAGCGATTTCCGGCCTGGTGTAGACCACGTTCGGGATCACGTCATAATTCACATGACCGGCCTGGCCGGCGATGATTTCGGCCGCGGCCACGCCTTCATCCTCGCCCTTGTGAGCCAGCATCGGCCCGGCGATGACGTCGCCGATGGCGTAGATGCCGTCGACCGATGTCTTGTAATGCGGATCGACGACGACGCGGCCGCGATTGTCCTTTTTCACGCCGAGCGCCTCGAGACCGAGGCCTTCGGTGTAGGGCACGCGGCCGATCGCGACCAGGACGACATCGGCTTCGAGCGTTTCCGCCGTGCCGCCGGCGGCCGGCTCGACCTTGACCTTCAACGTCTTGCCGGATGTATCGACGGCGGTGACCTTCGACGACAGCTTGAACGCCAGACCCTGCTTCTGCAGCATGCGGTGGAACTGGTTGGCGATCTCGCGATCGATGCCGGGCAGGATGTGGTCGAGGAATTCGACGATAGTCACGTCGGCGCCGAGCCGCCGCCACACCGAGCCGAGCTCCAGCCCGATGATACCGGCGCCGACGATAAGAAGTTTTTTCGGCACGCCCAGCAGTTCCAGCGCGCCGGTCGACGACACCACGCGCTTTTCGTCGATGTCGATGCCGTTGAGCCGCGCCACATCGGAGCCGGTGGCGATGACGATGGTCTTGGTTTCAAGCACCTGCGTCTTGCCGTCGGCACTTTTCACCTCGACGCGGCCCGGCGCGGCGATGCGGCCCAAGCCCTGGAACGTGTCGATCTTGTTCTTCTTGAACAAAAACGCCACGCCTTTGACGTTGCTGTCGACATTGCCGAGCCGGTATTTGTGCAGCGCCGGCAGGTCGATAGCCGGCTTGCCGACCTTGATGCCCATCTGTGCGAAGTCGTCCTCGGCCTCTTCGTAAAGCTCCGAAGCGTGCAGCATCGCCTTCGAGGGGATGCAGCCGACATTGAGGCAGGTGCCGCCGAAAGTCGGGTTCTTTTCGATGACGGCCGTCTTCAGACCGAGCTGCGCGGCGCGGATGGCGCAGACATAGCCGCCGGGGCCGGTGCCGATGACGATGAGATCGTAAGCCATGACGCAGACGCCTCCTCTGCGTCATGCCCGGCCTTGCGCCGGGCATCCACGTCTGACGTTCTTATAGGAAGCAAGACGTTCTTATAGGAAGCAAGACGTGGATGGCCGGGGACAAGCCCGGCCATGACGGAATGAAAAATTACAGATCCAGCACCAATCTCGCCG
>DATAWA010000221.1:0-7357 GCA_036267435.1 Xanthobacteraceae bacterium | reverse complement strand
TGGATCATGGCTATACCGGGACGGCGGTATTCGAACTTTTCGCCCGTTCTCTGCCGCGGAGCCGCGGCTTTCTCATGGCCGCCGGTCTCGCGCAGGCACTCGATTTTCTCGAAACGCTGCGCTTTTCGCCGGAGGATATTGCCTGGTTGCGAGAGACCGGGCGCTTTCGCACGTCGCTGCTCGACTACCTCGAAGGCTTCCGTTTCACCGGCGACGTCCATGCGATGCCGGAAGGCAGCGTGTTCTTCGGCAACGAGCCTATTCTGCGCGTGACTGCGCCACTGCCACAGGCGCAATTCGTCGAATCGCGCCTCATCAATATCCTGCACTTTCAATCGCTGGTCGCCGCCAAAGCCGCGCGCTGCGTTCTTGCCGCTCCGGGAAAGCTTTTGGTCGATTTCGGCATGCGCCGCGCCCACGGCGCCGAAGCCGCTCTGATGGCGGCGCGGGCGAGCTATATCGCCGGTTTTGCCGGCACCGCGACAGTGCTCGCCGGCGAGAAGTTCGGCATTCCGCTCTATGGCACCATGGCGCATTCCTTCGTCGAGGCGTTCGACGACGAAGCTGCGGCATTCGAAAGTTTTTCGCGGGCTCGGCCGGACAATGTCGTGTTGCTGCTCGATACCTACGATACCGAAGCGGCCGCCCGAAAGGTCGTGGCGCTGGCGCCGCGGCTCAAGTCCGCCGGCATCGCGATCCGCGGCGTGCGTCTCGATTCGGGCGATCTAATTGCGCTGTCGAAAAGCGTGCGCGGCATTCTCGATGCCGGCGGGCTCAAGGACACCACGATTTTTGCCAGCGGCGGTCTCGACGAGAGTTCGCTCGCGGCTTTTGCCGCGGCCAAAGCACCGATCGACGGTCTCGGCATCGGCACCAGCCTGACCACATCGGCAGACGCGCCGAGTGCCGATGTCGTCTACAAGCTCCAGGAATACGCCGGCGTGGCGCGGCGCAAACGTTCCGAGCATAAGGCGACCTGGCCTGGGCGAAAGCAGGTGTGGCGGCGCCATGACGGCAACGGACGGATGGCGGGCGACCTGTTGTCACTCGAAGGGCACGACAAGGCCGGCGAGCCGCTCATTCGGCCGGTCATGAAGGATGGCAAGCGCGTCTCACCGTCGCCGCCCCTCGACGAGATCAGGCGTCACGCCAGGCGCGAGCTGGACAGCCTGCCGGAAAAACTGGCGCGTCTCACACCGGGCGCGGTCTACCCGGTCGAGGTCGCGGACGATCTGGTCAAGCTTGCCGCCGCTGTCGACAGCCGGCTGCAGAAGCCGGCGGAAACACCATGAACCCGCCGGCCGGCAGCGGCGACGGCGACGTGCTTATTGTCGTCGACGTGCAGAATGATTTTTGCCCCGGTGGTGCTCTGGCGGTCCCGCACGGCGACGCGGTGGTGCCGATCGTCAACCGGCTTGCTGCTCAATTCCGCAATGTCGTGCTGACGCAGGACTGGCACCCGCGCGGTCACCTCTCGTTTGCCTCCGCGCATCCCGGCAGAAATCCGTACGACACCATCGCCGCGCCCTATGGTGCGCAGGTGTTGTGGCCGGACCACTGTGTGCAAGGAACGCCCGGCGCAGCGCTCCATCGCGATCTGGATGTCCCGCATGCCGGCCTCGTGCTGCGCAAAGGCATGGATCGCGCGATCGATTCCTATTCGGCCTTCTACGAAAACGATCGCATTACACCGACCGGTCTTGTCGGCTATTTGCGCGAGCGCCGCCTGGAGCGCGTCTTCCTCGCCGGCTTGGCGTTCGATTTCTGCGTTCGCTACACCGCCGAGGACGCACGCCGCGAAAACTTCGTCGTTTTCGTCATCGAAGACGCCTGCCGCGGCATCGATGTCGGCGGCTCAATTGCGGCGGCCCACGCGACGCTGACGACATTGGGTATCCCCTGCGTCACGGTTGGAGGGGTTATCGGCTGAAGCGGCGTTTTTGGGTGACCAGCCCGGCGCAGAAGCGCCGGATCGGCGGACGACTGGAACCTTTGGTTGCGCCCGTCGTTTACCGCATTGCACCAGCACCTGTGTGCAATGCACAATTTTTCTTGACTCTAGGTCAAAAGCGGCTCGTAATTCGTTCATAAAATGGTCACGCTCGATTTTCGAGCTTTAGGTCAGGGCGATGCGTCATCCAGCGGCCACAACCGCGTCAAGTCTGCCTTCGCTAATGATGCCCTGCCCGGTTTGCGCCGGCCGCATGAGTTTCACCGCCCGCCATCCCATCTCCGCCGAATACGAAGACTCCGTCTATGCTTGCGGCCGTTGCGGCGCCGAACTGATCCGCACCTCGATGCGCAAGGCATCGAAGCCAGATCCGAACAAGACCTCCGAAGCCGCCTGATCCCCTCTCGTCGTTATTCCTGCTCTGGCTCCGCTCGGGCCACAATACGTTCACGCCAATCCCATCTGCTTCAGCGCAGCGCGGCCGAGCAGACCGTAGGGATTAGCGAGCGTCTCCAGCATTTCGAAATGGTTGTAGCCTTCGCCGACCAGGAGCTCGATCGGCTTGCCGGCGGCCTTGACCGCCGCGGCGAAGTCGCGGGCCTGGCGCTGAAATTCCGGCGTCTCGCGGGTGCCGTGCGCGACAATAAGCGGCGTATGGAGGCCGCCGAGGTGACGCTGCGAACTCAGCTTTTCCACCATCGCGTCGGTGAAGCGCACATAAGCCGAGCGCTTGGACAGCCGCACCGGCGTCAGCTCGTACATGCCGCTCGCCAACAGCGCGCCCTTGCAGAAGCTCTGCGGCAGGCCGTGTTCGCGCCAGCCGAGCGTCAGCGCGCAACCGGCGAGATGCGAGCCCGAGGAATGCGCCGACAGATAAAATCGCTCGCGATCGCCGCCGAAGCTCTCCGCGTTGCGCCAGGTCCAGGCGATGGCGCGGCAGACCTGGTCGTACATCGGCAATAGATCGCCGCCGGCCTGGTCGACATTGATAAAATCGATGATGACCGCGTGCACGCCGGCCCGCACCAACACCTCGGCCTGCAGCGCGTAGTCGGCCGCTTTGTTGCGGCGCCAGGCACCGCCGTGAATGAAAATATTGACCGGCGCTTTCGTCACAGGCGCGCGAAACACATCGAGCTGCTCGTACTCGCTTGGCCCGTAGGCGATGCGCTGCGGCGGTCCGAGGATGGCCCGCGCCCGTTCGCTCGCCGCAAGGCGCCGCGCCACTACCAGATCGCGGTTGGGCGCATAAACTTCCTGGTCATAGGCGTCGTCGAGTTCGGTCTGGTCCATGTCGCGCCAGACAACCGGACCCTTGCTCTTCACCGCGGACGCAGTCCCTGTATTCATTCCGGATGTTTCCCTTCGCCAGCCTCGGCCTCGTCATCGAGCCCGAAGGCGGTCTGCTTCTCGGCAAAGCCCGCCACGCTGAATTTTCCGATCGGCACGAGCTCGCGGCAACAGCGTTTGGCAAATTCCTGCGATGCCAAAACGGTGCGGCCCAGACGGCCGGCGAGCTTCTCGAGCCGGGCCGCCAGATTGACCGCGGGTCCGACACAGGTGAAGTCCAGCCGGTTGCCGCTGCCGATATTGCCATACATCACGTCGCCGACATGAAGCGCGAGCCCGAATCGCACCGCTTCGCCGTCGCCCTCCGCGGCGTGCAGCGCCAGCACATTGCCGCGCGCCGCCAGCGCCGCTTCAAGCGCCGCGGCACAGACTTTGCGCTCATCGGCGCCGGCGCCGATCGGAAAAATGGCCAATAGCCCGTCGCCGATGAATTTGAGCACTTCGCCGCCGTGCTCGACGATCGGCGGCACCTGGCAATCGAAATAGCGATTGAGGAGGTCGACCAAATCTTGCGCCGGAAGGCGATCGGCGAGCTTGGTGAAGCCGCGCATGTCCGACAGCCAGATCGCGGCGTGGATCAGCTCGGTATCGCCGCGGCGAATGCGCCCGGCAAGCACGCGCTCGCCGGCGTTCTTGCCGACGTAAGTCGTCAAGAGATTGTTGGCGACGCGATAGTAGGCGCGAATTTCGGCGACCCGCGCCAGCGGCGCGGTGATCGAGTCGATCATGGCGATATCGGTGTCGCGAAAGCCGCCGGGGTGCTTGGTCGACCAGGACGCGAAATGAACGTCGCCGCCGGTGAAACGCAGCGGCGAGACCACGTAGTCGGTCACGCCCTCATCGCGCAAATCCTGCAGAATGGGAAAGTCCATCGGACAGTCGGGATCGGCGAGCCGCCGCCGCAACGCGGCGCCGGTCTCGCTGACATAGACCATGGGACTGTTGCGAAAGACATCGCGCTCCAACAGTTCGAAGCTGCCGTCGGCGACGTCCGTTCCGGTGTCCGGCCGCCACATGAAGCGGCGGCCGATGACCTCAGGATGCAGCGTGCGAACGAATATGGTGGCGCGCCAGAGCGGCAGGCCGCAAGCGGTTAGTCGCTCGCACAGTTCGGTCATCACCTCTTGCGCCAGCGGCGCCGAGCGCGCGCCGTCGATGAGCCAATCCACGACCGACTGTGCGGGTGAAGCGGTCAAGGCGCTGCCAATCCTCATTTTTATTCGCGCCCCTCGCAATACGTGTCCGGCGAAACTGTCACGCCGCCGTCACATAAAATTCTACCTGCTTTTTCCGTGCAATCGAGCGGATAGCTTAAAGGCTGCAAAAGTTCCGTTCCGTAGAAACGCCTAGTCGGCACACGGAGGAGCTTCCCATGACACCCTGTATTTTGCGTTTTCTCAACGACAATACCCAGCGCTTTCTGCGAGACGAAACGGGCGCGACGGCCATCGAATACGGCCTCATTGCTGCGGGCATTTCGGTTGCGATCATCGTCGCGGTACAGACGCTCGGCACCAATTTGAACACGACGTTCACGTCGGTTTCGACCTCGCTCAAGTAAGCTTGCCGCTACCGCAACGGCAAAGCCCCGGCCCGCGGCCGGGGCTTTTTTGACGGTCCGAACCGGTCAATCGAAAACACCGTTATCCCAGGTTTAATGCCTTGAAGAAATCATTGCCCTTGTCGTCGATGACGATGAAGGCCGGAAAGTCGACCACTTCGATGCGCCAGATCGCTTCCATGCCAAGCTCGGGATATTCCACCGTCTCGACCTTCTTGATGCAATGTTCTGCAAGATTTGCCGCGGCGCCGCCGATCGAGGCGAGATAGAAGCCGCCGTGCTTCTTGCAGGCCTCGCGCACCGCGGCCGCGCGATTGCCCTTCGCGACCATCACCATCGAGCCGCCGGCCGCTTGGAAATCGTCGACGAAGCTGTCCATGCGCCCGGCCGTGGTCGGCCCGAACGCGCCGGAGGCATAGCCTTCCGGTGTCTTGGCCGGGCCGGCGTAATAGACCGGATGGTTCTTGAAATAATCCGGCAGGCCCTCCCCCCGCTCCAGCCGCTCGCGCAATTTGGCGTGCGCCAAGTCGCGCGCCACGATCATCGGGCCAGAGAGCGACAACCGGGTCTTGATCGGATAGCGGGCGAGCTGCGCCAGAATCTGCGGCATCGGCGTGTTGAGATCGATCTTGACCACCTCGCCGCCGAGATGCTGCGCGCCGATGTCCGGCAGATATTTCGCCGGATTGTGCTCGAGCTCTTCCAGGAACACGCCGTCCTTGGTGATCTTGCCGAGCGCCTGGCGGTCGGCCGAGCACGACACGCCAAGCCCGATCGGCAGCGAGGCGCCGTGCCGCGGCAGCCGGATCACGCGCACGTCGTGGCAGAAATATTTGCCGCCGAACTGCGCGCCGACTCCGAGCGCCTGCGTCATCTGGTGAATCTCGGCCTCCATCTCGCGGTCGCGGAAAGCGTGCGCGTCTTCCGAGCCCTTGTCGGGCAGCGTGTCGTAATATTTGCAGGAAGCGAGCTTCACCGTCTTCATCGTCAATTCGGCCGATGTGCCGCCGATGACGATGGCGAGATGATACGGCGGACAGGCGGCGGTGCCGAGCGTGAGAATCTTCTCTTTCAGGAACGCAAGCATGCGCTCGCGGGTGAGGATCGACGGCGTCGCCTGGAACAGAAACGATTTATTGGCCGAGCCGCCGCCCTTGGCGATGAACAGGAATTTATAGCCCGCGTCCGCCTCGCCGTGGCCTTTGCCGTGGTTCTCGGCATAGAGCTCGACCTGCGCCGGCATGTTGGAGCCGGTGTTCTTCTCGACGAACATCGATAGCGGCGCGAGCTGCGAATAGCGCAAATTGCGCTTGAAATAGGCGTCGCGCGCGCCCTCGGCGAGCGCCGCCTCGTCGTCGCCGTCGGTCCAGACCAGCCGGCCCTTCTTGCCCATGATGATCGCGGTGCCGGTGTCCTGGCACATCGGCAGCACGCCGCCGGCGGCGATGTTGGCGTTCTTGAGAAAATCGAAGGCGACGAATTTGTCGTTATCGGACGCTTCCGGGTCCTCGACGATGCGCTTCAATGAGGCGAGATGCGCCGGGCGCAAAAGATGATTGATGTCGGTGAAGGCGGCCTCGGCCAGCGCCCGGATCGCCTCGCGCGACACCACCAGCACGTCCTCGCCCATCACCGTCTCGACCCGCACGCCATCCGCAATCTTGCGGTACGGCGTCTCGTCCTTGCCGAGCGGAAACAGCGGCGCGTGCTTGTAGGGCGGGGCGGGATGGGTGGTCAGGGGGGCGTTCATGGGGGGACCTTGGCTCACAGACCGGGGCTAATGCAGTTTTTATGCATATTAAAGACACATTGGAAGGCGTATCCATCTGGCTTAGGCTTTGGGACATGAGGTGTGAGCAGCCTTGAAAAGCCAGTCTCCGGAGCAGCGGCTTAATGATCCCACCAAGGTGCAGTATGCGCCAGTGAGACCCGCGATCATTCGAAGCCAAGGCGCTACTCCTTCCGAACGGTATTTGGCAAAAATCGCGGACCGAAGCTTTCTTAATCTCTGGTCTTATCCGAATACGTTTATTGACAAACGCTCCGGTGGGAAGGGCGACGGTAAGGAGCTTTGTGATCTTCTTGTCGTAAGCGGTGATCACGTACTTATTTTTAGTGACAAAACGGTCGCTTGATCGTTGAGGCTCACAATGTCAAACAGCGACGTCTCTCCTCCCGCCCCGCTATCGCGCACTATCGTGGAGGCGGATGCAAAACGACCAGCGTTCTCGCGACGCGCCTTGGCGTCCGAGGTTTGCTGAAAGCCACACGTAAGACAATGCAGCGCCGGGAGGCGCCAGGGTCTTGGCCGCGCCACGCGGGCGAATGTTGCCATTCGCTCGCGCTTCGGGCGCGGCGCGCGCCACAGAACGTCCCCTTACGGGGATCGCCTGCTTCGGGCGCGCTGCGCCTCCCGGCGCTCCACCCGCGGTCCCGTCCCGAGGCGGTCCGGACCGCCCCAGCAAGACACCGCCCTCGCCCCGACCGCCCGGCAT
>DATAWA010000220.1:0-1615 GCA_036267435.1 Xanthobacteraceae bacterium | reverse complement strand
CGCGCATGCTTCGCGCGCCACCGTGATGACCGCCTCGGCGACGCATATCGCGGCGCTGAAACTGCGCGAGAAGGCGCTCGATATGGCGGCCGAATTGCTGCAGACGACGCCCGACGCGCTCGACATCGTCGACGGCGAGGTAACGCGCAACGACCGGCCCGGCGGCCCGTCGATCGGGCTCGGCGCCATTGCGCAGAATCTGGCGCCGACCTCAAAGACGCGCGGCAACCGCGATCCCGGGCTGTCCGCCGAAGGCTGGTTTCGCACCGAGCATCAGGTCTACCCCTATGGCAGCCATGTCGCGGTGGTGCGTGTCGACCGCGACACCGGCGGCGTCGCGGTCGAGCGCTATTGCATCGCCTATGACATCGGCCGCGCCATCAATCCGGCGACCGTGCACGGCCAGATCGTCGGCGGCTATGCGCAAGGATTAGGCGGCGCGCTGTTCGAGGAATTCACCTATAGCGAGCGCGGCGATCCGCTGGCCGTCACCTTTGCCGATTATCTGTTGCCCGCCATGCATGAGACGCCGGCGCCGGAGGTGCTGTTGCGCGAGGATTACACCACCCCGCTCAACCCGCTCGGCATCAAGGGCGCCGGCGAAAGCGGCATCACCGGAGTGGGCGCGGCAATCGCCTCCGCCATCGATGACGCCATCGGCATGCCCGGCGCAATCAAGGAATTGCCGATCACGCCGCAGCGGCTGAAGGCGATTTTGAACGGAAGCCACAAAGGGCCAAGCGGCTGACCGTAAATTCGGGTAACGTCTCGACTTGAATTTGACCGGGTGCGACGAGGAATCGCGCTATGGGCATCTACGTCTACGTCACCAGGAGAACCGATCCATTTGATGATAGCGGACCGCAGATAACGCGGGACGAGTGGTTGGACCTTATTGGCAATGATGCAGATCTTTCGTTGGAAGATCCGCCGGATCGTTTCCCTAATGACAAAACAATTTATGCCGCTTGGAAGAACTATCCAGGCGGCTATACAGCGTGGCTCGGACTGAACGGTGGCAATATCGAAGTCAAAGGCCTTGAGGAAGTACTGCTGGGCAAGCTTCGGACATTTGCAACGATTCTGGAGGCCAGAATAGTCTCCGAAGAAGGGGAAGAATTTAACTAAAGCCGCTCACTCCGGCTTGATATTGGCAGCGCGGACGACCTCGCCCCATTTCTTTATTTCCGCTTCCATGTAGGCTTTCAGCTCGGACGGCGTCATGATCATCGGCGCGGCGCCGAGGTCGGTGAAGCGTGCTTGCAGCTTCGGATCGCGGAGCGCGGCGTTGATCGCCGTGTTGAGCGTGGCGACGATGTCGGGCGGCGTCTTCGCCGGCGCGCCGATGGCGTCCCACACCGCGACATCGTAGCCGGGCACGAATTGCGCCGCGTTGGGCACGTCCGGCAGCACGTCGGAATGCGGCACGCCGGTCACCGCCAGCGCGCGCAGCTTTCCGGCCTTGATGAAGTTCAGAGTTTGCAGGATCGGGGTGAAGCCGGCCTGCACCTGGCCGCTCAACAGATCGGGGATATAGCTGTTGCGGTATGGCACGTTGACCAGATTGACCTTGGCCAGCATCTTGAACAATTCGCCGGCGACATTGGTCGCGGCG
>DATAWA010000219.1:0-4911 GCA_036267435.1 Xanthobacteraceae bacterium | reverse complement strand
TCGCTAAAATGCCGCGACGGCGACGCTGATTCGCAGGGCCTCCATGCGCGAGATCGTTTTCGATACCGAGACCACCGGACTGGACCCGCTGCAAGGCGATCGGCTGGTCGAAATCGGCTGCATCGAGCTCCTCAACCGCTTCCCCACGGGCAAGATATTTCACTGCTATTTCAATCCCGAACGCGACATGCCGGAGCAGGCCTTCAAGATTCATGGCCTGAGCGGCGTGTTTCTCAGCGACAAGCCGTTGTTCGCCCACAAAGTGGCGGAACTCATCGAGTTCCTGGGCGATGCGCAATTGGTCGCCCACAATGCGATGTTCGATCTGTCGTTTCTCAATGCCGAATTGGAGCGGGCCGGTCATGGCGCGGTCGCCCGCGAGCGCATGATCGACACGCTGCTCATCGCGCGGCGCAAGCATCCCGGCGGCGCCAATCGGCTCGACGATCTGTGCGCGCGCTATGCGATCGACAATTCGCGGCGCACCAAGCACGGGGCGTTGCTCGACGCCGAGCTTCTGGCGGAAATCTATATCGAGCTGATCGGCGCGCGCCAGGCGCAGCTTATTCTCTCGCAAACGAAGGCGCTCGTTGCCGCCGGCGACGAGCCGATCGTGCTGCGTGAGCGGCCGGCGCCGCTTGCGGTGCGCCTGAGCGAAGACGAGCGCTCCGCGCATCGCCGCTTCATCGCCAGCCTCGGCGACAACGCCATCTGGCGCGATTACGTCAGCTTAGATTGATCGGTTGGCCGGGAATCGAGGCCGGGCCGGACGCCAGCCGCTGCCGGTACAAAGCCACAAAATCAATCGGCTCCAGCAATAGCGGCGGAAACCCGCCGTTACGGGTCGCGGTCGCGATGATTTCGCGCGCGAACGGAAAAATCAGCCGCGGGCACTCGATCATGATCATCGGCTGCATGCTCTCCTGCGGCACATTGAGGATGCGAAATACACCGCAATAGATCAGCTCGAAGCCGAACAGCAGCATGCCCTGCGCTTCGGCCTTGCCGTCGAGCCGCAGCGTCACTTCCACGTCGGTCTGGGTGAGCGGCGCGGCCTCCACGCCGACATTGACATTGATGGCGGGCTGCTGCGCACTCGGTGCCATCGAGCGCGGCGCGTTCGGATTTTCGAAAGAAAAATCCTTGACGTATTGCACCAGAACGCCGACCTGCGGCATGGCCGTTTGCGGCGCCTCCGGCTGCGGCGCGGGGCCGCCGTTGGTCGATGACATCCTGATCTCCGCTGTAACCGTCGCGGCTTGGCTAACATAGCGCAAAGAAGCGAACAATGCCGCCCCGCGCGGCCGGGGAACCGTCGCCCGCGCCGGCGTCGATTGCGACGGATTTGCCTAAAAGCATGTCACGCGGGAGGGGCTTGCCTTGTTGGCGCAGCAGGGATGATCGTCTAGTGTTGGCCGGCGGTACGCTTTAATCATGACCGGCTGCACCTGGATGGCTTCCGCGGCATGCTTACATAGTGCGGGAAACCCCAGGTCAGCCTAAAAGCGGATGGTTGGTTCGAACCATTGCATGCCGCTTCAATCAAGCGCGGCCGAAAGAATGCCCGACGTGTTTGACATCTACACGATCATATTCCTGGCGCTGGCGGTTTTCATATTCCTGCGCCTGCGCAGCGTCTTAGGCCAGCGCACCGGCCGGGAGCGGCCGCCCTATGACCCCTATTCGGCGCGCGACGCGGTCCGCAGTCCGGCCAACGACAAAGTGGTGACGCTGCCGCCGCGTCCGGCCGCCGAACCGGCCGCGCGGCCGGTCGAGCCCGCGCCGGCAGCCGCGGACCGCTGGAAGGATATTGCCGAGCCCGGGTCGACTGTCGCTGCCGGCCTGGACGCCATTGCCGCCGCCGACACGGGCTTCGACGCCAAGCACTTCGTCGCCGGCGCCCGCGCCGCTTACGAGATGATCGTGACCGCCTTCGCCGGCGCCGACCGCCGGCAATTGCGCAACCTGTTGTCACGCGAGGTTTTCGACGGCTTCGATGCCGCCATCACCGAGCGCGAGCGGCGCAGCGAAACCCTCGAGACTCGCTTTGTTTCGATCGATGCTTCGACCATCACCGCGGCCGAGCTGCGCAACCGGACCACCGCTCAAATCACGATCCGCTTTGTCTCGAAGCTGGTTTCCGCCACCCGGGATCGCGCCGGCGCCGTGATCGACGGCAATGCCGAACGGGTCACCGACGTCACCGACGTATGGACCTTTGCGCGCGATGTCGCTTCGCGCGACCCAAACTGGAAAGTGGTCGCCACCGAAGCCGGGCAATGAGGCCGACATGAGTTTGCTGTCGGCGTTGCGTCGAAGCTTGGGCCTGCTTGCCGTTATTGTCGTTTTGACTTTCATGCCCTGGCAGGCCGTCGCGCAACAGACCTCGCCGCACTCGCCGCAACAGAACTCGCCGCAGCAAACTTGGCCCATCGTCTTCCGGGATACCCAATACGAACCGGTCGACTGGAGCGACCTCGACGGCTGGAGCAGCGACGATCATGCCGCGGCGTTTGCCGCATTCGTAACGAGCTGCCGCACGCTCGACGCCAAGCGCGGCAATCGCGAGCGCGACCTCACCGCGATACCCTTGGCGCTCAAGGAGATTTGCCAGCGCGCCAAGGAAGCTTTGCCGCTCGATGAAGACGGCGCGCGGCAATTTTTTGAAGATAATTTCCGGCCGATCCTGATCAACAAGCTCGGCGACGCCGCGGGCTTTCTCACCGGCTATTACGAGCCCATTATCGAGGGCTCGCGCGTGCCGACCGGGCAGTTCACCGCGCCGCTGTACCGCCGGCCGCCCAATCTCGCGGTGTCCGGCTGGCGCCGGCTCCGCAAGAATGTTTTTCCGAGCAAGGGCGTGTTCGTCGGCCGCCGGGTCGGGCGGCGCAAGATCGTGCCGTATTATACGCGCGCCGAGATCGAAAACGGAGCGCTCGACGGCTGGCATCTCGAGATTTGCTATTTGCACGATCAGGTCGACGTGCTGTTCGCACAGATTCAAGGCTCCGCCCGGATCAGGCTGGAAGACGGCACCATCCTGCGCGTCAACTACGATTCGCATAACGGCTGGCCGTATACTCCGGTCGGCCGCGTCCTGATCGACGACAAGATCATGACCAAGGATCAAGTGTCGATGCAAAGCATCCGCACCTGGATGGAGGCCAATCCGGATTTGGCCAACCAGGTGCGCCAGCAGAACAAATCTTATGTCTTCTTCCGCATCACCGGTCTTTCGACCGAGGATGAGGCGGTGGGCGGCGAGGGCGTGGAGCTGATGCCGGGCCGCTCGATCGCGATCGACCGTGCGATGCATGCCTACGGCACGCCCTTCTTCATCGAGGCCGAATTGCCGATCGCCAATCAAAAGGCCGAGACCAAGTTCGATCGTCTTGTCATCGCCCAGGATACCGGTTCGGCCATCGTCGGACCGGCGCGCGCGGACATCTATTTCGGCGCCGGCGACGAAGCGGCGCGCATTGCCGGCCGCATCAAGAATGCCGGCGAGTTCGTCATGCTGCTGCCGCGCCAGCTCGATCCGGTGGCGGCGGGGCGCGGCATGCCGCTGCCGCCCGAACGGCCGAGCACGTTCAGTCTCAGTCTGACCACCATGGCCGATCCGACCGCGCTCGATCCTACGGTCGACGACCCGCCGCTGCCCGAGGCCAAGCCGGCGTTGCCGCCGAAGCCCAATGGCCGCCGGCGCAAAAAATGAGCCGGCGCCGCCCCGTCAGCGACGAGGAAGAGGCGCTCTGGGCGACCATCGCGCGCTCGGTGAAGCCGCTGCGCAAAGCCAAAGCGATCGCCAAACCGCCTGCTAAGCCGACGGCCACGCCGCCGGCGACGGCCGAGCATCAGGAAGCACCGCCGGCGCCGTCGCGGCCGGTTGGCAGAGCCGAACGAACGGCGCCGGCCGAACGCGCTCCGCATCCGCTGCAACCGCTCGACCGCCGTTTCAAGCAGCGCGTCGCGCGCGGCCACAACGCCATCGCCGCGCGCCTTGATTTGCACGGCATGACCCAACGCCAGGCCCACGCGGCGCTGATCGCGTTTTTGCGCCAGGCGCAGGACGACGACGCCAGAATTGTTCTCGTCGTCACCGGCAAAGGCTCGGGCAAGATTGCGCATGACGGCGGCGAGCGCGGCATCCTACGGCGGCAAGTGCCAATGTGGCTCGCTTTGCCGGAATTTCGCCGCTTCGTTGTCGGCTTCGACGAGGCGCATGCCGGTCACGGCGGACAGGGCGCGCTCTATGTGCGGCTGCGCCGCGCGCGGTCCACATGACCCGGTGAATTCGTTTCCGTGCGTTAACGTTAATACTGAGAAAGCCACAGAGGCTGCAAGAATTCGTCCATTTGCTCTGCAACAACGGCGTCTCCGGCGAGCGCCATTGTGTGTAGGAGTTCTCGATGTCCGACAATCTTGCCGTCCAGACGCAGTCCGCCATGCCGCGCACCAACGCCGACGATACGCGGGTTCTGGCCCAGGTCGAGAAATGGATGGCGCTGATCCGCGAGATCAAGCGCGAGCGCGGCGCCAACTAGTCGATCTTGATGCCGGCGGCCTTGATCACGCCGATCCATTTTTCCGTATCCGCCTGCAGCCATTTGCGCAGCGCCTCCGGCGTGGAGCCCTCCGCCGTATAGGCATTGCGCGCAAGCGCATCCTTGATCGCCGGCGTCGCGAGCGCGGCGTTAATCTCGGCGCTCATTGCGCTGACGATGCCGGGCGCCGTCTTGGCCGGCAAGAATACGCCTTGCCAGGAATCGACGGCGTAGCCGGCAGACCGGCCTCCGCCAAGGTCGGCAGTTCCGGCTCGGCGGGCGAGCGTTCGGCGCCGGTCGTCGCCAGCGCCCGCACTTGGCCGGCGCGCGAATAGGTCAGCAATTCGCCGCTGCCGAAATAACAGTC
>DATAWA010000218.1:0-9374 GCA_036267435.1 Xanthobacteraceae bacterium | reverse complement strand
GGGTGAACGTTCTTGGCATGGCTCGGCATGAGCATGCGCATGAAGTCCTTGGCCTCGTGATAGGCCTCGGTTCCGGCGACCGTCACCTCGTCGATGTCCTTGGTGTAGAGATCGCGGATCGAGCGCTTGACCAGCGAGCCTTCCTCGTAGACGAGCTTCGGCGCGGTCGACTTCAGCGTCAGGTCACGCACCGTCTCCCACATCCGCAGCAAATATTCGAAATCGCGCTTGATCTCGATCTTGGTGCGGCTGGCGCCGGCGGTACGCAGGATAACGCCCATTCCCTCGGGCACTTCGAGTTCGGCGGCGGCTTCTTTGAGCCGCGCGCGATCCTCCGAACTGGTGATCTTGCGGCTGATGCCGCCGCCGCGCGCGGTGTTGGGCATCAAAACCGAATAGCGGCCGGCCAGCGACAGATAGGTCGTCAGCGCCGCACCTTTGGTGCCGCGTTCCTCCTTGACCACCTGCACCAGCATGACCTGGCGGCGCTTGATGACCTCCTGGATCTTGTATTGGCGGCGATAGCGCGGCGCCCGATCGGGAACTTCTTCCATGGCATCGGCGCCACCGACCGATTCGACGGCTTCTTCGGCCGTTTCTTCGTCCTCGCCGTTCTCGTGTTCGCGGACTTCGACGACGTTGGATTCGCCGTTCTCGGCCGCAGCTTCGGCTTCATCGGCTTGGTCGGCCGCCGCTAGGCCGGCATCCGCCTCGTCCGCTGTGCCGGCATCAGATGCCGCCTCGGACGGGGAAGCGGTTTCACCGGACTGTCCGGCTTCCGGCCCGTCGGCGGAGGCTTCCGTGCCGCGATGCTCCTCCCCCGCCGGATCAACCACCTCGCTTTGGTTCGGCGCCGTCGCCTCCTCCACAGGGAGGCCGGCATCGGGTTCGAACTCGGCCGAAGCAACGCTGTTTTCGCCTGCCGCCATGGAATCCGGCGCGAACGTCTCAGCCGAAGGTTCGCCGGCACCGGCCTCGGCGATTTCCCCCCGCACCGTTTCGTCGCGGCGGCGTGCCGAGCGGCCGCCATGGTTGCGATGGCGGCGAGAACGGCGATCCATCTCGTCGTCTGCGGCGCGCTGGGCGCGCTCTTCCTCGTCGATCAAGGCTTGCCGGTCGGCAACAGGGATTTGGTAGTAGTCGGGATGGATTTCGCTAAAGGCAAGGAAACCGTGACGATTGCCGCCGTAATCGACGAAGGCGGCTTGCAGCGACGGCTCAACCCGCGTCACCTTCGCCAGATAGATATTGCCTCTTAATTGCTTGCGCTGGGCGGACTCAAAGTCGAATTCCTCGACGCGATTGCCGCGCAAAACGACCACCCGGGTCTCCTCGGGATGGGTCGCGTCGATGAGCATTTTGTTGGCCATTTTCAAATCTCTTGAGGGCCGGCGCCGCCCGCGGTTCGCCGCATCGGCGTGAGCGCAGGGTGTCAGCCCAATTGTCGGTGGATGAAACGGATCGGAAATCGCGAGCGCCCCAAGTCGCACAGGTCCGCCGATTCGCGGATGCCAGATCGGCACCGTCGCGACCGCGGCGACCCTGGGCTTTTTGACTGAAGACTTGCGCCTTTAACATGAATTCCAAACCGCGATGAGGCGGCAGCGCCAGGCGCAGCCGCAATTTCGCTCGATCGCTTTCGGGGCGTGACCAACCCGACAGCATTTTGCCATAGGGTAAGGTCCGCGCGGGTTCCGGCTGGCCCATCCTCAAGGGCACTCGGCGGCGCTTTCGCGTCGGCGGCGGCCATTTCCTTGAAGGATCCCTTCAAGCCATGGCGCCGCGGCGGTCCGAAAGCGGTGTCCGCGACGCTCCCGTCCTCTTCCTTGGGGAGCCAATTCTCGCGGACGCGGCCGGATGCCCTAACGCGACACAACCGGAACCTTGCACCGTCAGCGCCTTCTTCTTAAGGCCGGGGAGAGGGAATTGGCAAGTCGGCTGTGGCCTGCCGTGAAACGGGGTGAATTTCGCGACCTCCGCCGGCCGGTTTCCTGGATCGTTAAGATGTGGTTAACCACGCGTCCCTAATGGAGTAAGAGGGGCTCGATGGGGTGGAAAGCGATGCCTGTCCAAGCAGCGCGCTGGGCGCTCCTCGCTGCGGCCTGTGCTGCAACGGCATGGGCGGCCGGGTCGTCCTCGGCGGCGCCGGCGGCCGACTCATTCCCGGTCGCAACCGCTGTCCGGCTCGGCGGCGACGCCACGCAGACCCGCTTCATCATGGATCTCGATCGCAAGATCGACCTGCACGTTTTTACCCTTGCCGATCCGTACCGTCTTGTCCTGGACATTCCCCAGGTGACCTTTCAACTGCCGCCGCATACTGGCGATGACGGGCGCGGCCTGATCAAGGCCTTTCGCTTCGGGCTGGTCATGCCGGGCGGCTCGCGCATGGTGTTCGATCTGGCGCGACCGGTCCGCGTTGACAAGGTGTTTGTCATGGACCCGGCCGCCGGCGCGCCGGCCCGGCTGGTGCTCGATCTGGTCGCCACCGACCGCGAAAGTTTTTTGCGCAGCATGGCGAGCGAGGAGAAACTCGCCCGCAGTGAAGCACCGCCGGCGTTGCCGGCGCTGGCACCCTCCACCGATCCGCGGCCGCTTGTGGTGCTCGATCCGGGCCACGGCGGCATCGACACCGGAACCCGGGCGCCGAACGGCGAATGCGAAAAGGATATCGTCCTGGCCTTCGCCAAGCGCCTGCGCGATCACCTGGAAAAAACAGGCAAATATCGCGTGCTGATGACGCGCACCGACGACACTTTCGTGGCGCTTCCCGACCGGGTGCACATCGCGCGCCAGGCCGGAGCCGCGCTATTGATCTCGGTTCATGCGGATTTCCTGCCGCATAAGGAGGGCGACGCGGAGGGCGCGACGGTTTACACGCTGTCCGATAAACCGTCCGATCCGCAGGCGGCACGGGTCGCGGCCGAGGAAAACCGCGCCGACGTCATCGCCGGCGTCAATCTCAAGGACGAGCCCGACGACGTCGCCGGCATCTTGCTCGATCTGGCGCAACGCGAAACCAAGACGTTTTCGGTGCAGTTTGCCCATAAACTCGTCGCCGACCTCAAGTCGGTGACGCATCTGAACAAGGATCCGGTGCGGTCGGCCGGCTTCCGCGTGCTGCGAGCGCCAGATGTTCCTTCGGTGCTGATCGAGCTTGGTTACGTGTCCAATAAAGGCGACCTGCAGGCGCTTAATTCCGACGACTGGCGGGATCGGACTGCGGATTCGATCACCGACGCGGTAAACGCGTATTTTGCCACGCATCTCGCCGGCGCTTCGTCGCGGTAGCCCCGTATGGCCTCAGTTTGAACAAAAACCGGAGCGACGAGACGCCCTGAAGACGCTAATATGGGGCCGGTCAAGCTGGGCGACTCGCCTAAGCAAGGCGGTTAGGGTTTAAGGCTTCGCGGGCAATTCTCGATGAAATTGGTGTCGCGGTGAAATTGTTGCTGCGCTTTTTCGGATTTCTCTTCGCGGCGGGAACGATTCTGTTCATCGCCGGGATTGCCGGCACGGCGGGCCTGCTCTGGCACTATTCCAAGGATCTGCCGGACTACACTCAGCTGCAGGACTACGAGCCGCCGGTGATGACGCGGGTGCACGCCGCCGACGGATCGCTGCTGGCCGAATATGCCAAGGAGCGGCGGCTTTATTTGCCGATCCAGGCGATACCAAAACTCGTCACCAATGCCTTTGTGGCGGCCGAAGACAAGAACTTCTATCACCACCCGGGCATCGACATTTACGGCATTCTGCGCGCCGGCATTTTCTATGTCGAAAATTACGGCAGCGGCCGCCATCCGCAGGGCGCTTCGACCATTACCCAGCAGGTCGCCAAAAACTTCCTGTTGAACAATAAGGTTTCGTTCGAGCGCAAGATCAAGGAGGCTCTGCTGGCGCTGCGCATCGAGCGCACTTATTCGAAGCAGAAGATTCTCGAACTCTATCTCAACGAAATTTATCTCGGTTTCGGCGCTTACGGTATTGCCGCTGCGTCGTTGCTGTACTTCGACAAATCGGTGCACGAACTGAGCATTGCCCAGGCCGCTTATCTCGCCGGCCTGCCCAAGGGCCCGAACAATTACAATCCGTTTCGTCACCGGGAAGACGCCATCGCGCGCCGCAATTACGTTATCGACCGCATGGTCGAGGACGGCTTCATTTCGGCGGCCGACGGCGCCAGCGCGGAAAAAGAGCCGCTCGACGTCACCATTCGCACCGCCAATCCGCATGTCTACGCCGCCGAATATTTCACCGAAGAGGTGCGCCGTTATCTCTATGACAATTACGGAGAGAAGAAGCTCTACGAGGGCGGGCTTTCGGTGCGCACCACGCTCGATCCCAAGCTGCAGATGCTGGCGCGCAACACCATGGTCAACGGTCTTGTCAATTTCGACGAGAAGCAAGGCTATCGCGGCCCCGTGACCCACATCGACGTCAGTGGCGACTGGGGGGTCAAACTCGCCGACGTCAAATCGCTCGACGACATCGATCCGTGGCGGATGGCCGTGGTGCTCCAGGTCGACGACCAGTCGGCGCGCATCGGCCTGCAGCCGGGCCGCGATCCGTCGGGAGCGGTGCTCAAGGACCGCGAAGTCGGCATCGTACCGCTCGATGGCGTCAAATGGGCGAAGCCGGCAACCGGGCCGTCGAAGCCGATCCACGACGTCAGTCAGGTGCTCACCGTCGGCGACGTCATCTATGTCGAGCCGATGGAGCAGGCAGGCCAGTATCAGCTTCGCCAGATTCCGGAAATTTCCGGCGCCATGGTGGTGATGGATCCCCATACCGGCCGGGTGCTGGCGATGGCCGGCGGCTTCTCCTTCGATCAGAGCCAGTTCAACCGCGCCACCCAAGCGCTGCGGCAGCCCGGCTCTTCGTTCAAGCCGATCGTTTACGCAGCCGCGCTGGACAACGGCTATACGCCGTCGACCATCATCATGGACGCGCCGATCGAAATCGACATGGGCGCCGGCGGCGGCATCTGGAAGCCAGAGAATTACGGCGGCAAATTTTTCGGTCCCTCGACGCTGCGCTTCGGTCTCGAAGAATCGCGCAACGTGATGACGGTGCGGCTTGCCCAGGATATCGGCATGCCGCTGATCTCCGAATATGCCAAGCGGTTCGGCGTTTATGACGAGCTGCCGCCGTATCTGTCCTATGCGCTCGGCGCCGGCGAAACCACGGTGATGCGCATGGTCACCGCCTATTCGATGTTCGACAACGGCGGCCGCAGGGTGATTCCGACATTGATCGACCGCATTCAGGATCGCTACGGCCATACCATCTACAAGCACGACCAGCGCCAATGCATCGGCTGCAACGCCAAGGACTGGCACGATCAGCCGGAGCCGACGCTGGTCGACAAGCGCGAACAAGTCATCGACCCGATGACCGCCTATCAGATCACCTCGCTGATGGAGGGCGTGGTGCAGCGCGGCACCGGCGTCGCGCTGCGCGCGCTCGGCAAGCCGATCGCGGGAAAGACCGGCACCACCAACGACGAAAAAGACGTCTGGTTCATCGGGTTTTCGCCGGACATCGTCTGCGGCGTCTATATGGGTTTCGACAAGCCGCGCCACATCGCCAATCGCGCCACCGGCGGCAGCTTGGCCGCGCCGGTCGTGCGCGACTTCCTGAAAGTCGCGCTCGCCGACAAGCCGCCGATCCCATTCTCCGTGCCGCCCGGCATCAAGCTCATCCGCGTCGACGCCAAGACCGGGATGCGCGCCGGGCCGGGCGATCCGCGAGTCATTCTTGAGGCCTTCAAGCCCGGCACCGCGCCGCCGGACAGCGAGACCGTGGTCGGCGCCGATACCACCAACGGCGTCTCCAACGTGCAGCCGGGGACGCCCGATGCCGGCAATGTCGTGCGCAGCGGCACCGGCGGGCTGTACTGATTTCAGGGATCGGGAATCAGGTATCAGGAATCGGCAATCCCGACGCTTCGTAATAGCCGCCTGGCACTTGATCCCTGAAACCTGAAACCTGATATCTGGACTCCATGCGCGCAGAAATCACCGCCATCGTCAACGAGATCAAGCAGTCGTTGTCGCTGCTGAGGAGGCATCTTTGACGTCGACAAGGCGCGCGCCCGGCTCGGCGAGCTGAACCGCCAGACCGAAGACCCCAATCTTTGGAACGATCCGCAGGCGGCAAGCCGGGTGATGCGCGAGCGCACCGCGCTCGACGACAATCTCAGCGCGCTGTCGCGCATCGCGCAGGAGCTCGACGATCAGATGATGCTGATCGAGCTCGGCGAGGCGGAGAAGGATCAGAAAGTGATCGCCGAGGCGGAAGCCGCCTTGCGCACGCTCAAGGGCGAAGTGTCGCGCCGCGAGCTCGAAGCGCTGCTCTCGGGCGAAGCCGACAACAACGACACTTATCTTGAAGTTCACGCCGGCGCCGGCGGCACCGAGAGCCAGGACTGGGCCTCGATGCTGTTGCGCATGTATACGCGCTGGGCGGAAGCGCACGGATTTAAGGTCGATTATATCGAGGAGACCCAGGGCGAAGAGGCCGGCATAAAATCGGCCACCGTCGAGATCAAGGGCCGCAATGCCTATGGCTGGCTCAAGACCGAGAACGGCGTGCACCGCCTGGTGCGCATCTCGCCATTCGATTCCAATGCGCGCCGCCACACCTCGTTCGCCAGCGTCAACGTCTATCCGGTGATCGACGACCGCATCAAGATCGACATCAACGAGGCTGACGTGCGGGTTGACACGCTGCGCTCCGGCGGAGCCGGCGGCCAGCACGTCAACAAGACCGAATCCGCGGTGCGGCTGACCCACATCCCGACCAACATCGTGGCGTTTTGCCAAAACGACCGCTCGCAGCATCGCAACCGCGCCCAGGCTTGGCAGATGCTGCGCGCCAAGCTCTACGAAGCCGAACTGAAAAAGCGCGAGGAGAAGGCCATCGCCGATCAGGCCGCCAAGACCGATATCGGCTGGGGGCATCAGATCCGGTCCTATGTGCTGCAGCCCTATCAGATGGTGAAAGACCTGCGCACCGGCGTTGCGACCTCCAACACCCAAGGCGTGCTCGACGGCGACATCGATCAGTTCACCGAAGCCGCGCTGGCGCAAAAGGCGTTCGGCACCGGGCCGAAGCACGTCGAGGACGTGGAGTGAGGCTTCGAGAATACTCGCGAGCGGCCGAACACCTCACCGCCAACTGGACCGCGATTGCTAAATTCGACGGCGAATTCGCCTCGACTGCGCAAACTTATGCCGGGACGGGAACGCTGCGGTATTCCTGGTGACGGGCGCTCGCTCAATCCTCGGCGCCGTTGCCGGCCCGGACGAGCTCCTGGCCGCCGAACAGCGTGTCGCCGGCGGCCAGAAATTTCTCCGGGTTGACCGGAGTGCCGTCGATCCGTGTCTCGTAGTGCAAATGCGGACCGGTCGAGCGCCCGGTCGAGCCGATGCGGCCGATGACCTGGCCGATGCGAACGGTATCGCCGACGCGAACGTCGATCTGCGAGAGATGGCCGTAGCGGGTCGAAAGTCCGTTGCCGTGCTCGATCTCGACCATATTGCCGTAGCCGCCGTCCCAGCCGGCGACGGTGATTTTACCTGCCGCCGTCGCGTGGACCGACTCGCCGGCCTCGCCGCGGATGTCGATGCCGGTATGCATCGCCGGCTCGTGAAGGAACGGATCCATGCGCACGCCGAACGGGGAAGTTTCTTCGATCTGGCTGGTCACCGGGCTGCGTACCGGCACCGTGCGCAACGTATCGCTGAGTTCGTCGGCCTCGGAACGCGCCAGATTGACGCGAAACAGCGTTCGCTGAAAACCTTCACTGGCCGGCGGCGGCCGCACCGGAACGAAGGGACCGCCGGACGCCGCCGCTTGCGGCTTTATCCCGAGTTGACCGAGCACGCTGCGGATACGGCGGATTTTGCCGTCATAACGGTCCTCCATCGTGCCGAGCGCATTCGATTGCCGCGCTTCGACGCGGTCGAGCGAGGCCTCCACGCGGCCGAGCGTTTCGCCGTTGCTCGATTGGCGGCCGGCGTGCGATGACGGGACGTCGCGGCCTGGCCTTAGCGCCGGGCCGATCGAGCCGGTGACCGACGGATCGGCGACGCTGCCCAACGTGTTGGCGCGCTGTTCCAACGACGCCTGGCGCCGCATCAACTCATCGAGCTTTTGTTCGAATTGCTCCTGATCGAGCAATTGGCGGCTCGTGGTGCGGTCGATCTCGGCGCGCAATTCGGCGATGCGATCTTCGTAACCGAACTGCTGCTGCGCCTGCCGCGCAATCAAGGTTCGCAGCACGTCGTCGCGGAACGCGAGATACGTCCCGGCCGTGATCGACCATCCGGCCATGATCACGACGGTACCAACCGCGATCCAAAATACGACCGGCCCGAATCTGACCTGACGGCCGGCATGAGCGATGGTGTAAACGCTTTTGCCACCTTCGCCCGTGCCGCGGGGGCGAGGCTCGGTGCGCTGCACACCGTCGCGCGGTGCCTGCTGCGCGGAATGCTGCGCCGGGTGTTGCGTTCGCGCGGCCGCCACGGACCGAGACGCTTTCCAATGCGACATTGACGCTCCCACCCAAGCCGGAAGCGGATTTGAGCCAGTTATGGTTAATTTTCAGAAAACCGCGGCCTCAAATGCCGGCGATTTCGGTAACTTGAGTCAATGGGCGGCAAACGCACGAATGCCGTTCGCAGATACCGCTCAGAGGGCTTTCACCGCAGCCAGGACGTCATCAGCGTGACCTTCGACCTTAACCTTCGGCCAGACGCGGACCACTCGCTGATCCGGTCCTATCAGCACAGTCGTTCGAACGACGCCGAGAAACTTCCTGCCGTACATCGACTTCTCCTGCCAAACCCCATAGGCGTCGAGCATTTTGTGCTTCTCGTCCGAGCCAAGCGCGATCCCGAGCCGATGCTTTGCCTTGAACGCGTCGAGAGCGCTGACCGGGTCGGCAGAGACGCCCAATATATCGGCGCCGGCACGCTTGAACTGCGGCTTCAGGCGGGTGAAATCGATGGCTTCCTTGGTGCAGCCGGAGGTGTCCGCCCGCGGATAAAAATACAGCACCAGGCTGCGGCCGGCGAAGTCGGCAAGGGCCATGGTACCGCCCCCGTCGACGGCCACAGTGAAAGGCGGCGCTCGATCGCCGGCCTCGATGCCCGCAAGCGCCTCGGCCTTGACCTTGCCAGTTCGAGCTATCCCTTTGCTTTTGGGGCTCTTTCGCGGTTGCTTCCGCGCGCTTTTCGAGGCCATATGCCTTCCTTTCGTCGTTTTCCCAGCGTCATCTCTAACCCAGATTAGGCCCGCGGGCAGGGGTGTCGATCGTCGTCGCTCACGGGTGGTTATCTTGTTCGCTGCATCATCGTTGTGAC
>DATAWA010000217.1:0-14380 GCA_036267435.1 Xanthobacteraceae bacterium | reverse complement strand
CCGTGGCAGACCACGTGATTGATCGACGTGCAGGTCGCCTTGCGGTAGCCCCGATACATCAGCGTCGCCGGCATGGCGCCGTGATCCATGCCGAATTCAAACACCAGCCGATCGATGGCATCGGAGGTGACCCCCGGCTTGATCTCGCCGACCAGCATATCGAGGCATTCGGCGGCAAGCTGGCCGGCCTTGCGCATGCCTTCGAAGGCGCTGGCGCCGTGGATCTTGATCTGTCCGGTTTTGCGTAGCGGTGCTGCGCCAGCGTCGACGTAGGTCATCATCGATTGTAACTGAAGTGCCGTGGAGTTTCTGCCCGCAATGTAAGCACTGCAGCCGTCATGGCAAGTTAAGCCCTAAGCCGCAATCTTGCCGCCGAGATCGTCCTCGATATGGACACGGATGATCTCGTCGAACGAGGCTTCGGCGCGAAATCCGAGCGCCAGGGCGCGCGCGGGATCGAACCGGCTCGGCCAGCCGGCAACGATGCGGGCGACCAGCGGATCGGGCGCGCGGCGGATGCGGGCGGCGACCTTGTCGCCGGCCACCCGGCGCAGCGCCGCGATCTGTTCGGCGACCGTGCAGCACACCCCCGGCATGGTGAGATTGACGCGCTGGCCGAGTTTGCCTGCGTCGAGACCCGCGGCATGAACCAGAAAGCCCGCCGCAGCGCGCGGACTGGCGTGCCAATGCAGTACGGTGTCCTCGACCGGCAGCACGGCTTCCTGTCCGGCAAGCGGCTCGCGGATGATGCCGGAGAAGAACCCCGATGCCGCCTTGTTCGGCTTGCCGGGCCGGACCACGATTGACGGCAGGCGGATGCCGACGCCGTCGAGGAAGCCGCGCCGGGTGTAATCGGCCAGCAGAAGCTCGACCGCGGCTTTCTGAGTGCCGTAAGACGTCAGCGGCGTAAGATGAAATTCGTCGCCGATCGCCGGCGGGAACGGCGCACCGAACACCGCGATCGACGAGGTGAAGACGAGCCGCGGTCGATAACCGTCGCCGAGTGCCCGCACCGCTTCGAACAGAGTCCGCGAACCGTCGAGATTGACTCGCATGCCTTTCTCGAAATCAAGCTCCGCCTCGCCGGACACAACGCCGGCGAGATGAAAGATCACGTCCGGCCGGCCGACAACGGCGTTGCGCACCGCGGCCGTATCGGCGACATCGGCGGCACTCGCCGCGACCTTGCCGGAGAAATTCGCCGGCGCCGGCGGCGCGACGACGTCGATCAAGGTAAGCTTATCGATGCCGCGCCCGTTGAGCGCGCCGTCGGCGACCAGCCGCGCTGTCAGCTTGCGCCCGATCATTCCCGCGGCACCGGTGATGAGAATATGCATGGTCATTACGGCCGAGCGCCAGCGATGGCCGGAATCCATAACCGCCGACAATTCAGAACAGTCATCGGATGCCACCCCCCCTCACACACAGTGATTATGGATTCCAAGCTCGCGCTTTCGCGCGGTCCGGAATGACGCCCCTACAGCGCCATCCCGCCATCGACGAGATGCGCCTGGCCGGTAATGTAGCTTGACTCGTCGCTGACGAGAAAGACCGCAAGCGCGGCGACTTCCTGCGCCGTGCCGAGCCGGCCCATCGGCTGACGATCGACGAAGGCCTGGCGGACCACGTCGGACGATTTTCCGGTTTGTTGCGACAAGGCCGCGATGCGCTCGTCCAGCGACGGCGATTCGATCGTCCCCGGGCAGATAGCATTGCAGCGGACGCCTTGACGGATGAAGTCGGCGGCGACCGCCTTGGTCAGCCCAATCACCGCAGCCTTGGTGGCGCCGTAAGCGTAGCGATTGGGCACGCCGCGGATCGACGACACCGCCGACGAAATATTGACGATCGCGCCGGAGTTTTTCTCCAGCATGCCCGGCAGAAACGCCTTGATCATGCGGTGCATCGATTTGACGTTGAGATCGAAGGAAAAATCCCAGTCCTTGTCGGTGCAATCGAGCACCGAGCCGTTGGCGACATAGCCGGCGCAATTGACCAGAATGTCGAGCGGACTGAACTCGCGCGCCACCGCCGCGGCGAGCGCATCGATCGCGTCCTGCGCGCGCACGTCGAGCTTCTGTCGCTTCGCCGCCTGCAGGCCTGCGAGTTTCTCCTCGGCGAGATCGGTGGCGATCACCGTGGCGCCCTCGGCGAGACAGGCTTCGGCAATGGCGCGGCCGATACCCTGTCCTGCGGCGGTGACGAGAGCGATCTTGCCATGAAGCCTGTCGGTCATTCGGTACTCCCAGGGTCGGCGCGGTTGAGGCTCGTAAGACTGATCTTCTGCCGGCCTTCGGCGTCGAAGTTTTGCGGATCGAGCCAGCGCTCGAAGTTGCGTTTACGCTCGGCCCATTCGCTGTCGAGCATCGAGAACCAAGCGACGTCGCGATTGCGGCCTTCCTTGTTGATCATGTTTTGGCGGAACGTTCCTTCGTAGACGAAGCCGTAACGGAGCGCGGCCCGCCGAGACGCCGCATTGAGCGCATCGCACTTCCATTCGTAGCGCCGATACCCCAGCGCCTCGAAGATGTAACGCGCCAACAGATATTGAGTTTCGCTCCCAAGCGGCGTCCGCTGGACCGTCGGCGAATACAAGACATGACCGACCTCGATGACGCGGTGTTCCGGCACGATGCGCAGCAAAGTGAGATAGCCGACGGCACGGTCGGACGGATCGATGATGGCATAGGCATAAGGGTCCGTGGCCGCCGCACGCTTGCCGATGAAGGCGACAAACTCGTCCTTTCCGGCAAACGGTCCGTCGGCGGCAATATAGGTCCAGACCCGGTCGTGACCGGCAAACGCGTCCCACAGGTCCGCGGCGTGCGCGGGCCCGAGCTTTTCCAAGCGGCCATAGCGGCCTTTCAGCGTCACCGATCCGGGGCGCGGCGCCGGGCTTTTATCGGCGACCGGAAGGCCGATCGGCTGGCCGGTCTTCGGATGCGGTTCGAATGCGGTCATTGGGAACCCGCCGCGTCGCGGTCGGCGGCGAAAAATTTGTTCAGCTCGGCGTTGGAAATCAGCCCGGCGAAGCCGTCGAAGGTGCCGTCTTTGGCGATCGCGGTAGCCGCCTTTATGAAAGCATGCGTCGCCACACGCGCGAGCGAGCCGCCGACGCTGATGCGGCGCACGCCCATCGCCGCGAGGTCGCTCACGGTGAAGCCGAAGGCGCCGCTGTTGAGAAAGTTCACCGGCTTTGGCGCCACCGCCTTGACCACGGTTTCGATTTGCTCGCGCGTGGTGATGCCCGGCGCGTAGAGACAATCGGCCCCGGCCGCCGCATAGGCCTTCAGCCGCCGGGTGACATCGCCAAGATCGGGCACGCCCCGAATGAAACCTTCGGCGCGGCCGGTGAGCACCACATCGCCGCCGGCGCGGTCGATCGCGGCGCGCGCGGCTTTGATCCGCGTCACCGCGGTGTCGAGATCGTAAAGCGGCCTCTTGCCGTCATTCGGCGAATCTTCGATCGAAAGCCCGGCGACGCCGGTCTCAACGCAGCGCGTCACGTTCTCGACAAGACCATCCAGATCGCCGGCAAGGCCGTCCTCGAAATCGGCATTGAGCGGCACCTCGGTTGCCGCCGCCATTTCATGGAAATGCGCCAGCACCTGGTCGAGACTCAAGGCGCCGTCGGCAAAGCCCTGCGCATGGGCATAGCCGGAGCTGGTGGTCGCGAGTGCTTTAAAGCCGAGGCCTTGCAGATAACGGGCGCTGCCGACGTTCCACGGATTGGGAATAACGAAGCAGCCGGATTCATGCAGCTTGTGGAATGCCGCACGCTTGGCGGCGGCCGACGGACGGTTCCCGGACATGACGACTCCAACCAACTTGCCCCAATAACTTGCCTAAGTGACTTGCCCTAGTGGTTATCGCGCGGCACGAATTTTTGCGCGACGCGCTGATATTTGACGGCCGGATCCAGCACCATGCCGTTGCCGAGCTGATCGACCATGCGGCGCTGGATTTCCTGCCACGGCGTCTGGCTCGCCGGATAGCGATAGCCGCCATTCGCGGCCAGCGCCGCGCGGCGCGCGGCAAGCTCTTCGGGCGAGATCAGGACATCGGCGCTGCCCTTATTAAGGTCGATACGCACCCGATCGCCGGTATTGACGACCGCCAAGCCGCCGCCCGCCGCCGCTTCCGGCGAGGCATTCAAGATCGACGGCGAACCGGAGGTGCCCGACTGTCGGCCGTCGCCGACGCAGGCGAGCGCGGTCACGCCTTTTTTGATCAGCGCCGCCGGCGGCTGCATGTTCACCACTTCCGCCGATCCGGGATAACCGATGGGACCGGCGCCGCGCATGATCAGGATCGAATGCTCGTCGATCGCCAGCGCCGGATCGTCGATGCGGTGGTGATAATCCTCAGGCCCGTCGAAAACGATGGCGCGGCCCTCGAAGGCATTCGGGTCCTTTGGATTGGAAAGATAGCGCGCGCGGAACTCGTCGGAGATGACGCTGGTCTTCATGATCGCCGAGTCGAACAGATTGCCGCGCAGAACCTTGAAGCCGGCCTTGGCCTTCATCGGCTGGTCGTACGGCCAGATGACCTTGGCATTGGTGGCTTTCGCCTGCGCCACGTTGTCGGCAACGGTCTTGCCGTTGATGGTGAGCGCGCTGCCATCAAGCCGTCCCGCGGCGAGAAGCTCGTGCAGCACCGCCGGCAGCCCGCCGGCGCGATAGTAATCCTCGCCGAGATACTCCCCGGCCGGCTGCATGTTGACCAGAAGCGGCACGTCGTAGCCGATGGCCTCCCAGTCGTCGATCGCCAGCGGCACGCCGACATGGCGGGCGATGGCTTCGAGATGAATGGGCGCATTGGTCGAACCGCCGATCGCCGAGCAGGCGACGATGGCGTTTTCGAAGGCGGCGCGAGTCAAAATGTCGGACGGCTTGAGATCTTCGTGCACGATTTCTACCGCGCGCACACCGGTCTCGTAGGCAATCCGCGCGCGCTCGCGATACGGCGCCGGAATGGCGGCACAACCCGGCAGCGACATGCCGAGCGCCTCGGCCATGGCATTCATCGTCGACGCGGTGCCCATGGTGTTGCAGTGCCCGATCGACGGCGCCGACGACGCCGCAATGTCGATGAATTCGTCGTAGTCGATGCGGCCGGCGGCCACGTCCTGCCGCGCCTGCCACAGCGCCGTGCCGGAGCCGGCGAGCTTGCCGTTGTAATAACCGTCGAGCATCGGGCCGCCGGACAGCACGATCGCCGGCGTGTTGACGGTCGCCGCAGCCATCAAGCAGGCCGGCGTGGTCTTGTCGCAGCCGGTCATCAGCACCACGCCGTCGAGCGGATAGCCGTAAAGTATTTCGACGAGACCGAGATAAGCGAGATTGCGGTCGAGCGCCGCCGTCGGCCGCTTGCCGGTTTCCTGGATCGGATGCACCGGGAATTCAAAGGCAATGCCGCCGGCGGTGCGAATGCCCTCGCGCACGCGATGCGCCAGTTCGAGATGGTGGCGATTGCAAGGGCTCAAATCGGAGCCGGTTTGCGCGATACCGACGATCGGCTTGCCCGATGTCAACTCGGCGCGCGTAAGGCCGAAATTCAGGTAGCGCTCGAGATAGAGCGCGGTCATGCCGGGATTTTCGGGATTGTCGAACCATAATTGCGAACGCAGACGGCGCTGCGATTGCGGTTGCGGCTTGCCATTTTTCGCCATCACACACTCCGCGTTTATTCCCGAACCGAGGCTGATACCTGCAATGCGATTTACGCAACGCCGGGAAATCCCGATCGCGTAGATATAATCACTTTATGCCGATTGAGCGCGGGTGCTGCGGATAGCAAGGAGACCGCGTGCAATTCCTTATCGCACAACGAAAATTAGCCCGGCCTACCCAATTTTGGGGATGCTGCATTGCGGTATGGAAATGTAATCGCGATCACAAAAATTCCAATTAACACAATGTAATGTAATAACTATTTCGTGACGTTCCGGTGACGGCTTTGCCCTTGTGCGGCGCACAATTCGCGATAGCTAAGTGTCACGGGCGATTCGTGATTTGGAGAATGAAAATGAATTCCTTCAAGACCAAACTGGCTTTGTCAGCCGTCGTCGTCGCCGCGCTGGCGACCTCGGCCTTTGCCCAGGGCCATCACTCGCGCCGGCAGGTCGAAGATTACGCCGGCAGTGGCGTGATCCAGCAGGCTGAGCCGCTGCACTACCCGAACGGCGCCGCGCGCACCGGAACCGTGGATTCGTATCAGTCCGGCGCGATGTTCAACCAAGGCTACTAAGCCGCGCGCCGTCGGCGTTTGACGGCGACAAGTCGAAAGCCCCGGACCCTGGTCCGGGGTTTTCTTTTTTCAGCAGGTTTGCTTTTAGCGCCGGATTGGGTTGAAGTGCCGCGCCAAAAAGATGTTCCGGGAGAGGACGCCATGCTGAAAACCGTCGCCGCTTTCGACCGCATCGGCGAAGAGAATGCGTTCGCGGTGCTGGCGCGCGCCATGCAGCTTGCCGCAACCGGTCGTGACATCATCAATCTCGGCATCGGCCAGCCCGACTTTCGCACGCCCGACTTCATCGTCGAGGCTGCGGTCAAGGCGGTGCGCGACGGTCATCACGGTTACACGCCCGCGGTCGGCATTTTGCCGCTGCGCGAAGCAGTCGCCGCCGATCTGCACGCTCGCTTCAAGGTCAAAGTGTCACCCGACGAAGTCATGATCATGCCGGGCGGCAAGCCCACCATGTTCATGTCGATCATGATGTTCGGCGAACCCGGCGTCGACATTCTCTATCCCGATCCCGGTTTCCCGATCTATCGCTCGATGATCGAATTCACCGGCGCGCGGCCCATTCCGGTGCCGATCCGCGAGGAGAATAATTTCGCGTTTTCGGCGGAGGAAACGCTGGCGCTGATCACGCCGCAAACCCGGCTGTTGATCGTCAATTCGCCGGCCAATCCGACCGGCGGCGTAACCCCGAAGAGCGAAGTCGACAAGCTCGTCGCCGGGCTCGAGCGCTATCCCGACGTCGCGGTGATGTCCGACGAGATTTACGACCATATGGTCTATGACGGCGAGACCCATGTTTGTTTGCTGAGCTATCCCTCGATTCGCGACCGCCTCATTCTGCTCAACGGCTGGTCCAAGACCTATGCCATGACCGGCTGGCGGCTCGGCTATGCGGTGTGGCCCGGCAAGCTTTACGATTATGCGCGCAAGCTTGCGGTCAACCTGCACTCCTGCGTCAACGCGCCGACCCAATATGCCGGCTTGGCGGCGCTCACCGGCCCGCAGGACGCCGTCGCAACGATGGTCGCCGAGTTCGATCGCCGGCGCGGCATCGTGGTCGCCGGCCTGAACCGGCTGCCCGGCATGTCCTGCGCGACGCCGAAGGGCGCGTTCTACGCGTTTCCGAACATCAAGCGCACCGGCTGGAAGGCGAAGGCGCTGGCGTCGTCGCTGCTTGAAGAATCCGGCGTCGCTTTGATCGGCGGCCCCGATTTCGGCGTGCTCGGCGAAGGCTATATGCGCGTGTCCTACGCCAATTCGACGGAAAACATTCTCAAAGCGCTCGACCGCATGGGCGAGTTTTTGAAAAGCCGCAAGGCGGCGTGAGTTATTTCTCCGCTCATTCCCGCGAAAGCGGGAATCCAGTGCGAGTGAATTAAGACTGGGTCCCCGCTTCCGCAGGGGAAATGTCTTAACTCTGCTGCGTCAGGCGAAAACCGATCAACACAATCGCCAGGCCGATAAATTGCGGCACGCTCGGTATCTCGCCGAGCGCAAGGTAGCCGATCAGAAGCGTGAATGGCGGCACCAGCGCCGGAAACAAGGCGGCGCGGCCGACGCCGAGCAGGATCACGGCGCGGGTAAACAGATAGACCGCGCCGGCGCCGGCGAAGGCGCCCTGCACCACCGCTTGCATCAGGTTTTCGGCGAATCCCGCGGCGAGCAGGTTTTTGAAATCGAACAGGAGAAACGGCAGGCCGGCCAGCGACAGCAAGCTCGTTATCGCCACCGCCGGCAGCGCCGGAATGCGCCACAGCCGCAACAGCATGCCGAAGACCGCAAACGAACTGCCGGCGGCGACGAACAACAGGTCGCCGAACACGGCGCCGCTGCCCATGCTGCGCAACGCTTCGGCGCCGATCACCGCCAGCCCGATCAGCATCGCGATGGCGCCGACGATGCGCCGCGGCGGCAACGGCTCTCTGACGATCAGCCGCGCCAAAATGAGACCGCCGAGCGCGGCGCAGGACGGCTGGATAATGGCGCCGTGGCCGAGCGGCACATAGACGTAGCCGTAGTAGCTCCACAGCGCGAGCGGCAGGCCGCCGAAGACGGTAAGGGCGATGCCGCGCCACCAGCCGATGCCGCCGAGATTTTTGAAGCCGTATGTGGCGACGACCGGAATAAGCGCCAAACCCGGCCAGATATAGCGATGCAGCGCCAGCACCAGCGGCGACATCCCGGTGGTGACCCCTTGCCGCGCGGCGACGAAGCCGAGCGCCCAGCACAGCGCCGCGCCGGCGCCGCAGCCGACGCCCCACGCCGTCGAGCGCCTGGCGGTCAAGCTTTCGGAAGAATCCATCGCGAACCATAGTCCGCGGCGATTTGCCGGGACAACACGCGATTCCGCGTGGCAGGTTTCGCCAACCGCGAAGTCGGCCTTTTCCCACGCGCGATGCCGCTGCTATCTTGCCGCGGCAAGCAAGGGCACAACGCCCGGAGGACCCGTGGCCGAGGCGAGCGCAGGCGAATTCGATTACATCATTGTCGGCGCCGGCTCGGCCGGCTGCCTCTTGGCCAACCGGCTGTCCGCCGACCCCGGCAAGCGGGTGCTCGTTCTTGAAGCCGGCGGCCGCGACAACTGGATCTGGTTTCACATTCCGGTCGGTTATCTGTTCGCGATCGGCAACCCGCGCTCGGACTGGATGTTCAAGACCGAGCCGGAGCCGGGGCTCAACGGCCGCAGCCTGAATTACCCGCGCGGCAAGGCGATCGGCGGCTCGTCGGCGATCAACGCCATGATCTATATGCGCGGCCAGGCCGCCGATTACGACCATTGGCGGCAGCTTGGGCTTGCCGGCTGGGGCTGGGACGACGTGCTGCCGTTTTTCAGGCAGCATGAAAATCACTTTCTCGGCGAGAGCTTAGCGCACGCGACCGGCGGCGAATTGCATGTGTCGGCGCCGCGGGTGCGCTGGGACCTGCTCGATGCCTTCCGCGCCGCCGCCGAACAGGCCGGCATCAAGCCCATCGCCGATTTCAATTGCGGCGACAACGAAGGCATCTGCGCCTTTCACGTCAACCAGAAACGCGGGCGGCGCTGGTCGGCGGCAAGCGCTTTCCTCAAGCCGGTGCTGCATCGCCAAAATCTGCGGCTGGAAACCGGCTGCCTTGCCGAAGCCATCATGTTCGACGGCAAACGCGCCGCCGGCGTGCGTTGGCGGCAGAACGGCGTTGCGCGAACGGCGCGCTGCCGCGGCGAAGTCATCCTTGCCGCCGGCACGATCGGTTCGGCGCAAATGCTGCTCCTGTCCGGCATCGGGCCGGCGGCGCAGTTGCGCGAGCACGGCATCGACGTCGTCGCCGACCGGCCGGGCGTCGGCGCCAATCTGCAAGACCATTTGCAGCTCCGGCTGATCTTCAAGGTCGACGGCATCGCCACGCTCAACGAGCGCTATCATTCGCGCTTCGGCTTTGCCGGCATGTTCGCCGAATATGCGCTGTTGCGGCGTGGTCCGCTGACCATGGCGCCATCGCAGCTCGGCTTGTTCACGCGTTCCGATGCCGATCAGGTGCGGGCCAATCTGCAATATCACGTGCAGCCGCTGTCGCTCGACAAGTTCGGCGAGCCGCTGCACAGTTTTCCCGCGTTCACCGCGAGCGTCTGCAATCTGCAGCCGGCCAGCAGAGGTACGATCCGGCTGCGCTCGCAGGAGCCGAGCGATGCGCCGCGCATCGCGCCCAATTACCTCTCGACCGACCAGGATCGCTGGATTGCCGCGAGTTCGATCCGCCTGACGCGGCGGATTGCGGCGCAGCCGGCGCTCAAACCGTATCATCCCGACGAATATCTGCCGGGCGACGCGGTGCGCGATGACGACGAAGCCGGACTGATCAAAGCCGCCGGCGACATCGGCACGACGATATTTCACCCGGTCGGCACCGCGAAAATGGGGCTGGCCAGCGATCCGATGATGGTGGTCGACGGCCGCTTGCGCGTGGCCGGCGTCGAGCGGCTGCGCGTCATTGACGCTTCGGTGATGCCGACAATCACCTCGGGCAATACCAACGCGCCGACCATGATGATCGCCGAGAAAGGCGCCGCCATGCTGCGCGAGGACGCCGGAGGCGGCGCGGCATGAACGTGCATCGGCGCGCGCAAGCGATGCTGACCGATCCGGCGGCCGTGTGGCCGGCGATCGCGGCAGAACCCGGCGACCCGGCTTATGTGCTGAGCCACTACGTGACCGTCCTGGCGCTGATCCCCGCCGCGTTCAGCTTCGTCGGCGCCTCGCTCGTCGGCGTGGTGGTGCCGAATCTGGGTCTGGTCCGCGCGTCGTTGTTCAACGGCCTGTTCGGCGCGATTTTCGGCTATGTCATAAGCTGCGCCACTGTCCTGGTGCTCGGCATGGTCATCAATCTCGTGGCGCCACTGTTCGGCGGCCGCCGCGATTTCGACAACGCCTTCAAACTTGCGGCCTATTCCTTCACGCCGGTCTGGCTCGCCGGAATTTTTCTGGTGCTGCCCGGTTTGCGATTCCTGACGCTGACCGGATTTTACGGCGCTTATCTGTTGTGGCTCGGCCTGCCGCCGCTCATCAAGACGCCGGCGCGGCATGCTTTCATCTTCACGACGTTGATCGTGGTTTGCGCCTTCGCGCTGGCTTACGGCGCCGCCGGGGCGCAACGCACGGTATTCGGCACGCCGGGACTTTGACAACTGTTACTTCGCCATCACGATCTGCTTGCATGCCTTCGGCAGGCCTGCCAGCGTCAATTGCGGCCTGGGCTTTGCCGGCACTTTCGGCGGCGCCGGGTGCAGGGTCGATTCCTTAAACCACCAATCCAGCGCGTGGCCGCAGCCGTCGCCGGGCGGCACCGGCGGCTGGTTCTTGCATTCCTTTTCGTCCGGCGGACAGGCGAGACGGACGTGAAAGTGCTCGGCATGGCCCCACCACGGCCGCACCTTGGCGAGCCATTCGCGATCGGCGCCGGCTTCGCTGCACATTTGTTTTTTGATCGCCGCATTGACGAAGATGCGGGTGGTGTCGGGATCTTCGGCGGCGGTCTTGATCAGCTCGGTTCGGGTGTGCGTCCACACCTTCGGATCGACGCCGAGACGGTCCGGCGCGACCATGTCGACGGCGCCGTCCATTTCCCGCTCTTGCCGGCTGAGCACGTGATCGGGCATCGGCGTGAACCAGATGTCGGCATCGAGCCCGATCTGATGGCTGGCGTGGCCGGTGATCATCGGGCCGCCGCGCGGCTGCGCCATGTCGCCGATCAAAAGCCCGTTCCAGCCGACTTTTTTGGCGTTGGCGCCGAACCGCTCGATGAATTGCACGAGCCGCGGCGTGCCCCAATTGCGATCGCGCGACAGCCGCATCACCTGCCAGTCCGGACCGGTGATGGGCAGCGTCACGGCGCCGGCAAGACAGCCATCGGCGTAAGAGCCGATCGGTTCTGCCGGGCCCGGAGTGGGCGTCACGGCGCGGCCGAACAATTCCTTGGCCGGCGTCGACGGCGCATCGGGATTGGCAAGCGGCGGAAGCGGCTGCGGATTGAGCGTGCCGGGCGGGGTCGGATCGAGCGTGTCGGTATCCGCCGCGGGGGCGGCTGCGCCCGGCGAAACAGCGTCCTGGGCCATCGCCGGACCAATGGCCGAAACGATGCCGCCAAATATCAGCAGAAAGACACGACTTGCAAAGCGACTTGCAAAGCGACTTGCAAAGCTGCGCATCAGCGGCTCTCCGGCGCTGCTCGCGCCCCCTCGGTCCGATACGCGACCGCGCACGCCCGGCGGCGATACGCTGCCGCCATTCGCTCTTCAAGTCCAGGTGCAAAGAGGTCGCTGTCATTGCCGGCAAGGTTCAGCAAGCGCTGTTCGGTCGCCGCATGCGGCTCGATCGCACCGTCGTGAAGAATGTGGCCGATGGTAAAGCCCCGCGCCGCCAGCGCGCGTGCGACCAACAGACAGCGATGGCAATCGAGCGGCTCGCGCTCGGCGCACATCAGACAGACGCATCCGCGCGGGCCAACACTCGCCGCATCGGCCGTGAGCCGATCGAGACCGGCTTGGAAGTCGTCCTGCCGCGCCATCGCCTCATAGTCGGCAATGCCGTCGCGGTAGAGCTCCGGACGCGACGGCCGGCCGCCGAGCACCGCACCGTAAGCCAGATACCCGATGTCGTTTTGCCCCAGGAGCGGCTTAAGATTCTTTCCTGAGAACCACGGACAGAACCGCGAGAACGGCACCGTGCGCACATCGGCAATCGCGCCTACGCCGGCCGTGCGCAGCATGGCGACGAAGCGGTCCGCCGCGATGTTGGAATGGCCGATAGTGAGAAAATCGAAGGCGATCATGGAGGACCCTAGCCTGTTTCCCGGATGCGATGCAGCGCGATAGCGGTGCATCGCTGATCCGGGATCGTCAGAAGCTCGATTTGCGCAAAGGTCCCGGTTCTGCAGCGCACCACTACGTGCTGCGCTGCGCCCGGGACACGCCCCAGGCGGCTTTACAAGTTCCATAAGGGTGCGCGATGATTTGCCGGCTGTGGGGGTTTGTCATGCGCCGCGTGTTGTGCGTTCTCGCCGCGTTCGGTTTTGCCACGCTCGCGACCAGCGGGCCGGCCGCCGCTTCCATTGTCGTTCATGTCGACCGTTCCAGCGAGCACATGGAGGTCATCGTCGACGGCGCGCCGCGCTACCACTGGCGGGTGTCGACGGCGCGGCGCGGCTACATCACCCCGCCCGGCACTTATCATCCGCAGCGGCTGGCTTTGCGCTGGTACTCGAAGAAATACGACAATGCGCCGATGCCGCATTCGATCTTCTTCTACGGCGGCTACGCCATCCACGGCACCTACGAGATTTCCGAGCTCGGCCGGCCGGTGTCGCATGGCTGCGTGCGGCTCGATCCGGCCAACGCCGCGATCCTTTACGGCCTGGTCGAGCGCCAAGGCTTGGGCAGCACCACGATCGTGGTGCATTAGCGCATGATCCCGAAAAGCGCTGTTGCGGTTTTCGGACAAGATCATGCGCAAAATAAAGTAAACGCCGCGCGACCCGCTCAGCGCGCGGTCGCCAGTGCCGCCGACGCAGGTCGTGTCTGCCGCCGCAGCCAGCCGTCCAGGCTCCAGTCGCCGGCGCCAAACGCCATCACGTAAAGCATGCCGCCGACCAGGCCGAGATGTTCGTAAAACGCCGCATGTTGCGCGCGCATCTGTTCGGCCGGCAATCCTCCCCAATAGGGATGGAACATGAAAGCCAGCACGACGATGTAAATCGCGTAGGCAAACGCGATCCAGCGCGCGAACAGACCGGTCAGAAGCAACAGGCCGCCGCCGAATTCCAGCGCGATGACGGCCCAGACCAGAACGCCGGCAAACGGCAGGCCGTGGCTGGCCATCTGTCCGACGGTGTGCGCCGGACTGCCGAATTTCTCCAAGCCGTCGATGACAAAAATGAGCGACAGCAAAATGCGGCCGGCGGCCGTCAAAACATTGAGGCGGGAGTCCATGGTCTATCCACTGATCGATGTTGCGCCGCCCTGTAACCGGCCACATCAATCGTGGCGCGGTAGAAGTCAACCAGCCGACGATCACCGCGCGATCAACGTCTTGTGACGGCGCTGTAATTTCGGGCACTGCGCGCATGGCGCGATCGCTGCTTCGTTTACTCAATAGCGCATTCTCCCTTCGGAGCCCTTGGTGCTGCCTTCCCCCAACAGCCAGATCCAGGACTCGGCCTTGGTGCGAACGCGGGATTGCTCTTCCCACGGCAGTTTCTGCAGCCGCCGCCAATAACATTCGTGATCCTGGCAGGCGCGGGCACGGCGGCAGCGCGCGTCCTCGCAATCGCGCCAATAGCGAAAGACCCTGGTGTTGAGCGTCAGCCCGAGCAAGCGATGCTTCTTGCGCCACGGCGTGCGTTTCCATTGCGTGTAAGTCATGCGGCCGGGAAATTTCTTGGGCATGGGGAGCTCTTTGATTCTTTCTCCCGTTGATGGGGAGGTGATATCTGGCTGGCACGCGCGGCTTCTCGTTCTCGCAATGCATTCGCATCCGAGTTTGCTTCACGCTGTAAGAAAGCCCGTCCAATCGCCCCAAATAAAGAAGGGTGGCGGAGCGCCGGAAGGCGCGTACTTAGTTGCCGTGCCCAGCGGGGCCCGGCGCGCGCCACACGAACGAATGTT
>DATAWA010000216.1:0-11012 GCA_036267435.1 Xanthobacteraceae bacterium | reverse complement strand
TGGATCGTGCAGCAAGCTTGGAGCAACGGCCGCGTCGGCGGCATCGGCCAGTCCTATTACGCCATGGCGCAGTGGCTGATGGCGACCTACAACCCGCCCGGCCTCGCCTGCATCGCGCCGTACGACGGCCTCGTCGACCAGTATCGCGGCTCGAACTATCACGGCGGCATCTACTGCTCTTATCGTTCGGTCTGGTATTCCTCGCTGCGCGCCGACAACCAGCATCGGCTGGCCGGCGCGCACGGCCGACCGCCGATGAAACTCGATCTGGTCGGCGAAATCATCAATCATCCGCTCGACGACGATTTCTGGCGCCAGCGCTCGCCGTATTGGCGGCTCGATGCGATCAAATGCCCGGTGCTGTCGATCGGCCATTGGGGCAAGATGGGCCTGCATCTGCGCGGCAATATTCTCGGCTACGAAGAGGTCACGGCGCCGAAAAAGCTCGTTGTCACCGGGGCGCGCAACACCCTCGAGGCGCATCGCCTGTTCGACCAGATCGAGTTTCACGAGAAGGAGCTGCTGCCGTTCTACGATTTGCATCTCAAAGGCAAGAACAACGGCTTCATGGAAAGCGAGCCGGTGCGGCTTTTCGTCCGCGGCGCCAATGCCTGGCGCGCGGAGGAGCAATGGCCGCCGCGGCACGCCACTCCGCTTGCTTTTTATCTGCGCAAAGGCCCCTCCGGCAGCGTCACTTCGCTCAATGACGGCGCACTCTCGACCGAACCGCCGGCGGCGGACGAGCCGCCGACCAGTTACACCTATCCGGACTGGGAGTGGGTCAACGGCGTCGCGGTGATCGGACCGGACGGACGCGTCGATCCGGCGCGGCGCGTGCTGACCTTCACCAGCGCGCCGCTTGCCGACGATCTCGAAGTGATTGGGCCGATCGTGCTCAAGCTATTCGCGTCGTCGACCGCGATCGACACCCAATTCATCGTCAAGCTGACCGATCAGCATCCGGACAATCCGGCGGCCCGCGGCAAGGGCGAGCAGCCGGCCTTTACGCCGGTGTCGAAGGGTTGGCTGAAGGCCTCGCACCGCGCGAAGGATTTGACGCGCTCGACGCCGCAGCGGCCGTTCTACACGCATACCGATCCGCAGCCGCTGACGCCCGGCGAGACCTATGCGTTCGATATCGAAATTTTGCCGATCGCCTACGTCTTCAAAAAGGATCACCGCATCCGGCTGGAGCTCGCCAACGGCGATTCACCGGCGACCGATGGCGTGTTCTCGCACCCCTATCATCCGTCGCTGATGGGCACCGACACCATCCATCACGATGGCGCGCATGCCTCGGCGCTGATCCTGCCGGTGATTGGCTAACCGCTTACGCGGCACGCTCGAATTTTTGCTCGATGCCGTCAGCGGCACCGCCATCGGCGATTTTGCGCGGCCGCCGGGCCGGAGCCGTGAAGTGGCAGCCACACCAGACCCAGGCGATCGCGACCGCCAGAATAAACCAGAGCACGACATCGACAGCCATGCTTGTCCTCCATGGCCGCCCCCGGCATGACGATTCAACCACGCAGCTTGCCGAACGCTTCGTGATTTAGTGTCGCAGGCCGATAATGTCGCAGGGCCGATTTCGCAGCCCTACGCGCGGCAGCGTACGCAACGCGCGACGGCTGCTCGCAACTTTTTGCATCGGCCGGTTTGAAAGCTCAGACCCTATCGCCAGGCACGATTGTTTCACGCGAGCATGCGTTCGTGTCAGAGGCACACGAAGTCGAACAATCCGCGTTGCCTGCCCAATCACAATCGCCGCCAGCCGAACGCCGTTCGCAGCGCAAAAGCCGCCGGGGCGACCGGCGGCTTTCTTGTCTCGGCATTGAAGCCACGCTCAATGCCGAATCAGCAATAGACATACGCGCGCAGGCAGTGAGCCCGCGCGCGTCGCGCGGCGTGCAACAGGAAAAGCCGAGAGCGAAAGGCGTTGAGCCGGACGAGGCTTCGCCTTACTTCGGCATCGGTGCGAACAGCGCGTAGCAGGCCGAATACACCGAACCGTCAAGATTGTAGCACGATACGCACTTGCAGCCGGACGCGCCGGAGCAGCTTGCGATCATCTTGTGGTTCAGCATGATCCGCGCATGATTGTTCACGGACGTGCCGACGGCACAGGCCGGCCACGCGGCCGAAGCCGATCCGGAAAAAGCCAGTCCAGACAAAGCGAGCGCAAGGCCCACTGAAAGTCCAATACGGCGCATAAGGTCCCTCCACCTGTTGCAATGCCCTAGGAAATCAGCCCCTGGGGGAACGACCAAGTTTCACATACCAGATAGCGCCGCGCAAGATTGCTCATTGTCCGGGCGGCGGTTTTCTTCAGACCGTCCAACACAATCCGCGCCGAGGGGCCCTGCCCGTTCAGCTCACGAACTTGTAGCCGTCGCCCCAGCGCCGCACCCGCGCCGTCGACGGCGCCGGGAAGTGGCTGGCGCACATAATGGTCTCGGCTTCGCAGAAACGGTCGAAAATCTTGCGGCGGGTCTGTCCGGCCTGCGCCGAATCGTAATCCGACATCATGCCGATGTCGGGATATTTGCCCTGCAACGGCGAATGGATCATGTCGCCGGTGATCAGCGCGTCCTCGCCTTTATTGCCGACCAGGACTGAGAAATGGTCGATGGTGTGGCCGGGCGTCGGAATGAATTGGATGGTTTCGTTGAAGGCGAAATCGCTTTTGACGATCTGCTCGCGCTTGGCGGCGACGATCGGCAGCACCGAATCGGTGATCCACGGCACGCTCGCCGGGTTCTCCTTTTCGCGCCCCGTCCAGTGCTTGAGCTCCCGATCGGTCATGAGATAGCGCGCCTTGGGGAAGGTCGGCACCCAGCGGCCGTTGTCGAGACGGGTATTCCAGCCGACATGATCGCCGTGCAGGTGCGTGCACATGACATAATCGATGTCGTTGACGGAGAGCCCGACGCTCGCCAAGCCCTTTTCGAAGCGGTCGCTGTCGAGCATATTCCAAAATGGCCGCGTCGGCCGCGGCTTGTGATTGCCGACGCAAGCGTCGATCAGGATGTTGTGGTGCGGCGTCTTGATGACGAAGCTCTGGATGCAGAGCATCAGCCGGTGGTCGGCGTCGACGAATGTCGGCTGCAGCCAGGAGCGGTTTTCATCGAACAGCTCCTTGGTCAGCGACGGGAAGAAGCCGAACAGCTCGAAGAAGCCACCCTCTTGTTCGACGATCGGATGGATGGTGGCGTCTTTGAGCGTGATCGGCCAGGCTAAGGCTGTCATCGGGCTGTTTCCTCGCGGGCTGGTTCTTTGCCGAATGGTATCGGTGCGGCATGCGCGCCGCTACCGTCATTGCCGAGGAAGGAAGCGCCAAGCCACAACGCGGCGAACGGCGCTATTCGGCGGCGATCAGTCTGTTTTCCAGGAGGGCCGCGTTCTGCCGGGCGACGAAGTCTTCTTCCAATTTCGCCAGGATCACATAGTTCTGCGCCAGCAAGCGGTAGCAATTGCCGAACTTTGCCGACACCGTGATTTTGGCCGCGTCCTCGCATTTGGCCGCGTGCCGCCGCAGTTCGCGGGCCCTCGCCAAATGATCGAGCATAGGACGCTTACCGACTGACAACTGACCCACCACGCGCACTGTGTGACGCCAAGTTGTTGCGCGGTCAGGCTTAGGCGTCAAAGCCTTTGCTGCTGCAGCCTGTGGATAACTGGCGCGGCGGAGCTGACTGTCGGGTTCCGCGCGCAACAGGTTGCCGCTCCCCGCACCGCGACATCCGCCGTCAGGCGGCGCGGCGCACCAGCGACAGCCAGACTCCGCCACCGATCAGCACCGCTCCGGACAACCGTCCGAGAATCTTGGCGCGCACCGGATTGAGGAACCAGCCGCGGCCAAGGCCGGCCGATATCGCCCACAACGAGTCCGATAACGCCGCGAGCACCACCGTGACGGCGCACATGACGACGAGTTGCCTGGCCGCGGGCAGATGCGGGTCGACGAATTGCGGCAGGAACGCCGTGAAGAAGGCGATGGTCTTGGGATTCGTCAAAGCGACCGCGAAGCCGCGGGAAAAATTGACCGTTCCGGGACGGACGGCTGCGACGGCCCCGGCGTGACGCCATGCCTGGATGCCAAGCCACACCAGGTAGGCCGCGCCCGCCCAGCGCAACAGCTCGAATAGAACGGCGGCATTGTGCAAAACCCAGCTCAAGCCGAAGGCAATGACACCAAGCAGCAGCGCATTGCCGGCCGAAGTTCCGGCGACCGTGATAAGCGCCGCGCGGATGCCCTGGCTCACCCCGGTGGCAATCACCAGCGTCACGATCGGGCCGGGCGTAACGATGAGCACCACCGTGATGACGAGGAAGGCGGCGAACAACTCCCAATTCATCGCGCGCTCACGCTTTGGCGGCCGGATCGCGATGGATCGGATCGACCCATAATACGGTCTCCGGCTTCTCCACCGGCTCAATGTCGAGATTGATCGCGATCGCCTCGCCGTCGCTGCGCACCAAGACGCATTCCAGCATTTGGTCCGGGCTGGCGTTGATTTCCTGATGCGGCACGTAAGGCGGAATGAAAATGAAATCGCCGGGACCGGCTTCGGCGGTGAATTGCAGATGCTCGCCCCAGCGCATGCGCGCTTTGCCGCGCACCACATAGATGATGCTTTCGAGATGGCCGTGGTGGTGGGCGCCGGTCTTGGCGTCCGGCTTGATCGTGACCGTGCCGGCCCACAGCTTTTGCGCACCGACGCGGGCGAAATTGATCGCCGCTTTGCGATCCATGCCCGGGGTCGACGGCACATTGGGATCGAGCTCATGGCCGGGAATGACCCGCACGCCGTCGTGCTTCCAGCGCTCGGCGGCGTCGCCGTGATCGGATGCGTGATCGTGGACGTGATCGGCCATGATGCCTGATAGCACAGCGGGCCGCGGATCGCGACACCGGCTGAACCGTCAATCGCTTCGAATGGAAGCGACTGACGCTCCGGCATTTTGGCGACGCATGGCCTTGTCGGAAAACCGGTTCCCACTTTTCCGGGCCATGCTTTATGGCGCGGTCATGCCGAGCGAAGCGAGATAGTCGGTGTTGACCCGCACATGGGCGAATTTGGCCGCTTCGAGATAGGCATCCAGGATCGCTTGCGCCTGCGCGCGCGGCGGCAACGCGGCACCGGCCGCGCTGCCGGCATTGGCGATCAAATCCCACCCGGCCGGCTTCGGTATCGAAACCACCGAAAGATCGGAGTCGAGGTTCTTGTACGGCCAAAAAATCCATCCCAGGCCGAACCGCTCGTGAAGACGGCGGAACTTGTCGTTCCAGTTATTGTTAAACTCGCCGGTTTCCCCTATCAGCACCGGCACGTTCCAGCGATTGCTGAAATCGAGATATTCCTGGATGCCGTCGCGCGCCGGGGTGATCCAGAATTTGTGATAGGTGTAGATCGCATTGCGGTCGAACGGCCGGTCGAACACCGCGAAATTGGTGTCCCATTGGCTGCCGCCAAGCAGCACCGCATGGTTCGGATCGACGCTGCGGATGGCGGTGACGATGTCGCGGTAAAGCGGTTCGAGCTGCGGATTGAGATAGGCGACGTCGCTGTAAGGCGAGATCGGCTCGTTCAATAGGTCGTAGCCGAGGATTGCGGTTTCGTCGCGATAATGCGCCGCGAGCTTTTGCCAGAGCGCGATCGTCAGCGCCCGGTCGCGCGGCACGTAGAAGGTCAGCGGAAAGCCGGGACCGTCGTCGTGATTGACTCCGGTTTGGCCGCCCGGGGCGGCATGCAGGTCGATGATCGCCCGCAAGCCGGCCTCATGGCACCACTGCACCAGCCGGTCGATGAGCGCCCAGCCCGGTCCCTCGAACCGATCGCCTCCATCCCCAGAATTGGGATCGCCGGGTTTGATGAACAACCGCCAGTCGAGCGGCACGCGGACGGTGTTGAAGCCGGCGGCTTTGATAAAGGCGATGTCGTCCTTGGCGATATAAACATCGCGAAACCGCGCCCAGAAACGCGCGGCCGCCTCGGGGCCGATCAGCGTGTCGAACAACTCCCCAATCTCCGCCGGGCTCAGCGCATGCTTGAATTTGAACATGTAGCCTTCAGGCACCAGCCAGTTGCCGAGATTGATGCCCCTGATGGCAAATGTCTCGCCGCTGCCATCGATCAGGCGCTTGCCGTCGGCGTGGATGAAGCCGGTGTCCGCGGCCGCGGCGGCGCCGAGCCCGCCCGCGGCAATGACAGCGGCGGCGCAGAGCTGTACAGCGATCCGGCTGAACAGCCGTCGCAACCGGCAACGATCGGGACAGCAAGCGCGCATCGGTCGAATTCCTTCCCGCTCGCCTCGATGCCAAATTCATGCCATGAGCAGGCGTCCGGGAGCCAACGGCAAGAGCAAGACTTCAAATGTACGGCATGCCGGCCTCTCAGGCGCTCGTCTTTGTGGCGGCGGTGGTCCTTATCGTCGTCGCGGCACGACGCATCCATCCATTCATTGCGCTCACGGTGGTGGCCGCAGCCTTCGGATACATCGCCGGCTATCCGACCTCGCAACTGGGCAGCGCCTTCGGCAGCGGGTTTTCCGAAAAAATCTATTCGCCCGGTCTGGTGATCGTTGCGGCGAGCGTCATTGCCGGTCTTGCCGAGGGTACGTCGGCGGTGGAACGGCTTGCCGGCTTTATCGCGCGGCGGCGCCTGTTCGCCGGCAACCGGCTGACGACAGTCGTCGGGCTTGTGGCCGGGCTTGGCGCGTCGCCGGCTTCGGCGTTTGCGCTGATCACCCCGCTCCTGCCGGCCCTCGGCGGAGCAAAGCAGCACGATCGCGCCAGCGCCCCATTGACCTTGGCGCTCGCGATCTCGGCCAGTCATGGCGTCGCCGTGCTGACGCCGGTGTCGATCGCCGCCATCGCCATTGTCGGCGCGCCCTGGAGCCGCGCCGCGCTGTTCGGCCTGCCCTTGGCGATCGTGCTGGCCGCATTCGGAGCGATCTTTGCGCGATGGTCGGTGCGTGCCGAAGCCGCGCCGCAGCCATCCGAGCCGGAACGCGCGGAGGAGCCGCGCGGCAATGCATCGCTCGCGGTGCTGATCGTGGCGATCGCGGTACCGCTCCTCGCTTTGATGGAGCAATCGCTTGGCGACATGCCGAGCGAGCCGCTCGGCGGCGGAACGACGCGCGAACTGATCATCGGCGTCGGCCGGCCGCTTATTCTTTTTCTTGTCGGCCTCGGCATCATGATCGTCGGCCAGCCGCGGCACAGTTTTGGCCGCCTGATCGAAGCCGACTGGAGCGCCCGCGTCTTCAGCCGCGTCGGCGGCATTCTGCTGGTGATCTGCGCCGCCGGCGGATTGCAGCGGCTTTGCCAGCAGACCGGCATGGCGGAAATGCTGGGCGAACGCGTGCTCGGCTGGCATCTTGGTCCGTTCGCCGTGCTGATCCCGTTGCTGGTCGCGGCCACGATCAAGACCTTGCAGGGCTCATCGCTGGTCGCAGCCATCACCACCGCCGGCATGGTGCAGCCGCTGTTGCCGGCCCTCGGAGTGGCGGACGCCAACGGCAGGACGCTCGCCGCGCTCGCCATCGGCGCCGGCGCCATGACGGTCGCGCATGTCAACGATGAATTTTTCTGGCTGGTTGCGGATCGCGCCGGGCTGACCCCGCCGCGCGGCCTCGGAGCAATCGCCGGCGGTACGGCCCTGCAGGGGCTGTTGGCTGCCGCTTTGCTCGCCGCGGCGTCGCTTTTGACCGCACATCTTTAACGGCCGCCGGCTGCGGAAAAAAATCCTCGCGATCGCCGGCACAAAATTCACACAATGGCACTGTAGTTGCATGTGAAATCGGCTGGAACGTTGCAACAGAACCGGCCCGCGATGATCCCTGACAAATCCGCTTCGCCAAGCGGTACCGATGCACTGGACGGCGCCGGCGCGCCCAGCCCGTCGCGGCGCGATCTCATGAAATTCGCCGGCGCCGGCGCCTTGGCGGCGAACGCAATCACGCCGGCCGATGCCAAATCCGTCGCTGGGCCGGCCGATCACGGCCGCCCGCAAACCGCGCTCGGCCTGCCGCGGGATTTCCTCTGGGGCACGGCCACCTCGGCCTATCAGGTCGAAGGCGCCTGGCAGGATGACGGCCGCGGAGAGTCGATCTGGGATCGCTTCGTCCACACGCCGGGCACCATCCGCAACGGCGATACCGGCGACATCGCGATCGATCATTACCACCGCTACAAAGACGACGTCGCGCTGATGAAGTCGCTCGGCGTGCGAGCCTACCGCTTCTCGATCGCCTGGCCGCGCTTGTTTCCGCAAGGCACCGGCGCGCCGAACCCACAAGGCCTCGATTTCTACCAGCGCTTGACCGACGAACTACTGCAAAGCGGCATCGAGCCATTCGCCACGCTCTATCACTGGGATTTGCCGCAGGCGCTACAGGACCAAGGCGGCTGGGACTCCGCCGACACCGCCAAGGCCTTCGCCGACTATGCGGGCTATGTCGCCGACAAGCTCAGCGACCGGGTCAAGCGCTTCTTCACGATCAACGAGCTGACCACCTTCGTCGAGCTCGGCTACGGCAGCGGCATTTTCGCGCCCGGCCTGAAATTGCCGCCGGCGCGCTTGAACGCGGTGCGCCATCACGCGGTGCTCGGCCACGGGCTTGCCGTCCAGGCGATCCGCGCCGCCGCCAAGCCGGGAACCAAAGTCGGGCTTGCCGAAAACCTGGCGGCCGCCGTGCCCGTCATCGAGACGCCGGAGAATATCGCGGCGGCCGAGCGCGCCACCCGCGAACTCAACGCCGGCTATCTCACCGTCATTCTCGAAGGCCGCTACACCGAGGCGTTCTTGTCATTGGCCGGAGCCGACGCGCCGAAATTCACCCCGGCCGATTTGCAGGCGATCGCCACTCCGCTCGATTTCGTCGGGCTCAATGTCTACAAGCCGCTTTATGTGCAGGCGGCCGCGACCGCATCGGGCTATGAGGTCCTGCCGTTTTCAAAATCGCACCCGCGCATGGCGTCGTCCTGGCAGTTTTTCGGCCCCGAGGCGCTCTATTGGGCGCCGCGCAACGTCCACCGCATCTGGAACGTCAAGGAGATTTACATCAGCGAGAACGGCTGCGGCGCCGCCGACCAGCCTGCCGCCGACGGCGTCATCTACGACAGCGACCGCATCATGTTTCTGCGCAACAATCTGACGATGCTGCAGCGCGCCACCGCCGAGGGCGTGCCGGTGCGCGGCTATTTCGTGTGGAGCCTGTTCGACAATTTCGAATGGGCGGACGGCTACGCGACGCGCTTTGGCTTGATCCATGTCGATTACGCCACGCTCAAGCGCACGCCGAAATTATCGGCGGCCTATTACGCGCAGACCATCAAGCGCGACGCGGTGGCGTGAACGCGAACAATCGCGTCGGGTTCCGCGAAAAAGATGCAACTTATGTTGTCCGAAACACGAGCGTGTTAACTTGAAATCCAAAGCTTCGGCTCAGAATTCCGCGGTAACGCCACGACACGGAGGTTAAAATGAATCCACCGGGTCAAGAGGCCGCGATCATTGTTGCGTCAAACGCCCGGGTCGCAACATAGCGGGCAACAAGCGGGCGGTTTGCCGGGCGCGGCTGTCCGCGGGTCGCATCAGTCAGGCTAGACCCCAATTCCGGCCGCCCCGGCGATCGCATTTGCAAGCGCCGCCCCAGCGAGTACGCGTAAGTGACGCGCGTAAGCAGGGATACTTAAATACGCCGTTGTTGCGATGCGCCCACACTCGCTCTCTCAGCGTTTCTCCCTGCGTCGCTCAGCGCCGCGACCAACTTATCCTTACCAAAAGCTCGAACACTCGGAGCCAAGTCCGTTCAGAATCGACTGGCAGCGCATGCCGCGATGATTGATCCAGGTCGCATTATTGTCGCGCACGGTGTTCAAGTACGTCCAGCCCTGGCTTTTCATGCAGCTCTTGTAGCGTGCCGAGGTCGCAACGCCGTTGCGATCCGGACCGACTTTCGCATCGCAATATTGGGCCAGGCATGTAGCTCGGCGTCGCCTCGCGGCGGGGTGGACGCCCAGCGCGATGTATCGGCGTGCGCGGCTACGGCCCCCACGACCAGCAACGTTGTCACGAGCACAATGCGTTTCATGATGTGAATCCTCCAAATTGAGCGCGTTACCTTCGTAGGTCGCGCGTCGGAGATTCACCGGTTCAAAAAGTCGGGATTACAAATTGGACAGGCGCGAGAAGAAACGGCGTCCTTATTCCCCGCCGTTCTCGCCATTGCCGTTGCCCTCGCCTTCCTCGGTCAGCCGCTCCACCGACGCCACCTTCTCGCCGTCGCCGGTCGAGAACACGATGACGCCTTGGGTCGAGCGGCCGGCGATGCGGATGCCGTCGACCGGGCAGCGGATCAATTGGCCGCCGTCGGTGACCAGCATGATCTGGTCGGTCTCCTCGATCGGGAACGACGCGACGAGCCGGCCGTTCTTCTCGGTGATCGACATGGCGACGATGCCTTTGCCGCCGCGGCCGGTGGTGCGGTACTCGTAGGACGAGGTGCGCTTGCCGAAACCTTTTTCTGAAATCGTCAGCACGAATTGCTCGTTGGCCGACATTTCGACGTAGCGCATTTCACCGAGCTCGATCGCGCCCTCGGCCTCCTCGGCATCGACACTCACCTCGTCGGCATCGCCGTTGCCGCCGCGCCGCACCGCATTGGCCCGCTTGAGATAGGCGGCGCGCTCCTCGGCGTTGGCTTCGACGTGGCGCAGGATCGACAGCGAGATCACCTTGTCGCCATCCGCCAGATTGACGCCGCGCACGCCGATCGAGGTGCGGCCCGAGAACACCCGCACGTCGTTGACGGCGAAACGGATGCACTGGCCTTTTTCCGAAGTGAGAAGAACATCGTCCTCCTCTTTGCAGATCTGCACATCGACGAAGGCATCGCCCTCGTCGAGCTTCATGGCGATGATGCCGGAACGGCGCACGTCGGAAAAATCCGACAGCTTGTTGCGCCGCACGGTGCCGGCGGTGGTCGCGAACATGACGTCGAGCTTG
>DATAWA010000215.1:0-23406 GCA_036267435.1 Xanthobacteraceae bacterium | reverse complement strand
AACATTCGTTCGTGTGGCGCGCGCCGGGCCCCGCTGGGCACGGCAACTAAGTACGCGCCTTCCGGCGCTCCGCCACCCTTCTTTATTTGGGGCGATTGGACGGGCTTTCTTACAGCGTGAAGCAAACTCGGATGCGAATGCCGCATCGCGAGAACGAGATCGCATGTCCCTCGCGCCTGGTGCGAGAGGGAAGAGCTGTTTGACATTGTGGATCGGCAAGACTCGCGCGCGATTGCAGCCGCGTGAGCGAAATGCTTCGGTGCGCGCCGGCAATTCTAAATCGTCACCGCCGGGCATAGCCGTTCGAAGAACGGCGTCGCTTCGCTCGCCTATGACCCGGTGGTCCACGGTAACTCGTCAAGGCATCATGGATTGCCGGATCAAGTCCGGCAATGACGAAGACAGCGCGGTAGGATGGTCGAGCTCTTGCGAAACCCATCGCTTAACCTCGCCGCCCGATGATGGGTATCGCTTCCGCCTTCGCTTGCTCGTGAGCTTCGGCGGACAAGTCGCTCCACCCATCCTGCGAAGGCGCACCAAACAGAATGGCCGGGGCGAACCCCGGCCATTACCGCCGCTCAAACACCAAGACGCCGCGCTGTTTACTTCAGCGTCAGCACCAGTCCGCTCAAATCGGCGCTGACAATCAGGCCGGTCTGCTCGCCGACGAGCGACAGGACGGCGCCGCTTTGGTTGGCCAGCACAATGCCCTGGGCGCCCCGCCCAATGGCTGCGCCGGCGCCGCCCTGGCCGTAGACGCCGTTGACGTCGGACGGGCGGTGGATATTGGTAACGGTGCCATGAAAGCGCGTCTCCGAGGCGCCGAAGGTGAAGCCGTAGCTCAAGCCCCCGATCGACAGCGGATAGCTGCGGCCATGAAACGTCAGCACGCCTTCGCCGGCCGAGCCGCCGATGATGAAGCCCGCCTTGAAGATGCGGATGCTGATCGCGGCGTCGTCGGCGTTCGCAACCGATGCCGCGCCGACCAGCGCCGCGATGGCGAGGAGGCCTACTTTTAATCCCGACAAAACTCGCATAATACGTTTTCCCTCTTTAGCTAAAGCGCCGCAGCGCATGGACGATTCAGCACTGTACCTTGGCGCAACGACGGACGCCACGATGGAAAGCATCAGGCACCGCGACAGGCATCATGACGCGCCAGAGCCCTCGTTCTCTAAAAGGCTCATCGCTGCGTGGGGCCGGTTTCCAACGGTGGGACCGGCTATTTCACGAAATCGTTGGACCGTAACACCAGCACCCGGCCGGGTCTCGCGTGCTCGTCCTCGAATTTGCGCGAAGCCCGCTCTTCGATGACGTCGCGCAGGCGCAGGAACTGCTCGACACGCTGTTCCGCCTTCACGCCGCGCGCATGCTCGATATCGTCCATCGCCACGGTGCTGATCGCGCAATCGACGATGGCGTCCTCATCGAGCATGGTGAACTCGACGATCATGCGGTCGAAATCGTAGCCTTGCACCTCGCCTCGATGTAGCGGCATTGAAGGCTCCATGCCGGCGCAGGCCAGTCTGCGCCGCGCCGGCGCAGCATCGGTTCAGCCGTTGCGGCCCTCTTTGGCCTGGCCGTCGAGCCAATCCGACAGGCTGCCGGATTTGCCCTTGGCCTTGCTTCGACCCTTTTTTGCCGGCGGCTGCGGCGGGGCGGCGGCGTCGCGGGCCAGCCGCAGCGCTTTGAGCTTTTCGGTCTTGGCGCGCAGCGCATCGGCCGCGGCTTCGTAGTCGGATGCCGCCTTTTTGGCGTCATTGGCGCGCTGCAGCTTGGCAAGTTGTTGCGCGCCCGCGTCGTGCTTAGAGGATTTCTCCGCCACGGCTGCATCCTTTTCCCTGGTTTATGGCCTGCGCGATGGGGTAGCAGCTAGCAAGACCCCTTGCGAGGATTATTTAGGTTGAATTATCCGTGCTTCGCACTGCCCACTATGGCGGGTCCTCTACCCCGTGACGGGCGCCTGTCCAGGGAAGGACGGGGATTTTGTTAGACCGCCCGCGGCCGTGTGATGCCGCATCGCGTGCGCAATTGAGCGGCCAATGCGTGCGCTTCGTCGAGATCAAAGAGTCCGATGCACAGATGTTCGATGCCGCCAAATGGCTGACGCAGTATCGGTTTTGACACCAATTTGCCGCCGACAAAAATCTCCAATGGCTCGCCGACGATTTCGCGTGTCAGTCTGCGGAGGCGGACGCTGATGTCATAGCGGAATCTCACCTCGATTTGGGGTATCGGAAAAGGAGGGCGCCGTTTCATAAACCGGGAATACTCATGCACTTCGATTGAGTGGATTGCCGTGACGGGAACGTCGATCCGGCCTATTGGATGGACGAGCGACAGCGCAATCTTCTCAGTTGGCCCGCTGCCGGCGATGACCGTCAAATCCGGGCGCTTGCCAGTCATTTCGGGCTCACATCCTAGCTGACCGGCGTGCATGCTCGGATCGCATGCGGGGCAAGCGGCGCATCGAATTTCAGGACATCGTCGGCCCGGGCGGCAAAGCCGTCGTGCAGCGTTTTCAACATGAATTCGGCGATAGCGCCGAGGTCCGGCGGGTCGGCAAAATCGAACCAGATCCGAAAATTTCCGGCCGTATCGTCGGTTGAAAAGCCGAGCCGGCCGAGCGCCGCGACCGCGCTTGTGGAGAGCCAACGTGTGCGCGGTTCCGTCGCGAGCTGGTCATAATAGCCGGAGGCCGCCTCGCACAGCATCCGAGTCTTGGTATCGAATACGCATTGTACGTAATCGTTGGGATTGGCGGCGAAGTACAAGATCAGAAACCAATTCTGCGGATCGGCGGAACCCGTGGCGCGGTAAATCTGCTCAAGTCGGTCGAGCACGGGGCAGCGATACTGGGCGATGAGCGCGCGCAAAGTCGTCCCGTCGTCATCGGCCTGCGCAACGAGCGGCGTGATCAGCATCAGCGCCGCAAATAAGGTACGCGCGATCATGAGCCCCCAAGCCTCTGCCGGACATGGCGCCAATTCTAGATATTGCATCCAAAGGTTGCAATATCTTATCATCGAGTTGTGTGGAGGCGGCGCACTATGATCAGACCAATCGTGATTTTCGCATACAGCCTGTTCGCCGTGGCTATCGGGCCGGGAAACTTATTATTGCGCGCCGACGCGCAGTCGCTTTCGCAGGCGTCTCCGGCAGCCGCAAAACACAAGATGGTCAGTTGGGTCGTTTTGACCGGCGGATACGTGGATCTCAGCCTCGACGAGGTGCGGCAAAAATTGGACGAGGTGTACCCGGGTCAATTTCTGCCGCCGCGCCAGAAGGGAAACTTCGTCATCGCGGGTCCCGCGCGAGGGCAATTCATGATCTTTTCCATTATTCCCGGTGCAGCCGGCATCTTTCTGTTGAACAATATTCCCGGTCCTTACACGGATTTTTCCGATTTCGCTGGAGCCATTTCCGATCCATCGATCCGCAGCGGCGTCGCCAAACAATGCTGCTGGCTCTCAGTCGATCTCATTCATCGGACAACGACCGACGAAGAGGCCTATCGCTTTATCGAACAGGTCCTGGCGCGAGTTGCGCCTGCAGATGCGGCGTTCCTCGTCGACCCTGACAAGGGCGCTACGATCGCTTTCGGCGACAAGGTTCGCAGCCGCTTTGCCAAGGGCGAACTCGTTCTCTCGAGTCCGTAGCTCTACCTTCCACCATCGGCGTTCAGCGCCTCCCCGATCGTGATAGCAGCGCAGGCAACGCCCATGCTCGAAAAAGCCGCGCGCCCCATTCGTTCCCGCGGCGCATAGCCGCGATTTATTTGCCATCGCCGCAAAACTAAAGCCGTTCGAGACCGTATCTCTCACGAGGCTGGCAATCATCAAGGAACTAAAACATGAAAAAACTGGTACTTCTGGCGCTTTCCACGGCGCTATTGTCCGGCACGGCGTTCGCCGCAGGCGAAACCATGGTCGGCGGCGCGGCCATGTATCCGAGCAAAACCATCGTGCAGAACGCTTCGCAGGCGAAGAATCTGACCACGCTGGTCTCGGCGGTGAAGCAGGCGGGTCTCGTCGATACGCTGAGCGGCCCGGGACCGTTCACGGTGTTCGCCCCGACCAATGCGGCCTTCAACGAGCTGCCGAAAGCGACCGTCGACGGCCTCATGAAGCCCGACCAAAAGAGCAAGCTGAAGGAAATTCTCACCTACCACGTGGTGCCGGGCAAGCTCGACACCGCGGAACTGCGGGCCGACGTCAAGAAGAACGACGGCAAGTACGAGCTCAAGACCGTCGAGGGCGACAATCTCACGGTCACCGACCATGACGGCAAGCTGATGCTGACCGACGCCAAAGGCGGCACGGCGGAGATCACCACCGCGAATGTCGATCAGTCGAACGGCATCGTCCAGGTCATCAACCACGTGCTGATGCCCAATTCGTAACGCGCTTGGTTCCGACGGAGCGCGGCCCGCGTGGGCCGCGTTATCCGCCGGCGCCGGAGCAATGGACGCTCGCATGAAGGCTGCAATAACGGAGCATCGTTCTTTCGCGGCGGTGCGCGCGATCATGCGCTGGATTCTGGCGGCGTTGTTTGTCGCCGCCGGCATCGCGCATCTTTCGGCGCCCAAAGTTTTCCTCTCCATCACGCCGGACTGGGTGCCGTTCGCGCCGCAAGTGATTTTTGGGACCGGACTGTGCGAACTGGCCGGCGCCGCGGCGCTGGTCCTGGATGACATTTTGAGCATGATCTTTTCCGAAATCCGGAAATCACCCCGGATCATGTCCGGGGCAGGCTTTTTCGGGACCATGCTCGGCCGGCCATTGCGCTCTTGGGCCGGCATTGCGCTCGCGCTTTATGCGCTCTGCGTGTGGCCGGCCAATATCAAGCAGGCGCTCGATCACATCGTCATTCCGTCAATTCCAGATAGCTGGTGGTATCACGGGCCGCGGCTTGCGCTGCAGCCGGTCATCATCTGGGCGGCGCTGTTTGCCGCCGGCGTCATCGACTGGCCGTTCGCAGGTGCGCGGCGCGACGCCGCCGGCCGCCAGCAAGACTGATGCCGCTTTGGCGCTTACGACCTCACCCGCCCGCCATCGACGTTGAGCGTCTGGCCGGTCATGAAAGCCGCGTCATCGCTGGTGAGAAATGACACCGCACCGACCAGATCGTCCGGCACCTCCACCCGCTCGATCGCCTGCAGGCCTGCGACGGCGGCGAATTCGTCGTCCATGGTGGCGAAGCCCGGCCGCGGCTTGCGCGCGATCGTTCCGGGCGAACGGGTGAGCCCCGGCGCGATGGCGTTCACCGTGATGCCGTCGGCGGCGAGGTCGCCGGCAAGCCCGCGGGTGAAGCCGATGATGCCGCCCTTTGAAGCGACGTAATGGGCAAAGCCGGTGCTCACCGAGCCGAACGTGCTCGATGCCATGCTGACGACGCGCCCCCATTTGCGCGCCCGCATGCCCGGCACGAACGCGGCGGTGACGAGGAAGGTGCCGTCGAGGTTGATGGAGAGAACTTTGCGCCAGTCGGCAAAGGTCATGCCGGCAAAATCCTGCTGCGGAAAAATGCCGGCGCAGTTCACCACGATGTCGACGTGGTCGAATTTGGCCAGCACCTGCTTGCTCATCGCTGCGACCGAGTCCTCTTTCGACACGTCACAGACCACCGCGAGCGCGCTGCGCCCCGCGGCTTCGACGAGCTTCGCAGTATCGCGGCCGTCGGCGAGATCGGCGACGGCGACATGCACGCCGTCTTCGGCGAGACGCTTGGCAAACGCCTGCCCGATGCCGTTGGCCCCGCCGGAGATGACGGCGACCTTGTCCTTATGTCCTTTGCCCACGAAGCGTCTCCCTGCATTGTCGTTGCTTGGCATATGCGCAAGCTTATCGGGAATCGGACGAACCTGTCTTCACCTCTCGCCCAGTGGGGAAAGATGAACATCTTATGCTATGATCGGGTGCCATGCGGACGCAGGCAAAAGCTGGAAGCAGGCGAGGGGGCAGCAAATGGCCGACACAGAGACCCGGGACGTGACCAATGGCAGCCGGCCGCCGATGATCTCGGATTACGGCTTAGCGCTGATCGTCTATGTCCTTTATCTGGTCGGCTTCCTCACCGGCGTGAGCGCAGTCATCGGGCTGATTATCGCGACGATGCAGATCGAGCGCGCCGATCCGGTCAGCCGCAGCCATTTCCGGTTTCAGGTCAGGACGTTCTGGATCGGCCTTCTCTATGCCGCGGTCGGTGCGATCACGCTTTACCTCGCGATCGGCGCGGTGATCCTGTTGTGGTGGGTCGTCTGGACCGCGATCCGCTGCGTCAAAGGCCTCTTGCTATTGAATGCCGGGGAGCCGATCGCCGAACCGGAGTCATGGCTGTTCGGGTGAGGGCGCGGCCACGCTTTACTGTCCGCTTGGCGGGTCCACTTCTTCCAGGATGCGTTGCTGTACCGCCGGGCTGTCCATGATGCCCATGTGGGTGTAGCCGGGCACCGGGATGTTCTGGGCGCCGGCAACGGTGCCGCCGAGCTCGCCGACGAAATTCACCGCATGGGGAACGCCGACGACGGCGACCGGCTGCGATGGATCGACGCCGATCATGGTGACGTCGCGGGCGCCGCAGGCCGCCGCGCGCGTCGCCACTTCCGCGGCGCGCTCGGCGCCGAACGAATGGCCGATCACGACGATGCGGTCGTCCGGATGCGCGCAGGCGTCGGCGGCAAAGTCGCGGCTTTGCTCGAAGCTGCCATAGGCGACGATATAGCCGCGCTGACGCAGCGCGTCGGCGACGACGCCAAGGCCATGGCCGACGAACAGGCCGTTCATCACATAGGCGCGGCTGGCCGCCGGGGCTTCGGTCGTGAGCGCGGCCAACAGCGCCATGCAGCAAAGGACAAGACGCATCCGCATAGGATTGGCCAACATAACGGCCGAGGCAAGGCGATTCCGCCGCTACGGCGCGCGCGGCGCGTGGCGGACTTTGCCGAAATGACGGGACGTCAACAGGCCGATGCCCAGCGCACCGAGCGCGCCGGCGACGCAGCCGCCGATCGGCCGCGGCAGCGGCGAAAAGGCCGCCAATATTAATGAGCCGGCGATCACGAAATTGATCCAGCCCCAGACCACGTTGACGACCGCGGACGATTCGCCGACGCCGGGCGGCGAGGCAAACGGCGTCTGGAATGTGTTGCCGCAGATGCCTTGCACGAAATGGGGAACGCCGTTGGCAAGGAACGCGCCGGCGAAAAAATAGGCGACATAATAATACCAGGGCATCGATACGCTCCGTATGATCTCCGCGGGATGAATAACGCCGGGCACGCTGCCGGGTTGCAAGCTTCACGATCAGGCGGCCAGCATCGCGACGCGCCGGTTTGCCGGCGATGGTGGCAACGAATATCAGGTATTCGTCTTGCGCCGATAGGCCTCGATGGCGTCGCGCAAATTCTTCGGCATCGGCACCGGCTTTCGCGTCTCGAGCGACATCATGGCGGTGACCATGTGCGCGCGCAGCCGCTCGAACCCGTCGCGGTGGCAGACGATGACGATGCCGAGCGAGGAGCGGCCGATGCGCTCGACCAACAGCGTCAGCTCGATGACCTCGCCCATCGTGCTGGGGATTTTGAAGTCGCATTCGATGCGCACGAAGGGAAAGCCGACGCGGCCGCGCATGACGAGGTCGGCGTAATCGTGGTCTAGCTCGTCCTTGTACCAGTCCTCAATCACGCCGTTGAACATGTCGAAATAGTGCGGGAAGTAGACGATGCCGGCGGCGTCGCAATGGGAAAAGCGGATTGGCACGCTGCGGGTAAAGGCGCCGGCGGGCGGCGTGAATTTTTCTTCGAGCATAAGGCGGCCTCTTGGCTTTGGCGTGAAGCCTAGCGGCACAGCCACCGCCGCGATAGCCGGGCCGAGACTCTATGCCGCCTGAATCTGCCAGCAGCGCGCATCGGCTTCGATGCGCTTGACGGCTTCCGCAACATCGCCGGCGTAGCCGATGAAAGTGCGGCCGAGCCAGTCCTGCCGCTGCACGATCAGATAGCCGTGCTCCTCCACGACAAAATATTTACCGTTGCCGCAGGTGAAAGCGCGTTCCGATGCCACGGCGGTCTCCGCGAATGCCTCAGCCCTGCAAGCCCTCTCACCGAAAGATAAGTTTGCGGCCGCCCGCGGGCAATTAATTGCTGCAACACATCGGCGTGAGCGCGCGCTACAATCGGCCGCGGAGGTGAGCATGATCACGCTTTATTCCTATCCGTCGCTGTTCGGGGTCGCCAACAACAACGGCTATGGGCTGAAAGTCTTCGCCTTTCTGCGGCTCGCCGGCCTGCCGTTCCGCCACGAGCATCTGTTCGAGGCCGCCACCGCGCCGCGCCAGCAGCTTCCTTACATCGACGACGACGGTGTCGCGATCGGCGACAGCAACACCATCATTGGGCATCTGACCGCCAAATACCGGCCGGCCATCGACATCGCGCTCACGCCGCAACAGCGCGACCGGGATCTGCTCATCGACCGCCTGCTCGACGATCTTTATTGGGTGATGTCCTATTCGCGCTGGCAGGACGAGCGCCATTGGCCGGCGTTTGTCGCGGCGCTGGTCGGCGAGCATCCGAACCTCTACGAGCCGGGCCTCTTGAAGGCCAAGGAGTTCAACGCCTCGCGCTATTATTATCAGGGCATCGGCCGCTACACGCCGGATGAAGCCTATGCGCGGGGGCTGGCCGATCTTGCGGTGTTGGCGCACAGCGTGCCGGCGCACGGCTTCATGCACGGCGCCGCGCCGGGCACAGCCGATGCGGCGATCTACGGCTTCATCGCCAATATCTATTTCTTCGGCATCGACACGCCGCTCAAGCAATTCGTCGTCGCCCACGATAATCTGGTGCGCCATTGCACGGCGGTCCACGAGGCGGTGATGACGGAGCCGGCGCAGGGAGAGGGAAGCGGCCAATGATGCGGTTTTGTCGTCGAGTCCGGTCTCGCGTAACGCGACAGCAACGCCGCGGTGAATTTTTGCTTTCCGACGCGGCAAATTGCTATCATGGCGCTTGATGGCCACCGTCCGGAGACAGCCCGATGAGCAATGGTAGTTCGCTTTCGCTCGAGGAACTCGATGCGCGCATCGCCATTGTGCGCGACAATATCCGCCAGCTCATCGAGCAGGCGGCGGCGAATTCGGGGGCCGGCGACGAGGCGCGCAATGCCGACCGCATCGCCGCGCAGCAGGACGAGCTTGAAAAGCTGACGAAAGACTGCGAAGCGCTGGCGAAGAAATAATGGCGTTCGGCCGGCGTTCCGCGCAAAGCCGGTGTGCCCGGCGCGCGTCCAACAAGCAAAATGGTTAACGGTTTATTTCCATCCGCTCTAAGTAGTCCTACCCAATAGTCGCGCCCAAGGCTTGCGGGCATGCAGGCAAGGCTGCGCGATTCGCGATTCGCATTGTTTGGTGGCGTTACCTGTCGGCGTTGTCGCGCAATGTCGCAACACGAAACGAAGGGGATTACGCCATGCAGACCATTGCTCTGATTTCACGCAAGGGCGGTACTGGTAAAAGCACGCTTGCCATCGGTCTGGCGATTGCCGCCATGGAGGCCGGTGAGAAAGTGTGTTTGCTCGAGGCCGATCCGCTCGGCACGATTTCCAACTGGCACCGCCGCCGCAGCCGGGCGGAGCCCACCGTCGAATGGGTGCGTGACGGCTGTGCGCTCACCCAATGCGCAAGCTTGCTGGAACGCCGTGGCGTCACGCTGACCATCATCGACACCGCCGGCGGCTGGAGCGACGCGTCGACGGCGGCGATCGGCGCCGCCGATCTGTGCCTCATTCCGGCGCGGCCGAGCCCGGCCGACATCGAAGCCGCGGCGCCGGCGCTGCGCGCGATCCGCGCCGCGGGCAAGCCGTTTGCTTTCGTGCTCAATCAAACGCCGGCGCGCAGCTATCGGCTCAACGATGCGGCGGTTTCGCTGGGCGACACCGCCACCTCGCTCAACCTCGCCGGTGTGCTGGCGCTGCCTTATGTCGTGCAGCGCAACGATCAGCAGGATGCGCTCGGCGCCGGACTGGCGGTCACCGAATTCGCCCGCGCCGGGAAGTCGGCCGCCGAAGTTGGCGCGCTCTGGCAATGGGTCGCGGCACGGCTCGCCACGCTCTCCGAAACTCGTGCGGAATTACCGGCGACGCCGCCCGCCGAGGTGGCCGGCATTGCCGTGCCGGCGGACCAGGCGGAATCGATAGCCGCGGACAGCGAGGTCGACTTCGACGCCGCGGTGCCGGCCAACGTCCAGGACGAACTGCGCGCTGCGGGTTAACCTCAAGCGCGCCGGCGTCGCGCGGCCTTGCCGCTCGCCGCGGCGCGTTCGCTCCGCCCCTTGGTCCGCGCGGCCTTCTGCGCGGCGCGCGACCGTGCCATGGCGGAGCGGCGCTTCGCTGCGCCGCGCGCCTGGCGTGACAGCGCGCGATGCGAGGCTGCGCGGCCGGGCTCGCGCTTGAGCGCTTTCAACGCCGCGCGGGACCGGCGGCGGCTCGGGCTTTTGGCTTTGCGCTTGCCCTGGCCGATTTCATAGGCATAGCGCGCGCTCTTGCGCGTGCGCGCCTTGGTGGCGCCGCGGCGCGGCGGCGGCAGATCGACCCCGGCGCGGCGCGCCTCCGACAGCCCGATGGCGACCGCCTGCTTGGCGGAGCGTGCGCCGTGCTCGCCCTGGCGGATCTTGTCAATTTCAGCACGGACGAATTCGCCCGCCTGGGTCGATGGCGATTTGCCGTCGCGCTTGTCGCGCTTCGCTTTCTCGATCGTCTTCTTATCAGGCATTCGGTCCTCCGTTTTATCAGTTCGCCGCCCGATTCTTTGGTGCGCGGTGTAACCTTCACGTCCAACGCATAGCGTGCGAATTTGATCCGGGTGTGATGGAACGGCGCGCTTTGTTATGCTTCGCGCCAGAAACGCAAGACGGAGGAAGCAGCCATGGCCGGCCTGTTGCAAAACCATATTGCCGTCGTCACCGGCGCCGGCTCGGGCATCGGCCGCGCCATCGCGCTCGGCTATGCGCGCGAAGGGGCGACCGTCGCGGTGCTCGACATCGACGGCGAGACCGCGGCGAAGACCGAAGCCGATATCCACGCCGGCGGCGGCAAGGCGCAGGCCTTCACGCTCGACGTGCGCGACCGCCAAGCCTGCCGCGACGTAGCCGCGAAGGTCGCGAGCGGCGTCGGCGCGGTGTCGATCCTGGTCAACGACGCCGGCATCAACCGGCGCAATGCTTTTACCGCCGATCAGGATGCGGTGTTCAAGGATTGGGACGACATCATGGCGGTCAATTTGAACGGCTTGTTCAATGTCACCCACGCATTCCTTGGTGCGCTGCGCGCCGGCAAGGGCCGCATCGTCAATATCGCCTCGATCCAGTCTTTCGTGCATGTGCGCACGCCGAACTCACCGGCCTACACTACCTCGAAACACGGCGTACTTGGCTTCACCCGCGCGCTTGCCGCGGAGCTCGGCAAGGACGGCGTACGCGTCAATGCCATCGGTCCCGGACTGATCGAAACGCCGCTGAACGAAAAGGCGCGTGCCACTAATCCCGATTTGATGAAGATTTTTCTTGATCACACGCCGCTCGGCCGCGCCGGCCAGCCGGAGGACATCGTCGGTCCGGCGGTGTTTCTGGCGTCCGATCTCTCAGCCTATGTCACCGGCGCCATCGTCATGGCTGACGGCGGTTATCGGGTCATCTGACGGCCGGTCTGGCCCCGTAGCGCAATCTAAAGCTTTCCCCCGCGATCGGCCACGCGGAAGGGCAAGATCGTCGCCATCGGCCGAGGAAGTTCGTGCGGCGACACGCCGCCCGGCGCGGAAGGCTCGGCCAAGCGCTGGTCCGCCTCAAGTGCCGCCATTCTGAAAATGTAAGCCAGCGACTCGAAGCGATCCTTGTCCGCAAGCGCCGCGAGCTCACATGACGTCTCGCGTAGATATTCGAGAACATCCATCGTCATCCCCTCGCAGACCCCAAACGGTATGCGAGTACGACACGATGGCTCGACCGGGTGCTGTGACCAAGGTCACACGCGCGAAAAGTGCGTTAGGGTTGCAGAGCGTGTAGCCGCCGGTGTTTTTAGAAACAGGCTCTTACTTCGCTTTCATCTGATCGGCTGATTTCAGGATGATCTCGGGCTTGCCTCGATACAGACTGACTGCACCGGTAATGTCGACGGTCTTGCCGCCGAGCGCCTGCACGTCCGGAAACTTGCTCTTGTCGGCGGCAAAGATCACCGCGGCAAAGCTGTTGTCGGGGTAGCGGCCGCCGACATCGATGAACGTCGTACCGGCGCGGCCGGTGGCGATATTGCCCACGGCGCCTTCGACCGTGACGGTCTGGCCGACATAAGCTTTGGCGTTGGCCGGCGTGATGGTTGGCGTTTCCGCCCGCGCCGGTGCGGCGGCGATGATGGCGAGGCAACAGGCTAGGGCGCTGCAGGTTAAGGCGAACGGTCTCATCTTCCCCTCCCAAACGGGTGCGGTACTGGCCCCTTTAGGCTCAAAACGGACCAGCTGTCCGAGTCAAAAGGGACCAGTACCGCAACTGTGGGGACTGTCTAATGTCCGAAAATTTACGACTGGATAACCACGATCTTTCAGAGACCGTGGGCCCGGACCAATGGTTAAACAGGTTTGAACCGGTTGCAGCTCACGATCCGCTCCCGTGTGGGGATGGGGAATCGACCGTGGCCAGCGTAACCGGCAACAAACTGTATTTCGGCGACAATCTCGATGTGTTGCGCGAGAAGGTCAAAGACGAGTCCGTTGACCTCGTCTATCTCGATCCGCCGTTCAATTCCGACGCCAATTACAATGTTCTATTCAAACAAGGCGGTTCCGCCTCGCAAGCGCAAGCGGAGGCCTTCCGCGATACGTGGGATTGGGGCGACGGGGCCGAGCGCGCCTACGACGATATAATCCGAGCCAACGGGGACGTGGCTTTAGTCGTCTCGGGGCTGCGTAAATGGCTCGGCCAGAATGCCATGATGGCTTACCTCGTCATGATGGCGGTTCGCTTTCTCGAATTGCGCCGCGTTCTCAAAGCAGACGGCTCAATATATCTGCACTGCGATCCCACAGCGAGCCATTACCTCAAGATCATTATGGATGCAGTCTTCGGCCATGGCGGCTGGCGGAATGAACTCATCTGGCAACGAACAAGCTCTCACAATGATCCGAAGCGGTATGGTCGTATTCACGACAGCATTTTTTACTATGCAAAGGGTGACGCGCCTGTTTGGAATCAGATTTATGAGAAGCCTGACAAAGATTTTTTTGACGCTCACGATTTCGAGACGGACGAGAACGGTCAACTCTATCGCAAGCGAGACCTGACCGCGCCGTATCGTGGCGGCCCTTCGGGTCAATACAAGTGGAAAGGACGAATGCCGCCCAAGGGCCGCATGTGGAGTTACACGAACGACAACATGCTCAAGTTGGAGGCGGAAGGACGGATCGTTTATACGAGAACCGGGATGCCTCGTTTGAAGATTCCGGTAGACCAATTGCGAGGGCTTCCGCTTCAAGATGTGTGGGCTAATCCGGAACTGTGGCTCAACTCGGCCGCAAAAGAGCGCATCGGGTATCCGACACAAAAACCGCTGGCGCTGTTGGATAGGATTGTCCGCGCATCCTCGAACGAGGGCGACGTTGTGCTCGATCCATTTTGAGGTTGCGGTACGACTGTCGAAGCCTCCGAAAAACTCAAACGGAAATGGATTGGAATCGACGTAACGCACTACGCGGTTACGCTGATCGAACGTCGCCTTCTTGCCAGCGGAACGAACCCCGATACATACCAAGTCGTCGGCCGTCCGACGGATCTCGCGGGAGCGCGTGATCTCGCGAGGCGCGACAAGCATCAGTTTCAATGGTGGGCCGCTTGGCGGTTGGGTGCTCGCTGGTATCGAGAGGAAAAAAAGGGCGCCGATCATGGGATAGACGGTCGCATGATGTTCAAGAATGGCCCATATGGCGATGGCTTGATAATCATTTCGGTTAAAGGCGGCGACAACATAGGCGTGCAAATGGTCCGCGATCTGCGTGGCGTTATAGAACGCGAAGAAGCGGAAATGGGCATAATGGTTTGTCTCGCCGAACCGACAGGCCCTATGAAAAATGAGGCCGCCGCCGCCGGTTTCGTTTCCAAATCTGCGCATGGTCGTTTACCTCGGCTTCAAGTCGTCACGATCGAAGACATCCTTGAGGGGCGAATGCCCAAGCTTCCACCGTTGCCCCAACCCGATCGTCTTGATCGAACTGCACCCCGCAAACAATTCAAAGACCAGCTTGAATTGTTGCTTCCGTTTTCCGGGGACAAAGTCGCCCCGGCGCAAGGCGACTTTGTCGATCCGAGCATCATGGCGTTCGGCTAATCGAACAGGTCGCCTTGGATTACCCGAAATGAGCGACGGCGTTGCGCCGGGGTTGGCGTCGGCTTTGTTGGCACGGCCTTAAGCGCCGCTTCGATCAAATCGCCAATCGACCAAACGCGATCCGCAATGCCGAGCGCCATTGCCGGCGTCATCTTCAACGCTTCATGCGTGCGGCAGAGATTGTAGAACGCGACATACAGGCCCACGGCGGCAACGTGGCAATCGATCTTCTTGCTGAAGCCGTTGCTTAGCCGAGCGAACCGCTTTGAGGCCATCCGTAGCGTCAAATTCGACCGTTCAACGTAACTGGTTGAAATGTGTTCGGGCTCGCCAGCTACGGCAATGCGCTCTACGGCTACTACGGCAGCCGGCGAATAGCGCCGCGACGCTTCGGTTACGTTCAGGTGGGTTACGCTGTAGGTCTTATTGATGACGCCGTGCGTGGCGCGCTTACCAAATGCATCGCGGATGGCGTTTTTGTAGAAGTGCAGGCCATCCGTTGAAATCTCTGGAGCGCCAATCACGCGCTGGCGCAAGTCCTGAATGAAATCGTCTGTGGTCGCGGTGTCGCGCTTTCCGGTCCAATAACCGATGATCGCCCGCGTCGCCGACGCCAGCGCAACGTAGGTGTATTGGTCGCCGAACACGGGCGACGGATTACGCTTGCCGCCTTTCTGCGGATTGCGCTTGTGGCCGACATAGGCCCATAGCTCGTCACATTCGATCCGGTGCACGCGAAGCCCGACCATCATCCGATCGTGCAATTCAGCGCAGCCCGTGCCGACGGCCAGCGCAAGGCGTGCCACCGTCTTTCGGTCGGTCCCGGTAAGGCGGCTCACGGCACGCTGGCCGACGCCCTCACAGAGCATTCCGATGATTTCAATTTGCTTGTCGCGGGGAAGGTTGTTCATGGCGTCCGCAATCCGTCATGTTGGGGGATTGCGTCGCGTGGATATTCCTGGCCGAAGCTGCTATATTCGCTACGGTCGGATACCAAGGGCCGCAATCCCGAGGTTGAAGATCAGGGCTCGCCGCTGTTTCCGCAGCGACGGGCCCACTTTTGGTGCAGGGAGCCAGGTTCGAACTGACGTTTCGGGGATGTACCCCCCGCGTCCTTACCGCTAGACGATCCCCGCGCCACACAAAGAAAAACGCTCCATCCGCTTGACGGCGGGTGGGGCGTTTTTGCTGGTGCAATCCTCTGTGCATGCTTGCTACTTTATGCTTGCTATCTAGGAAAGCAAGCATTATTTCAAAGTATGCTTGCTTGTGCACAGCGGAGGCGCAGATGACCAAACTGGAACCGGACGAACCCAACCGCGCAGATATTGCATCTAAGGGGGGGCAGGCTCGTGCAGCGAGCCTTACGCCGGAGGAACGCTCGGCAATCGCATCCGAGGCCGCGAAAAAGCGTTGGCAGGCGCAGCCCCAGGCCGCCTCCGCAGATGGGCTACCGCGCGTCCTAGAGGGCTATAAGAGCGTGCTGGACTTGGCCGGCATGAAGCTGCCCTGCGCCGTCATACAAGGCTCGAAGGGTATTCAGCGGGTTTTGTCCGAGAACGGAATTACTAATGCCATCCTTGGAACGCGCAGTGGCGCATCAAAACGACTCAAGAAGGCCGCTTCCGAAGAAGGGGCCCTTAAGCCGCTCTTTATTGCCCCTAGGCAATTAAATTCATTCATCGACAAGGACTTAATCGATGGGCCCCTTACACCGATCGATTACGTCGATGGTGACCGTGTTATTCGGGGTTACGACGCCTCTGTGCTCGTTGCAGTCTGTAATATTTGGCTTAGGGCTAGAGAGGCCGGCGAACTTCAAAAACAACAATTAGGTAAGGCGCAGAAGGCGGAAATCCTAACCCGCGCTCTCGCACATACCGGAATTGTCGCGCTGGTCGATGAGGCCACTGGCTATGAAAAGGTGCGGCCCCAAAATGCTCTTCAAGAATATCTCGCGCACATTATCAGGAAAGAGTTGGCCGCTTGGGTCAAGAAGTTTCCCGATGAGTTCTACGAGAACATTTATAAGTTGAAGGGATGGGTTTGGCCCGGAATGAGTAAGAACAGGTACAGTGTCGTGGGCCACTATACGAACAATCTAGTTTTCGAACGCCTAGCACCCGGATTGCTGACGGAGCTTCAATCTAGGAGCCCAAAAAACGATAAGGGTCATCGGGGTAACAGACTTCATCAATGGCTTACCGAAGAAGTTGGCGATCCCATGCTTGCTCAACATCTTCATTCTCTCATGATGTTTCAGCGTCTTGCCATTGCTAACGGATTTGGTTGGCAGCGATTTCTGCACATGGTCGATCAGGTGCTGCCGAGGCGCGGAGAAACCCTGGAATTGCCATTAGATTTTGCTGGAAAAGATGAGGCCGCCAACTGAGGCGGCCCCTAATTATTATCCCACTTTCAACGCTCGCTCGACGGCATCGGGTTCTTTGTCGATGATTGTTAGAAGAACGCGCGTAGGCCCCTCAGGCGTGCGGTGGCCCTGCTCCCAGTTGCGGACGGTTGACAAACTGAATCCGAAACGGAGAGCAAATTCGCGTTGCGAAAGCCCGAGCTTACGACGCACGGCGGGCACATCGATGCTTTCCGGGACCTTGACCTCACGCACAACCGCTCCAGCGGTGTGGCCGCGGACATACTGGACTGCCTCATTCAGCCCTCTGATGATTTTGTCTCCGCTCATGACGTTCTCCAACGCTTGCCTAATGTGCCTTAGGCTGGCTGTCTTCCAATCCGAACGACGTTTCCCAGCGTCGTTCGCGCTCTATATTCCCCTACTAGACGGTCAACGAGTTTGTGCATTTGTTCGCGCTCGCCCATCGTCAGGTTCAACTTCTCGCTTTTTTTGTATGCAGCGAGTAAGAAAACCGGAAAATTAAGATCGCGGAAGTAATAGATCACGCGAACACCGCCACGCTTTCCTTTACCGCCCGCGCCCCATCTAATTTTCCTAACGCCGCCAGTCGCGGGGATGATCACCCCGGAATGCGGATTAGCGGCAATGAAATCGATTAGTCTACTTTGTTCGTCATCCGTGAACACACCATCCGCATCCAGGCGGAAGGAGTTCAATTCGACGATCGTAATCATGTAGTCATTGGCCTTGAAGTCCATTTCCGACTCCTGAGTTCCGTTTCACTGCTCCCCCTCCGAAGCTTTTGATTCCCCCGGGGCAGCGCAGAAACCCAGGTGACGGTTTAGTGCGTCGTTGACGCATGTACGTCATTGACGGACCTTTGTCAATACCAAGCTTGGCTGAAAGTTCCGACCGGAGAAGCCAAAAGGGACCATCTCCAAATTCAAAAGGGACCAGAGGGGATGGAAAGGGGCCAGTACCAACGGGTGCGTAAGGAACATATCGAGAACATATTTTGCGACGGCGGTCAAGTTGCATAAAGACCCGACTGCCACCACGAGGGGGCGAACGGCTGCTCTCCGGGCATCATTCGCCGCCGTGATCCATCACTTGCCCGCGGCCTTGCGCAGCGCGGCATTGATGCGATCCTGCCAGCCGGGGCCGTCCTCCTGAAAAAAATCGAGCACGTCGCGGTCGATGCGCAGCGACACCATTTCCTTCACGCCGGGAAGCGACGGCGGCGCTTTTGGCAAAGCTTCGACTGGCTTCGTGGTCGCCGCCTTGAACGCTTGTTCGGCTGCGGTGCGGACATCGGTTATTCGTCGTGTCATGAAGTCTCCCCGTGGGCTCCTTGTTGATCTCTGTTTCAGCCTCCCGGAGGCTGCTTGGCATTCTACCCAAAATAGGCCGGTCACTTGTCCGCGGCATCGTCGATGGCGCGCAACAGCGCAAGCAAAGCGGAATTGAGCGGCGTGGCGATACCGTTACGTGTGCCGGCGGCGACGATGGCGCCGGTCAGCGCGTCGACTTCGAGATGCCGGCCGGCGAGGCGGTCGAAATACATCGACGTGCCGAGTTCGCCGGCAAAGGTGAACAGGGTCGCCATTGCCCGCTGCGGTTCGTCGTCGGCAAGCTTGATGCCTTCGGCGCGCGCCACCGCCACCGCCTCGGCGAGAATGGCATGGCACAGCTCTTCCACGTCCGGCCGGCGCAACACCGCCTGCCGCTGCAGCGTCAGCGTCGTGATCGGATTGGCGACGGCATTGATCAGAAGCTTGCGCCAGATCAGCGTATCGAAATTGTCGCTGAGCAGGATGCGCAGCGGCGTGCCCTCGAACAGCCGCGAGAATGCCCGGCCTGTGTCGTCATCGGCGACGGCGATGTCCTGATCGGAGCCCTGACGCAAGCGCACGCGGTCGTGCGCGAGCCGTTCGCCGTTGTAGTAGACGATGACGGGGATCACCGCGGCGCCGTTGGCGAGCGGCGCGACACGAGCGACATGGCCAATGCCGTTTTGCAGCACGGCGACCCGGGTCGACGACCCGCACAGCCGCTTGAGCCACGGCGCAGCGGATTCGGTTTGATGGGTCTTGGTGCAGACCAGCACCCAATCCGCTGCGCCCGCCTGCGCCGGATCGCTCACGGCGCGAAGCGGTAGATCGGCCGCGCCGCGCGGCCCTTCAAGAGTGAGCCGCTCGATCGGCTGGCGCACGCAGGCGACGACGTCGTGGCGGTCCGCCTCGGCAAGGCATCCCGCGACAACGCCGCCGATGCTGCCAAGCCCGATCACGGCAACGGTCAGGCGCTGTGCAGTCGGTGTGGTCGGCATGGAGCCTCATAGCGCCGGAGGCCCGGCGCGGCTGCGACAATAATCAAATCGACGCTGTTCGCGCCACATGTTGCATTCTTGCCATGCGTGCGAACATCTCGCTTGGCCGCCAGGTGGGTCGCCGGATCGTCATGGTGTTGCCGCGTAAAGGCCCATGTTCGGCGGACATGTGGCGGCCTCTCAACAGAGGAAGGATCTAGCGTGAAGCTTCAGTTTGTAATCGCGGCCGCCATGGCGGCATCGCTCGCGTGCCCGCTTGCGGCGCAAGCGCAAGGAATTCCGGACGGCATCCAGCATGGGGTCTATGTCGGCAACCAGACCGCTGGCCCGGTCGGCGCGGTGGTTGGCGGCGCCGTGGGCGGCGTGATCGGCGGGGTCGAGGGCTTGCTCGGGATCGGGCCGACTTATGTCGCCTATCCGCAGCCGGCACCCGTCTATCGGCCGCGGCACCATTGGATCAGGCACTCGCGCCGTCACATGCCGCACCATTACTCGGCGAAATAAGCCTGCTTGCCTGAAATTCGGCATGGCGAGGCCATGCCGGATGCCCGGTACCAGACGGTGACGAAAACCCGGCCCTTGCAGGCCGGGTTTTTTGCTTCCAGTGCGGAGCTCAGGTGCTTATCGCTGCGACTCGGCGCTGTTGCCGCGCCCAGGCCCATCGACACGGTCGTTGTCATACCAATTGTTGCCGTAGCCGCCGTAACCGGACGAAAAATCATAGACGCCATAGCCCGGTGCCGAGTCGTAGATGCCGTAACCGGGCGCACTGTAACCGGGTGCATATGTGCCGTAGCCGTAAGGTTGGCCGTACGCGTAGGGTTGGCCGTAGCCCTGCGCCATTGCGGCCGACGTCGCCACGATGACAAAGCCAGCGGCGAGAACAAGTTTCTTCATAGGTTTCTCCAAATCTGTTGCTGTTCGAAAACGACCGCCGGCCGCTTTGGTTCATGACATTTTCAAGGAACAGCCCAGTATTATCGCGTGGTTCCGTTCGGCAAGTTCCATCGCGGGAGTCGTTGTCGAGTTCTTGCCGGCAAAGCCGCAGGCTATCATGCGGCAGCGAGAATCGAAGGGACCGCCATCTATGCCGGATTTTCTTGAAATCGATCCAGCCAGCGCCGATCGGCGTCAGGTCTATCGCATGCTCACCGGCGCGGTGGTGCCGCGGCCGATCGGTTGGGCTTCGACGCTCAACAGGAAAGGCATCGCCAATCTGGCGCCGTTCTCGTTCTTCACCGTGGTCTGCGTCGTCCCGCCGATGATTTCGCTGACCATCGCCCGCAATCCCGATGGCAGCGAGAAACATACGCTCAAGAACGTACGCGACACCGGCGAATTCTGCTTCAATGTGGTGACGCATCCAGTGTGGAAAGAGATGGTCGATTCGGCGAATGGCTTTCCCGAGGATGACAGCGAGTTCGCCGAAACCGGGCTCACTCCGATTCCGTGCGCGAAAATTGCGGCGCCGCGGGTCAAGGAGGTGCCGATCCATTTCGAATGCAAGCTGCACCAGGTGATCGAGCTCGGTCCCCACCGCCATCCGCTGGTGATCGGCGAAGTGGTGTTCATGCATGTCGATCGCGCATGCATGACCGACGGCTATATCGACATGAAAAAACTCGATCCGGTGGGCCGGCTTAACGGCTTCTTCTACGCCACGCTGGGCGAGATTTTCGAGCGTCATTTCGATGACGGCCAGCCGCGATGAATCCGTTCGACGCGGCGGTGACCGCTGCGGTCATCCTGGGGTTGGCGCTGGGTTTCATGTCGGGCCTGTTGCGCAGCCTGGCGACGATCCTTGCCTATCTCATCGCTGCGCCGGTCGCGATTGCGCTCGCGCCCAATGTGGCGTCCCTTCTGATGGGGAACACGAAATTGTCTCCCGACATGACGTGGCTGCCATTGTTTGCGATCTTCATCGTGATTGGTGTGGCACTCGGGGCGATCTTCCGCTCCGGCGTGAACGGGGTCGTCGGCTCCGATCCGCACTTGCTCGATCGGCTCGGCGGCGCTTTGCTCGGCGTGGTGCGCATGCTGTTCGCCGCCGTGCTGGTCGTCGTCATATTCGACCGCATGATTCCGCCGGACCGCGAGCCGCCCTATCTGGCAAGCTCCAAGCTGCGGCCTTATCTCTCGGCGGCCGGGCAAAAAGGGCTGGCCTCACTGCCGCCTGAGGCGGAAGATTATATCGATCGGGTCAAGCGGGAGCGCGGGCTATAGCGGGGTGTCCGCAAGCAGCCGGTCAGCTCACAGGCGGCGGTCCCAGCATCAGGAAGATCAAGATGCCGCCGACGATAATGAGCCCCATGAGCAATAGCGGCGTCAGAAATCTCTTGTCGTTATTCCGGTCGGTCTCGCGTTGATTCGGCATGGCGCTGCCCTCTTTGCCGGGTCAACGCGCGCGGGCCGGTAAAGTTCTCATGTCAGCGGATGGCCGCGCGGTTTGCGCGCCACTGGGCCGCAGATCACTTCTTGAAAACCTCGACGCGTAACGGCAGCACCACGCCGAACCAGGCGGCGTGCGCGGTGTGATCGGTGAGATCGTCGCCGGTTTCCGGATGCAGGAGGATGGTCAGCCCGTCGCGGTTGAGCATGAGCCACGGCACGAAGGCGGCCAGCATGCCGGTCGGGAAGGCGATCTGATACATCGACTGCGGATGCGGGCCGACCAATTCGTCGTGCCAGCGTCCGAGCTTGGCTTGCGGAAACGCCGCGGCGACGCGCTCGCGCAGGCGCTCGGCCCGGCCGCGGCTTGTGGCCGGGTCGTAATAAATATGGGCGTGGTAGTCTTTGATCGCGCTTGGGTCCATGAGATGAGACTGCGATTGACCTCTCCGCCATTGCGCATCTTTCGGTGCCGATTGGCAAGGCGGGGCTCGCGAGCCGGCTAAGTGTTACCCCGCCAAATATCGCCGCGGTCCCGCATACAGATTGGCGATCAGCACCGCGAGGATGCCGGTCAGGAAAATGCCGTCAAAGGTGCCGGCGCCGCCGATCGAGGCGACCGGCGCGCCGAGCCCCTGCACTTTGTCGAGATTGGTCAGATCGGCGCCGATCAGGGTGCCGAGCGCGCCGCCGATATAGGCGAGTGGAGCTGCATCCTGGCGCGACAGAATGAGGGCCACGGCGGCCGTTACGACGACCGGCACGAAGACCGGAATGGCAATGCCCAGACCGGGAACCGGATTGGCGAGCCAGTGCAGTACCACCGCGACGATCGCGGTCGCAATCGCGCCCTTCATCCACAAATCGCGCTTGATCAAAAGGTAAAGCGACAACAGCGTCGGGATGACGGCGCCGCCGACATTGACCGCGATCACCGTGCCTTGCCAATGGCTGACGACCGGCATTTCGTATTGCATGCCGAAGAAGTCGATGATCTGGTGCGACATCACCCGCTCCGGCGGCAGCTGCACGATCGGAATATTGAAAATGCTGCCGATCAGCGAGCCCGCCAATAACAGGATCGCCGCGCCCGAGCTGATGCCGAGGCTGGTATAGGCGAAACGCAGCGATTGCAGGACGAGCACGCCGACGAAAATGACGATTAGGATGGCGAAGAAGCCCGGTGCCAGCGGCAAATAATGGTATTGGCTCATTTCCATCGCGCTCGTTCTCCGTCCTTAACCATGACCATTGTCGGCCGGCCAAAACCAGCCGCCTTGCACGGCCAACGCGTGAGTCTATAATCCAGCGCTTCCTTTGCGCAGGGAATATCGTGGTGGCGCCGCCGGAAGCGGAATCCAGATCTCCCCAAAAAATGGTGGCCATTATCATGGGCAGCCAGTCCGACTGGCAAACCATGAAACATGCCGCCGTGACACTCGACGCGCTCGAGGTTTCCTATGAGACGCGGATAGTGTCGGCCCATCGCACGCCGGAGCGGCTCTACGCCTTCGCCAAAGGGGCCAAAGCGCAGGGCTTCAAGGTCATCATCGCCGGCGCCGGCGGTGCGGCGCATCTGCCCGGGATGACCGCGGCCCTGACCAGCCTGCCGGTGTTGGGCGTGCCGGTGGAGTCGAAGGCGCTGTCGGGACAGGATTCGCTGTATTCGATCGTGCAAATGCCGCCCGGTATTCCGGTCGGCACGCTCGCCATCGGCCAAGCCGGCGCCGTCAATGCGGCATTGCTCGCCGCCAGCGTCTTGGCATTGAGCGATCCGGCTTTGGGCGCGCGGCTGGAAGCGTGGCGGGCCAAGCAGACTGCCGCCGTCGCCGAGGCGCCAAAGGACGGCGCGTGAACGAACCGTCCTCTCCGGCGCGGCCCGTGCTCGCACCCGACGCCACGATCGGTATTCTCGGCGGCGGCCAGCTCGGCCGCATGCTGGCGCT
>DATAWA010000214.1:0-17466 GCA_036267435.1 Xanthobacteraceae bacterium | reverse complement strand
TTGGTGGTGCCGCGGGTGAAAAACGCACCCCGCGTCGGATGGGTGCCGGGCAAGGTGCGATACGGAATCCCGTCGCCGTCGACATCGAGATAGCGGCCGAATTCGATGCCGGCATCGAGCTGTTCGGCGGTCATGACCTTGCCGCGGTCGTAATGCCGGTCGGCGTCCCAGGCCAGCGGCGCGATCAGCCAGTCGTTCATGCCGATGTCGAGGTCGAGCATGACAAAGACCGGGGTTTGCAGCCGGTCGGCCAGGTCGAACGCCTCGGCGGCAAAGGCAAAGCTCTCGCGCGGGTCTTCGGGGAACAGCAGCACGTGCCTGGTGTCGCCGTGCGAGGCGTGGGCGCAGGACAGGATGTCGGCCTGCTGGGTGCGGGTCGGCATGCCGGTCGACGGGCTGCCGCGCTGCACGTCAAAGATCACCGCCGGGATTTCGGCAAAATAGGCGAGGCCGATAAATTCCTGCATCAGCGAGATGCCCGGCCCGGAGGTCGCGGTGAAGGCGCGCGCACCGTTCCAGGCGGCGCCGATGACCATGCCGATCGAGGCGAGCTCGTCCTCGGCCTGGATGATGGCGTAGCGCTTTTTCCTGGTCCCGGGGTCGGTGCGATAGCGCCGGCAATGGTTGGCAAAGGCCTCGGCCAGCGAGGAGGACGGCGTGATCGGGTACCAGGCGGCGACCGTCGCCCCGCCATAGACCGCGCCCAGTGCCGCGGCGTCGTTGCCGGTGATGAAAATGCGGTCGCCGACCTTGTCGACCGGCTCCAGCCGCAACCCGATCGGGCATTCGCGCTCGTTCAACGCCCATTCACGGCCGAGGCCGAGTGCGCGCAGATTGGGTCGGATCAGGGTGTCCTTGCCGCGGAACTGCTCCGAGATCAGCTGTTCGATCGCCGCCACATCCATGTTCAGCAATGCCGACAGGGCGCCGACATAGATGATGTTCTTGAACAACTGGCGCTGGCGCGGGTCGTTGTATTCGCGATTGCAGATCGCGGTCAGCGGCGCCCCGATAACCGTGATGTCGTCGCGGAATCGCGACGGCGGCATCGGCTTTGTCGAATCATAGAACAGGTAGCCGCCGGTCTCGATCTCGGCGAGGTCCTCGTCCCAGGTCTGCGGGTTCATCGCGACCATCATGTCGACCCCGCCGCGACGGCCGAGATGACCCTTTTCGCTGATCCGCACCTCGTACCAGGTCGGCAGGCCCTGGATGTTCGACGGAAAGATGTTGCGCGAGCTCGCCGGGATGCCCATGCGCAGAACCGATTTGGCGAACAGCGCGTTGGCGCTGGCCGACCCCGATCCGTTGACATTGGCGAATTTGACGACGAAGTCGTTGACGCTTTCGATGCTTTGTCGGCTCGATCCGTCCACGGTCATACCTCAGGGATGCGGTGCGGGCTGGTCCCGCCCAACAGTTTGCGGGCTGGTCCCGCCCGACAGTTTACGGCGCCCGGTGCCGGGCTCGTCCCGGCCATCCACGCCTTCTTTATTCAGCGACGGCGGCGTACGCCAAGACGTGGATGCCCGGATCAAGTCCGGGCAACGGGTGAGGGGGTTCATCTGCGTCCGGCCCGAATTCCATCAGCCGAGATGGCTGCGGCAGCCGGCACCGGCGCGGGTCACGTCGAGCAGGAATTTGCGCATGTCCCAGGCGCCGGTCGGGCAGCGCTCGGCACACAGCCCGCAATGCAGACAGACATCCTCGTCCTTGGCCATGATCCGCCCGGTCTTCAGCGAGCCGCCGATATAGAGGTCCTGCTCGGCGTTGAATGCCGGCGCCGTCAGCCGCCCGCGCAATTCGTCCTCGGCGCCGTTGTCGGTAAAGGTGATGCAGTCCATCGGGCAGATGTCGACGCAGGCGTCGCATTCGATGCAGAGCTGGCCGGTGAACACGGTCTGCACATCGCAGTTGAGGCAGCGCTCGGCTTCTTTTAGCGCCAACTCGACGTCATAGCCGAGCTCGACCTCCGCCTTGATATCGCGCAGCGACACCACCTTCTCGCGGTGCGGCACCCGATAGCGCTTATCGGGCGCGATTTCGTTGTCGTACGACCATTCGTGGATGCCCATCTTCTGGCTGGTCACGGCGACCTGAGGGGCCGGCCGCGCGGCAATATCCTCGCCGCGGCAGAACCGGTCGATCGAGATCGCCGCGTCATGGCCGTGCGCCACCGCCCAGATGATATTCTTCGGACCGAACGCGGCGTCGCCACCGAAAAACACTTTCGGATTGGTCGACGCCATGGTGTTGGGGTCGACTTTGGGCATGTCCCACTTGTCGAATTCGATGCCGATATCGCGCTCGATCCAGGGAAAGGAATTCTCCTGACCGACCGCGACCAGCACGTCGTCGCAGGGAAACAGCTCTTCGGGCTCGCCGGTCGGAATGAGTTTGCGGCGGCCGTTATCGTCGCGCACGGCTTTGACCTTTTCGAACAGCACCCCGGTGAGCTTGCCGTTCGTGTGGGCAAATTCCTTCGGCACCAGATAATTGAAGATCGGGATGTCCTCGTGCATGGCGTCTTCCTTCTCCCAAGGAGACGCTTTCATTTCCTCGAAGCCGGAGCGGACGATGACCTTGACGTCCTCGCCGCCGAGGCGGCGCGAGGAGCGGCAGCAGTCCATCGCGGTATTGCCGCCGCCGAGCACGATGACGCGCTTGCCGATTTTATCGATGTGCCCGAACGAAACGCTGGACAGCCAGTCGATACCGATATGGATGTTTTTGGCTGCTTCCTGACGGCCCGGAATGTCGAGGTCGCGGCCGCGCGGCGCGCCGCAACCGACGAAGATTGCGTCGTAATTCTCGGCCAGCAGGGCCTTGAGGCTGTCGATGCGTTTGCCGCCGATGAATTCGACGCCGATAGTGAGGATGTAATCGCACTCCTCGTCAATGACGACTTCGGGCAGGCGGAATTTCGGAATCTGCGTCCGCATCATGCCGCCGGATTTCGGATCCTGATCGAACACCACGCACTGATAGCCCATCGGCGCGAGATCGCGCGCCACGGCAAGCGACGCCGGGCCGCCGCCGACGAGTGCGATGCGCTTGCCGTTCTTGATCGCCGGCGCCTTCGGCAGCCGCGAGCGGATATCGTCTTTGAAATCGGCGGCGACGCGCTTTAAGCGGCAGATTGCGACCGGCTCGTTTTCGACGCGGCCGCGCCGGCATGCCGGCTCGCATGGGCGATCGCAGGTGCGTCCGAGGATCCCCGGAAACACATTCGATTCCCAATTGATCATGTAGGCGTCGCCGTAACGGCCTGCGGCGATCAAACGGATGTATTCGGGGACCGGCGTGTGCGCCGGGCAGGCCCACTGACAATCCACCACTTTGTGAAAATAGTCGGGGACCGAAATATCGGTTGGCTTCATTGCTTCCTCTTGCACGCAGCACCCGCTCTTGACGCGGCGGGAGGAACGCTGCTGCGTGAATGTCCTCTTTCGGCGGTCCCGTAGCCGAATCCGGTGGCGGATACTAGTCGAGAGGGGATCGAATTTCTACCGCTTCTGCTTGTTTTAACAGGGATTTGTCCGCTGCCGCACGATGACAATGGCGCGATTGAGAAGGACCGTTGGCCGACATATCTCGCCGTAGCCCTGCGATCGTCAGTTTTGCAGTTAACATACTGAATATATAGGCTAAATTGTCAGAAATGCGCGATATATTCGAAGCTCCCCCACGCCCAGACCCGATTATCGCCGCCCGGCGGAGCGTGCGAACACCAGTACGGCGGCGAACTTACGATGTTATCGGGGTCGAAAAGGCCGCCGGCGGTCACGTCGTGACCGCTGACGGCAAACCCCTGCGCACGCCCGCTGGCCGGACGCTTAATGCGCCGATGCAACCGCTGGCGGAGGCTATTGCCAACGAATGGCAGGCGCAGCGCGAGGTCATCGACCCGGCAACCATGCCCCTGACTCGGCTCGCCAACGCGATCATCGACGGCGTGGCCGACATGCCGGCCGAGGTCGCCGCGGAGATCGAGAAATACCTGGCGTCCGATCTATTGTTCTATCGCGCCGGCGCGCCGCAACGGCTCCGCGATCGCCAGGCGGTGCTGTGGGATCCAATCCTGACCTGGGCTCGCGACACGCTCGGCGCCGATTTTAAGCTCGGCGAGGGCGTCATCCATGTTGCCCAGCCGGATGGCGCGTTGCGCGCAGCCGCCCTCGCAATGCCGAGCGACCCCTGGCGCATTGGCGCTCTGCACACTGTTACCGCATTGACAGGATCGGCTCTTGTCGCGCTGGCGCTACTGCGGGGCGCGATCGACGCCGAACAGGCGTGGCAGGCCGCGCATGTCGATGAGGATTGGAACATGGAGCAATGGGGCAAGGACGAGTTGGCGATGGAACGCCGCGCATTCCGCCATGCCGAATTTGCGGCGGCGGCGACGGTGCTGCGCGCGCTGCAAATCTGACGGAGAGGAGTTGCCTTCGCGACGGCAATGGCTAGCCGCCGGTCACGCTCATATGGCGCGCCAGGGCCGGCCGCTGATGGCGGCGGTCGATGATGAAATCGTGGCCTTTGGGCTTGCGCGAAATCGCCTCGTCGATAGCCGTTAACAACAGATCGTTGCCTTCGGAGGCACGCAGCGGTTTGCGCAGGTCGGCGGCGTCCTCCTGGCCGAGGCACATAAAGAGCGTGCCGGTACACGTCACGCGCACACGGTTGCAGGATTCGCAGAAATTATGCGTCAGCGGCGTGATGAAGCCGAGCTTGCCGCCGGTCTCGGCGACCCGCACAAAGCGGGCCGGACCGCCGGTGCGATAATCGATGTCTTGCAGCGTAAACTGTTCGGCGAGGCGCGCGCGAACGAGCGATAGCGGCAGATATTGATCGAGACGGCCTTCGCCGATTTCGCCGAGCGGCATCACTTCGATCAAAGTGAAATCCATGCCGCGGCCATGCGCCCATTCGATCAGCCGCGGGAATTCCCCGTCGTTGACGCCCTTGAGCGCGACGGCATTGATCTTGATCTTCAGCCCCGCGGCCTGCGCGGCATCGATGCCGGCCAAAACCTGGTCCAACGAACCCCAGCGGGTGATGGCGCGGAATTTTTCCGGATCGAGCGTGTCCAAGGAGACGTTGAGACGCTTGACGCCCGCCGCCGCCAGCGCATCGGCATATTTGGCAAGCTGCGAACCGTTGGTGGTCAAGGTCAGCTCGTCGAGAGCTCCGGAGCGCAAATGCCGCGACAGCGACTCGACCAGTGTCATGATGCCGCGCCGCACCAGCGGTTCGCCGCCGGTGAGCCGGAGCTTACGGACGCCCCGCGACACGAAAGCCGAACACAGACGGTCGAGTTCCTCCAGCGAAAGAACTTCAGCCTTCGGCAAGAACGACATGTTTTCCGACATGCAATAAACGCAGCGGAAGTCACACCGGTCGGTCACCGAAACGCGCAGATAAGTAATGCCCCGGCCGAACGGATCGACCAGTTCCCGCCCTCCCGCGACACCGAGTTCCATGCTTGGCAGGCCCGCTGATACGCTATCCATAAGTCATTAGATAATAAGTCGAATGTGCCGAATAAAGCCCGGGCAGTCCAGAACCTTCGGGAAAACGCAGGCGCCGCGCTCCGCAGTTACCGCGTGGGGGGCGGCGGCGGGAAGGGGGAGGCTGATGTCGGCGGCGGCGGAGGGAAGACGTTGTCTTGCGCCGGTGCTGCCGGTTCGGGGGCGGCGATCGAAGGTTGGGTCGGCGCCGACACGGAGCCCGACGGCGGGGCTGCTGCCCTGGGTCTGGCGACCGGCTTGCGCGGCCGCGGTTTGGCGATTTTGCGTGGCGGCGGTGGCGGCACGGCTTGGAGCTGCGCCACGACGGGATTGGGCACCAAATCGGGCGGCGGTTTGTTGAATATCGAGCCTTCGCCCTGGTGCACCGCGAGTTGAACCGTTTGCGGCACATAGCCGGAAAGCGAGAATGAAACAGCCTGGGCGTTTACCGGCACTCCCAGCGAACACGGTGTCGAACAGGTTTGACCCTGTGCGGTCTGGACCGTCGCGCCCGCCGGCACTGATTGGAATTGCAGAACCTCGGGCGGGGGCGGCGACGTCTTGAACATATCGGACATGGACGCCCCCGAGCATCCCGCCAATGCCGCGCCGACGACGATCATGGTGACGGCGAACAGCCGAACACGCAACATGACGCACTCCCAGTCCCTGTCTCGAAACTAGGCCCGGCGCCTTATCGGGTAAAGCGGGTCGACGTTTTGCGGTGGCGGGCACCGCGCCTCGTACAACGTGAAAGAGGCGACGGAGATCGAAAATAAATGTTGTAACCTCAATAGGTTAAGTCGAGAGCCGACATCCATTTCGGCAGCCGTGACGCAGTTAAGGTTAACAAATCCTTCGAGCAAGTGTGGCCACGCGACAACAGTTGGAGGGCTAAGCGCGGCCGTCCGCGATAGCGCGGATGGCTGACGGCAAGTCGGCGAACGAACTGACGATGCGGTCAGGCTGCAGCGTTGCAATTGGAACTTCGCTATAGCCGAAATCCACGGCAATAACCGGCACCCTCGCAGCCCGCGAGGTGCGAATGTCCGTCCCGGAATCACCGACCATGATGGCTCGGTTCGATGTGCCGCCGGCGCGTTCGATCGTCAGGCGCAGCATTTTGGGATCGGGCTTTTGCACCCCGAATGTGTCCTGGCCGCAAATCGTGACGAAGTGTCGCGACAGCTTGAGGGTGTCGAGCAACCGCACCGACAGCCATTCAAGCTTGTTGGTGCATACCGCAAGACGATGACCTTCGCCGGCCAAATGCCCGAGAGTCTCATCGAGCTGCGGGAATGGGCGCGAGCGCTCGGCGATATGCGCCGCATAATGCTCGATGAACGCCGCGAACATCCGATCGATCTCGGCTTTGCTGCAATCGCGGCCCTCGGCGGCGACCGCCCGTTCGATCATGCCGCGCGCCCCGCCGCCGATCATCCGCCGCGCGGCGTCGTAATCCACCGGCGGCAAACCCTCTCGGACGAGGATCAAGTTGAGCGTCGAAATGAGATCGGGCGCGGTATCAACCAGGGTGCCGTCGAGATCAAAGACGATGGTCAGCATGGCCTTTCGGGTAAAGCCGATAGGTCCCGCGCGCAAGGCTCTAGGCTCGATCTCGGAAGGCGGCTACACACCGCATAATGGATGCCAACGTCTACAAACGAGTGGCGGCGGCCCGTGCCATCGAATTTGTCCGCCCTGGCATGCGGCTGGGGCTGGGCACCGGCTCAACCGCGCACGCCTTTATTGAGCTTTTGGGCGAGCGGGTCCGCGGCGGACTGAAAATTGTGGCGGTGCCGACTTCGGAGGTTACGCGCGACCATGCGGTCCGGCTCGGCGTCCCGCTCACGACTTTGGACGACACCCCCGAACTCGATCTTACAATCGATGGCGCCGATGAGATTGCGCCGGACCTCACCTTGATCAAAGGCGGTGGCGGGGCGCTTTTGCGGGAGAAAATCGTGGCCTCGGCGTCGGCGGAAATGCTCGTCATTGCCGATGAGTCGAAGTGGGTCCCGGTGCTGGGACGTTTCCCGCTGCCAATCGAAATTCTGCCGTTCGGCGCCACCGCGACCCGCCGCGCAGTGGAGGCGGCAGCCGCCGCGGCAGGATGTCCCGGGCCGGCGGCCTTGCGCCCGGGCGCCGGCGGCCACGCTTTCGTCACGGATGGCGGGCACTGGCTCCTGGATGCGCAGCTGCGGCGGATCGCCGATCCCCAAGATTTGGCGCGCCGGTTGTCGGCTATTCCCGGCGTTATGGAGCATGGCTTGTTCATCGGTCTTGCCGGTACTGCTATCCTGGCCGGCCCTGACGGGGTTCGGCTTGTCGAACGGCCTTAATCTCAAGCACCAAGGAGTGCGCCTATGACCGCCCGTGCATCCACGACGTCTTGCGCAATGGCCGCGTTGCTCGCGCTCAATTTGATCGGTCTCGCCCAGCCGGCCAGCGCCCAAGCGCCGGCCCCGTCGGCACCGGCCGTAGCGCAGCCTTCGCCGGCGTCGCTTTTGCTCGCCAAGCAAATCGTCGAGATCAAGGGCGTCCAGAACGTATTCGCCCCGCTCGTTCGCGGCGTGGTGCTAAAGACCAAACAAATGTTTATGCAGACGAACTTCATGTGGCAGAAGGACCTCGACGATATCGCGGCCATCGAAGAGAAAAAATATGCGCCGCGGGTCAGCGAACTGGTCGACGCCACCGCGCGCATGTATGCCCAGCATTTTAGCGAACAGGAACTGAGGCAGCTGCTGGCATTCTACCAATCGCCGATCGGCAAAAAGGCGCTGGCTGAGGAACCCAAAGTGCTCGACCAGGCGATGGTCTATGCCGGCACCTGGGGAGACAATCTGTCCCAGGAAGTCATTGGCGACATGCGCGAGCAGATGAAAAAGCGCGGACACGACATGTGATGCGATAGCCCCATGGTTGATTCTGACGTCGATCTTTTTGTCATTGGCGGCGGCTCCGGCGGCGTTCGCGCGGCGCGCATTGCCGCGGAGCATGGCGCGCGTGTCATGGTCGCGGAGGAGTACCGGCTTGGCGGCACCTGTGTGATTCGCGGCTGTGTGCCCAAGAAGCTGTTTGTCTATGCGTCGCGGTTTCACGGCGAGTTCGAAGATGCCGCCGGTTATGGCTGGTCCGTACCGCAGAGCTCGTTCGACTGGCCGACGCTGGTCGCCAACAAAGATCGCGAAATTGCGCGGCTGGAAGCGGCTTACGGCGCAACGCTGGCCAAAGCCGGCGTTACGGTCGCAAAAAGCCGAGCCGTTCTGGTTGACCCGCATACCGTCCAGTTGGCGTCGGGCGATCGGGTGCGCGCTGCCTATATCCTGATCGCGACCGGCGGCACGCCGAGCTATGGCGACCCGATTCCCGGCATCGAGCATGCCATTTCGTCGAACGAAGCATTTCACTTGCAGGAGTTTCCCAATCGAATCGTAATTCAAGGCGGCGGCTACATCGCCGTGGAATTCGCCGGCATTTTTGCCGGATTGGGCGCTCATGTAACGCTGGTTTATCGCGGCGATATGATCTTGCGTGGCTTCGATGACGACGTCCGAAAGCACTTGCGCGTCGAACTCGAAGCGCGCGGCATTCGCGTCCTGACCGGCTGCAAGGTTGCGGCCATCGAAAAGGCCGACGGACACTATTCGGTGCGGCTTTCAGGCGGCAATCACGTGCCGGCCGACCGCGTCATGTTCGCCACCGGACGGTATCCCAATGTCGCCAAGCTCGGATTGCAAGAAGCTGGCGTCGAGACGGCCAAGGATGGCGCAATCGCAGTCGACCGATTTTCGCGCACCAGTGCGCAAAATATCTATGCCGTCGGCGATGTCACCAACCGCATCAATCTCACCCCGGTTGCCATTCGCGAAGGGCATGCCTTCGCCGACACGGTGTTTGGCGGCAAGCCGACTGCGGTCGATCACGCCAACGTGCCGACCGCCGTATTCTCGGAGCCCGAGGTTGGCACGGTCGGCCTCACCGAGGGGCAGGCCCGGGCGCAGCTGGCGCAGACCGACATCTACAAGGCGATGTTCAAGCCGCTGAAAGCCACACTGTCGGGCCGGGATACCGCCGTTCTGATGAAGCTCGTCGTCGACGGACTGAATGACCGGCTGGTCGGCTGCCATGTCGTAGGCGAAGCTGCCGCGGAGATGGCGCAACTGGCCGCCGTTGCCGTGAAGATGGGCGCCAGCAAGGCCGATTTCGATGCCACGCTCGCGCTCCATCCGACCGCCGCAGAGGAATTGGTCACCATGCGCAAGAGAACCGCAAGCTTCGCCCGCGAAGCGGCCGAGTAGCTGGAAAATGCCGGATTCCGGCGCCCAGAGCAGGCTGTCATAACTCCACGGCAACGTGTATAAGTGCCGGCCATTCCAGCCGAGCCGGCATATCGGCAACGGCCCGGAATCGATAACCACCGTTTGTGAATATGGATTCGGCTCGCGGGTTGCACCCGCGCCCCGCAATGTCGATGTGGAGATGCGTATGGCAAGGTTGCCCAACGCCATGAAGTGGAGACCGGAGTCGTGGCGCGACAGGCCGATCGTGCAGGTGCCGGATTATCCGGACGCCAAGGCGCTCGCCGATGTCGAGGCCCAGCTGGCCACTTTTCCCCCTTTGGTCTTCGCCGGCGAGGCGCGCAATCTGAAAGCGCAGCTCGCCAAGGTCGCCGCCGGGCAGGCTTTTCTGCTGCAGGGTGGCGACTGCGCCGAGAGCTTTGCCGAGCATGGCGCCAACAATATCCGTGATTTCTTCCGCGTCTTCTTGCAGATGGCGGTGGTTCTCACCTATGCGGCGGCATGTCCGGTGGTGAAGGTCGGCCGCATCGCCGGTCAATTCGCCAAGCCGCGCACGTCGCCGACGGAAAAGCGAAACGGGGTCGAGCTCCCCGTCTATCGCGGCGACATCATCAACGGCACCGACTTCACCCCGGCGGCACGCACGCCGGAACCGCGCCGGCAATTGGAGGCCTATCGTCAATCGGCGGCGACGCTCAATCTGCTTCGCGCCTTCGCCAAGGGCGGTTATGCGAGCCTCGACAACGTTCATCGCTGGATGCTGGAGTCGGTCGGCGGCTCCCCGCAGTCCAAGCGTTATGGCGACCTGGCCGATCGCGTTTCCGGCGCGCTCGATTTCATGCGCGCCTGCGGGCTGACCTTTGCCGTCGACTCCAGTCTCGGCACCACCGATTTTTACACCAGTCACGAGGCGCTGCTGCTCGGCTTCGAGCAGGCCTTTACCCGCGTCGATTCGACCACCGGCGACTGGTACTGCACTTCGGGTCATATGGTGTGGATCGGCGATCGCACCCGGCAGCCGGATCATGCGCATGTCGAATTTTGCCGCGGTATCAAAAATCCGCTTGGCTTGAAGACCGGCCCGACGCAAAAGCCCGATGAGCTTCTCAAGCTGATCGATATCCTCGATCCGGACAATGAGCCCGGCCGCTTGACGCTGATCTGCCGTGTCGGCGCCGATAAGGTCGGCGACCTGTTGCCGGCCATGGTGCGCTCCGTCAAGCGCGAAGGCCGCAATGTGGTGTGGTCATGCGATCCGATGCACGGCAACACGATTACGTCGGTGACGGGCTACAAGACGCGGCCGTTCGATCAAATCCTAAAAGAGGTGCGCGGCTTCTTTCAGGTTTGTGCGGCGGAAGGCGTTTATCCCGGCGGCGTGCATCTGGAGATGACCGGCCAAAACGTCACCGAATGCACCGGCGGAGCGCGCGCCATCAGCGACGAGGATCTCAACGACCGCTATCATACGGTGTGCGATCCGCGCCTGAATGCCGAGCAGTCGATCGATCTGGCGTTTTTGCTGGCCGATCTGCTCAAGACCAAGCGTCAAGGCATGGCGTCGCCGTTGCCGGCGGTTGCAGGCTTGTAACAGCGGCATTGCCGCCACGGAAAGCCTGGTCGTTGCCGCTGGGGACCCCGCTCGGCGTCCCCGCTTTCGCGAAGGCAGGCGGCGCGCTAGACCTTGGGACATGAACGAGGCTCTTCCCGACCGTCTTGCCATTGCCGTAGCGCAGCTCAATCCGATTGTCGGCGATGTCTCCGGCAATCTAAAACTCGCCCGCGAGGCGCGCGCGCAGGCGGCCCGCGACCGTGCCGATATCGTCGCCTTTTCGGAGCTGTTCATCGCCGGCTATCCGCCGGAGGACCTGGTGCTCAAGCCCGCCTTTCAGGCGGCCTGCCGCGCCGCCGTCGAGGCATTGGCCAGCGAGACCGCCGATGGCGGTCCGTCCGTGCTGATGGGAACGCCTTGGATCGAGGGCGGCAAGCTCTACAATGCCTATGCATTGCTTGACGGCGGACGCATTGCGGCCATCCGTTTCAAGGTCAATTTGCCCAATTACGGGGTATTTGACGAGAAACGCGTGTTTGCCTCCGGCCCCATTGCCGGTCCGGTGAGTTTCCGCGGTGTAAGGCTCGGCTTGCCGGTTTGCGAAGATATCTGGACCGAATGGGGCGACTACGAAAACGTCGTCGAATGCCTGGGCGAGACCGGCGCCGAAATCCTGGTCGTGCCCAATGGCTCGCCGTATTACCGCGAAAAAGGCGACGTGCGGCTGAATGTTTCGGTGGCGCGTGTGACCGAAACGGGCTTGCCGCTCATTTATGTCAATCAGGTCGGCGGCCAGGATGAACTGGTATTCGACGGTGCTTCGTTCGGCTTGAATGCCGATCGCTCGATGGCATTCCAGCTGCCGGCTTTCAGTCAATCGATCCTAACGACGCATTGGTCGCGAACGAGCGGCACGTGGCGTTGCAGCCCGGAGCCAATCGCCCCGGCGGAGCCATCGGACAAATCCGACTACGGCGCCTGCGTGCTGGGCTTGCGCGATTACGTCGAAAAGAACCGTTTCAAGGGGGTCGTCATCGGACTATCGGGCGGCATCGATTCGGCGCTGTGCGCGGCGATCGCAGTCGACGCGTTGGGAGCCGAGCGCGTGCGTTGCGTGATGCTGCCGTATCTTTACACTTCGCAGGAATCGCGGACCGACGCCGCTGCGGTCGCCCACGCGCTCGGCGTGCGCTACGACATCGTTCCGATCGAGAGCGCGGTACGGGGTCTGGAGACCGCTCTGTCCGGTCTGTTCGCGGGCCAGCCGCGCGACGTGACCGAGGAAAATCTCCAAGCGCGTGCGCGCGGCACGATGCTGATGGCGGTTTCCAATAAATTCGGTTTGATGGTCGTGACCACCGGCAACAAGTCGGAAATGTCGGTGGGCTACGCCACGCTCTACGGTGACATGAACGGCGGCTTCAATCCGATCAAGGACCTTTACAAGACCGAGGTCTACCGTCTGGCGCGGCTGCGCAATGGCTGGAGACCGGACGGCGCGCAGGGCCCGGCCGGCTCGGTCATCCCCGAAAACGTCTTGACGCGGGCGCCGAGCGCGGAACTGCGGGACAATCAGACCGATCAGGACACGCTGCCGCCTTACGACATCTTGGATCAGATTCTCGAACGTCTGGTCGAGCGCGAGGAATCGACGGCGGATATTGTCGCGGCGGGTTTCGACCGCGACACCGTGATGAAGATCGAGCGCATGCTCAATCTTGCCGAATACAAGCGGCGTCAGGCGGCGCCCGGTGTGAAAGTGACATTGAAGAATTTCGGCCGCGACCGGCGCTACCCGATCGTCAATCGTTTCAGCGATCCGGGTGCCCCGAGCCCCGAGCCGGACCGCTCGACCGTGACCGGCGTGGCGATGGCGAAGGCCGGTGCCGCCGATTTCTAAATCACGATCCTGCGGCCCATATCTTCACCGTGGCGTCTTCACTGCGGCTGCGGCGCCTGCTGCATTTTGAGTTCCGACTGCGACAGGAAAGGCGGCCCTACGACCCGCACCGGTCCCTTGGGCTTTTCCGGAATAGCGGCAACCGGGGTCGAGGCCGGCGCCGCGAGGGACGCGTTCGGCAGCGCCGTCGCGACCGTTTTGCCGCCCGCCTTCGGCGGCTGCGATAGGGTCTTGGCGTTCTGATCGGTCACGACGATATCGCCGCTTTCGAGCGTCGAAGAATCGTCCGCGTTCTTGAGCGCATCCTCCCAGCTCTCGCCGGGTTTGCGGCAGGAACAACCCGAAATGAGTTGCGTGCGATAGCGATAGGCGGTCGGCAGCGCCGTATAGAGCTGGCCGGTGGTCGAAACCGCCTGATCCATGCTCTCGCCTGGATTGCGGTAGGAATAAAGCATGACATCGGCCGCCGGGCATTCGCGCTGACAGACCTTTTCGTCCTCGGCGAAGTGCGTCGGCAGCGTCGAGTAGGAAATCGGGAAATAAAACCCGTCGCAGGAGCGTACGCAGACAGTATGGTAGGTGCCGTTCGGCGCGCCATCGCCGTTCGGATTGACGATCGTGCCGCCGCCGAACAGGGCATCGAAAAAGCCTTGCGGGCCGCCCTGGGCGTTGGCTGCCGCGGTGTATTGGGCGCCGCAGTTGTTTTGCGCCAATTGCCCGATCAGCGCGCGGCGTTGATCGACCTGATCGGAGGTGCCGCTTTTCAGGCGCTCCAGATCGCTCATCATGCGGTCGAGGTCGCCGCGCATCTGTTGGATTTGCGAGGTGATCGGCCCGCATTGCGGCGACAGCGCCGAGAACAGGGCAAAAAATCCGGTGCCGGCGCACCCGGATTTGTGCGCTTGCGCGGTGACGCGGTCGATATCGGCCTGTTGTTTGGCGATGGCGGCTTCCGCCTGCTGCATCTGCTGGGCGCGGGCCGGATCGGCGGTGCCTTGGTCGAAGGACGCGAGCTGTCCTTCAAGGCGGATGCACAGCGGATTGGTTCTGGCCGGATTGAGCGCCGGCTGGTTGGCTGGCGGTTGGTTCGCCGCCGGCTGATATTGCGGCTGCGGCGAGGAATATTGCGGCTGCTGATAGGGCGCCGGCTGATTGGCCGCCTGGGGGATCTGTGCCGGCGGAACCGGATAGTTCTGCGCCCAGGCTGGCGTCAGCGAGGCCACGAATCCCAGCATGGCGGCATAGGCGAAGCAGCGCCGATACGGCGTCAAGTCTCTGGAATGACTAGGCATATTGGCCTTAAATCCGGTTTATTCCGGGGGCGCGTCGGATCAAGCCCGCCAATGGTGACTAAAGTGTGAACAGGACGGGTGTCAAACGCGTCGTCACGCGGCGTTCGCTTCGCACTCACTCGGCGTCGGGCTGGTTTTCCGGCCGCGCGCGATCGAAGGCTTCAAGCGCGCGGCAGGCGGCGTCGACGCTTACGATCTTGCGAAATCTCTCGAGCGGCACCTTCAGCCGCCGCGCATTGGCGACCTGCGGCACCAAACAAACGTCCGCGATGGTGACCTTGTCGCCGCAAGCATAGGGCCCAGGCGTCATCAGCGTTTCGAGCGCCTCGAAACCTTCGATCACCCAGTGATGGTACCAGGCATCGATCGTGCTCTGGTCCTGATGCAGTTCCCGCTTCAGGTAGCGCAGCGCGATCGTATTGTTGAGCGGATGAATATCGCAGGCGATCAGGTCGGCGAGCGCGCGGATGTGGGCGCGCGCCAGCGCATCCTTCGGCAACAGCGCCGGCTCCGGGCGAATCTCCTCGAGATACTCGATGATGGCCAGCGACTGGATCAGGACCTGGCCGGCGTCGGTGACCAGGACCGGCACGCGCATTTGTGGATTGACCGCGCGGAACTCCGGCCGCCGGTTGAGGCCGCCTTCGTTGATGAGATGGATCGACGTGGTTTCGTAGGCGATGCCTTTAAGATGAAGCGCAATGCGCACGCGGTAAGCCGCCGAAGAGCGAAAATAGGAATAGAGCTTCACGCGTCCTCCTCCGTTACGTCCTCGCGCCGAACCGTCTCGGCGACGAGTTGCGCCGACCGGTCGGTGATCTGTTGCAGCGACCGATTGAACGCTTCGCGGTCGTCCGGGGTGAGAATGTCGGTAAGCCGGCGCGCGAAATCCAGCGCATGCGGCGCTAATTCCTCATAGATCGCCCGCCCGCCGACCGTCAGCGACAGAAACGACTCGCGCATGTCGGCGCGATTGACGCGGCGCACCAGCAGTTTGCGTTTTTCCAGAAGCGCCACGGCCCGCGACACCTTGGTCTTGTGCATGTGAGTGTGCTCGCCGATAGCCTTGCCGGTCATCACGCCGAATTGGCCGAGCGTGACCAGCACGCGCCACTCGGGGATACCGATCCGATAGCGCTTGGCATAGACGCGCGACAGCGCTTGGGAAACGAGGCTCGCCACGACGTTGAGCCGGTAGGGCAGAAATTGCTCGAGTTTCAACGGCGCCTTGTCGGTTGCCGGCGCCGCCAATTCTCCCCCGACATCGCTTTCCAGCACGCGTTGACCGGCCATCGGGCAAAGATGAACGAAGTTGCCATCCCACGCAACGGCTTTGGGCGTAATCCCAACAACGGGCAACGAATTAAATTTGCTTCGCGGTGTTAGTTCGGGTGTTAAGATGGAACGCGGAATTGCCCGGAACGAGGCAGTCCGAAAGGGGGGAATATATGTCGCTGCAAACAAGCCAATCTTCGCATCCGCTTTTGTCCGGCACCGACGGCATCGCGAACGGCCTGGCGGACATCTTGCTGCTGCTTGGCCGTTGGTTGATAGCCGCAATCTTCTTGATGACGGTATGGACCGGGGGGCCGAGCGCGGCCTATCTCACGTCCATCAATTTCATCGCTCCCGACGTCATGAGCCCGTTCGCGCATGTCGTCGAATGGATCGTTGTCGTCACGCTGGTGCTGGGCGTCGCGACCCGTTACGGCGCATTGCTCGGCTTCGTCTTTGTGGTGATCGCCTTTCTCACGGCGCATCTTTATTGGCAGTTTCCGCAAGCGGCGCAGGGCCTGCAATACGCGCTTCTCAGCAAGGATATCGCCATCGCCGGCGGCTTAGTCGTTTTGTTTGTGACCGGCGGCGGCCGCTACGGCGTCGATCGGATGCTGTCCGGCAAAGGCTGATTCGGCGGACCGGCGCTTCCGGCCAGGCTCAGCGCGAGCACTCGATGGCGACGTAATTGTCGCAAACGCCGCCTTTGCATGAGGTCGGGTCGCCCGCCGGTATCGCGCCGGTGATGTCGTCGCGATCGACTTTGCGGTAGGACAGCGCCTGCGCGAACTGGCGCGACTTGCAGTAGGACGTCGCCACCCCCGCGCCGCAAGGCGCGCCGGAGGCGAGGCAACGGTCGACGCCATAGCCGTCGCCGTCATTGGCGATGATGAAGAGCCGTTTCTCCGCATGCGCGGCCGCAGCCGCCACGAAGACGGCCGCGGCGGCGCTGATGGCGATCGCAAAACGCATCATTCCCCCACGCAAGTCAAAAGCGCAAAGACCCGACCGGCCCGATGGACGCGATGACAACAACAATGGCGCCGTGCGGTTAAGCTTGCGTTAAGTCAGTTGCGGCGGCGATACCCGGCAATGACGGAGCGATGACACGGGAGGGGACCTTGACGTCAAGCGCCGCCTCGACCATTCTCCGGGTTATGAACGGCCACGCACACGCTTTCGGCATTTGCCGGGGTATTATTCGCTAGCGCAAAACGCTGGCTGCGGCCGTCTTTTCTCACCGTCGAGATTTCGGACCCGCCCGGCCAGCCGGCCTGAGGGCGTAGAATGCGGTTTCGCACGGTTTGATTCGACGATGGACCTTAAGCTCTACGATACGCTGACGCGCGAAAAGCGGCCCTTCAAGCCGCTCGATCCGAGCAACGTACGCATGTATGTGTGCGGGCCGACGGTCTACGACTTCGCCCATATCGGCAATGCGCGCCCTGTCATCGTGTTTGACGTGCTGTTCCGGCTGTTGCGCCATATCTACGGCGCCGAGCATGTCACTTACGTGCGCAACATCACCGACGTCGACGACAAGATCAACGCGCGGGCGGCGGAGCGCAATATTGCGATTCGAAAGCTGACAAAGGACACCTACCGAGACTTTAGGAACGACGTACGCATGCTTGGT
>DATAWA010000213.1:0-39666 GCA_036267435.1 Xanthobacteraceae bacterium | reverse complement strand
CCAGCGCCGGCGACGCCAACACAACAAGGCAGACCGAAATAAACGCACCCTTCATATCCATGTCCCGTCGCCTCATTTGCTTTATCGCCAATCGCCGGCTTGATCAGGGCGATTCGGTCCCGCGGATTTCGAACCGGCGCCGCTATGTTGTCGCCCGCGGTCACTATTCGACGTCATCGACGTGATTCAAACATACTATATCGCGTCAAGATAGACCGCGGCTCGCCGGGTTCGAAGCAGGCGCGATTGCGTGAAACCGGCGGCTTGGCGAGCGGGCGCGCGCGGCCCGGCTCAGTCGTGGAACACTTCTTGGTAAAGCGGAGGGCCTCAGTTCAATCCTGAGCGGCAGGCCCAGTTTTCTCAGATCAAAGCGCCGCGCGGAGCGTGGTCCGAAATTTTCTGTCGTGCTTGATATGCCATTCGCGACGCATCGCGTCGCTGCGGGTTTCGCAGCACTCGGAATAAAGCAAAACCCAATTCCGTCCGCGCGTGGATTTGGCGCCGCGCCCCGCATTGTGCTGGGCAAGACGCCTTTTCAGTTCCGTGGTCCAACCGACATAGGTCCGACAATCGTTGTCGCGCCGGCTTCCCAACACGTAAACGAAACAGCGCGTGCGATGATTGGCGGCCGCTTTATTTTGCCGGTCCGGGACCCGCGCTTTTGACCCGACCATCGCGGCCCTACACCGCGACTTTTTTCAGGAATCCCTCGATCTCGGCGCGCAGGCTGCCGATCGAGGCGTCGACCGATTGCGAGGCGTTGAGGACCGTTTCGGCGGCGGTACGGGTTCCGGCGGCGGCGGCCGAGACCTTGTCCAGCATCGACACCACGGCGCCGGTGCCGCGGGCTGCATTGGCGGCATTGCGGCTGATCTCGGACGTGGCGGCATTCTGTTGCAGGATCGAGGCCGCGGCACTCGCGGCGCGCGTCGCGATCTCGTGCATGCCGTCCTCGATGCCGTGCACCGCCTCGACCGCGCTGCCGGTCGAGACTTGCACCGCCAGGATGTGACGGGCGATCTCTTCGGTCGCCTTGGCGGTTTCCACCGCCAGCGATTTCACCTCGGCGGCGACGACGGCAAAGCCGCGCCCCGCCTCGCCGGCGCGCGCCGCCTCGATGGTGGCGTTGAGCGCCAAAAGATTGGTCTGTCCGGCGATGTTACGGATGAGCTTGACGACGTCGCCGATTTTTTCGGCAGCCTGCGCCAGCCCGGCATATTCGCCATTCGACGCCTTGGCCTTGTCGACCGCGCCGGCGACGAGGTGGGTGGTCTCGGCCAGTTGCCGGTTGATTTCGGCGATCGAGGCGGAGAGCTCCTCGGCGGAGCCGGCGACGGTCGACACATTGGCCGAGGCGTCGTTGGATTCGCGCAGCGCCGTCTCGGCGTGCGCCGTCGCCTCGCCCGACGACACGATCAGTGCGCCGGCGGTGGACTTCATGGCATCGGTACTGGTCGACACCGTGCCAAGCATTTGCTCGATGCGCTCGCGGAACGCGGCGATAGCACCTTCGGTGACCAGGCGACGGCTTTCCTGCGCCAGCATGCTGTCGCGCTGGTTCTCCAGCCGGTGACGCTCGGTGATGTCCTCATGCGTCGCCACCCAGCCGCCGTCCGGCATCGGCTGGCGCGTCACCCGGATCAGGCTGCCATCGGCGAGTTCGTCGATGCGGCTGGAAATTTTTTCGGCCGAATGCTTGCCGAGCGCGCCAAGCTTTTTATCGACCGCACCGGTGGTGGTGTCGCCTTTGAGGAGCCCGTTGGTGACGCGGTGGGCGATAATGGCTTCGTGGCTCGTTCCAACCCTGAGCAATTCCGGCGGCAGCCGATAAAGCCTGGCATAGCGCTCGTTGCAGACCACCAGGCGTTTATTGCCGTCGAACATGCACAGTCCGTGCGTCATGTTCTCAAGCGCCGTGGTGAACCGCAGATTGGTCCGTTCAAGCGACGAGCGGCGGCGGATGCTGGCGATCACGGTCGCTAGTTCGAGAAACGTCAGAATGCTCACAAGCGGCAGCAAGACCGCTCGGCGCGCTTGCGGGTCGGCGAGATTGCCGTGGTGATCGGACAACAGATAGAAAAGGCCGGCCCACAGCATGGCGATCATCGCCAGGCCGATAAGCGGCGCCGGCTGCGCCACCGCGCGCAGCCAAATCAGCAATCGATGCGGGTTCATTCTGCCCAGTCCCCGAGGGGGTTATGCCAGGAGGAAGTTTGATTTAGGTTAAACTTTAGGCATCGATTTAACGAATGATAAACCCTCGCCCGGCCGATCCGGGCGAGAAGCAAGACGCAGGAGGAACGGCGTGCTGGCTCCCCAGGCATCGATGAAGAATCGCGTCGCCATGTATAATGGCCATGCGCTCAAGATCGGGCTGTTCGGCGCCAATTGCTCGTCGGGACGGTCCGCCACCAAGGTGCCGGAGCGCTGGTCGGCGAGCTGGCCGGATTGCCTGGCGCTGGCACGGCTCGCCGACGACGCGGGCCTCGATTTCATGCTGCCGATCGCGCGCTGGAAGGGCTATGGCGGCGACACCGATTTTCACGGCCGCTCGCTCGAGACCATCACCTGGGCGGTCGGCCTCCTATGCGCCACCAAGCGGCTCACCGTATTCGGCACCGTGCACGCGCCGCTGTTTCACCCGCTGATCGCCGCCAAGGAATTCGTCACCGCCGATCATATCGGCGAGGGCCGGGTCGGCATGAACATCGTGTGCGGCTGGAACGAGGGCGAATTCGACATGTTCGGCGTCGATTTGCGCGAGCACGACATCCGCTACGACTACGCGCAGGAGTGGGTCGATATCGTCAAGCGGGCCTGGGAATACGACGGCACGTTCGATTATCGCGGCGCATTCCTGCAACTGGAAAAGGTGCGCGCTTACCCTAAGCCCTTCGGCAATACGCGCCCGATGATGATGAACGCCGGCTCGTCCGGCGCCGGCCAGGCTTTCGCGCTGAAGAATTGCGACGCGTTCTTCGTCGCCACCGCCGGCTCACGCACGTCGCTTGCCGGCAACAAAAGCAAGGTCGCCGAGATCAAGGCGCAGGCCAACGCGCTCGGCCGCGAGATCGAGGTGTTCACCGTCGGCCAGGTGGTCTGCCGCCCGACGCAAAAGGAAGCCGAGGACTATTATCAGCACGTCAATATCGACAATGCCGATTGGGGCGCGATCGACGGCATGCTGGCCAATAAGAGCATGACGCCGCAGACCATGCCGGCGGACGAGTACGACGCCAAACGCCGCTACTTCGCCGCCAATGCGGTCGGCGGCTATCCGTTCGTCGGCACGCCCGACAAGATCGCCGAGGAGCTCGCCACGCTCAGCCAAGCCGGCGTGCGCGGCATCGGCGTCTCCTTCGTCAATTATCTCCACGAGGTGCCGTATTTCTGCGCCGAAGTGCTGCCACGGTTGCAGCGGGCCGGGGTGCGGGCGAAAACCTGACTCGGCGATGCTGGCCTAACCGTGTCGTTAGCAAGCCGTGGCGCGAAAGAGCGAAAAACGATACCTTTGATTGAGAGGAAAATATCGTGACCAAACTCGTTCAGCATGCCGTAGCCGCCATCAGCCAATTGCCGCCCGAAACTCAGGATGACATTGCGCGCCTGATGCTGGCACTCGCCGAAAGCCCGCCAACGCCTCTGACAGAGGACGAGGCGGCGGCGATTGCCGAGGCCGAAGCTGAAATCGCGCGCGGCGAACGCGTGCCTGCAGAAAGCATCCAAGCGTTCTGGCGTTCGCACGGTCTATGAATGTCGTTTACGCCCCACGCGCGTTGCGCGATCTCAACGACATTGTCGCTTATCTGAGCGAGCCGATGCCGTAGTCAGAGTCCTAGGCGCTATCAAATCCTCGGTAGATACTTTGAATTCTTCCCGCAGATCGGCCGCCTCGTCGACGATGCTGGACATCGCCGCGTGCCAGTCCTCCGCTATCCCTACATCATCTTCTACCGTATAGCAGGCGATGAACTCTTGATCCTTCACATCCGCCATACGTCCCGCCGTCCGATCGATACCGCAACCGAACTGTGAGTCTTGTCATGAACACGCAAATTCGCCCCGCCCGTATTGGGCCGCAACCCTGGGACATCGTCCGCGGCAAGCTCGACCAGTCGCTGCCTTTCGCCAATATGCGCGACACGCCGTATTACCGCGACTGCGTCTGGGAGCAGTTCTCTGCGGCCGAATATGCACGGCGCTACGCCGCGTTGCGGGCGAAAATGCGCGAGCACAAGCTCGACGCCGTCATCGTGCCCGGCGGGCCGAGCCATTGGAGCTTCGGCGGCGGCATGCTGTGGCTGACCGGGCATTGGGAGTGGCACGCGCTGGCGAGCTACGTGCTGGTGCCGCTCGATGGCGAGCCGACCATGATCTACTCGATGGGCGGGACGCACGCGGAAGCCGTGCGCCGGCAAGTCGAGGTCGCGGTCAAGGACGTGCGCCACAGCCGCAGCGGCCGTTATGCCGACGTCATGGTCGAGCGGCTGCGCGAGCTCAAGCTCGAGCGCGGCCGTATCGGATTAATGGAAATCGATCCGCGTCACGGCGATTATCTGCCGGTCAACCAGTATAATGTGCTGCGCGACAATCTGCCCGGCGCGGAGCTGGTCTTCACGGAAGGTTTTCTGCACGAACTGCTGTCGGTCCACTCAGCCGAAGAGCTCGACTGCGTGCGCCAGGCGGGCGTCTTATGCCAGCGCGCCATGGAAGCGATGGTGGCGCGCGCCAAGCCCGGGTTGAAGGAATACGAGCTGCGCGCCGCGGCGGGCGCCGCGATCCTCGACGGCGGCGGCGATATCGATTTTCTCATCATCGGCTCGACGCCGATGGCAAATCCGGCGCAGATTTTCGGCAATCCGCGGCCGTCGTCACGCGTCCTGCAGAAGGGCGACATCATCAATATGGAGCTCGCCGCCGGCTATCGCGGCTATACCGCGCAGATCGGCTCGCCCATCTGCCTCGGCGAGCCGACCGACATGGTGCGCAAGTTCTGGGACGAGATCACGCTCCCCGGCTACCACAAGATCGTCGCCGAGATCGCACCCGGCAAGCCGGTGGAAGCGATGCGCCAGGCCAGCAAATTCTTCCGCGACAGCGGCTATCAATCGCGGCCGACGCAATGCCACGGCATCGACCTCGTCACCGACAAGCCGCATGTCGTCGCCGAGCACGTCTCGGCGGAGAAATTCGAGGAGGTGCTCAAGCCCGGCATGGTGATCATGGCCGAACCCAATCCGATCACGCCCGACGGGCTGTTCGGTATTTTCCTCGGCCACACATTTATTGTCACCGACAAAGGCCACGAGGTGGTCGACGATTTCCCGCTGCAGATCGCGGTGGCGGGATAGGGACCGCAGCCGGTCGAAAGCGCCTACTAATTGTTCCGCTGGATGCCCAGGTATTTGATCACGCCGGCGAACGTCTCGTGCTCCTTTTTGAACATCGCTTCGATGGCATCGCCGCTCATTCCACCCGGCACGATGCCGAGGCCGTTCAGGCGGTTCGCGATGTCGGGCTTCTTGACGAAGACGCTTATTTCGTTGCGCAGCATCTCGATGACCGGCTCGGGCGTTCCGGCCGGCGCGAGAAAGCCGTTCCAGGATGCCGAATCGAATCCAGGCACGGTCTCCGCAACCGTCGGCAGATTGGGCACGGCGGCAAGCCGCTGTGGCGTGCTCACGGCGATCAGGCGAATCTGAGCGTTGTCGATCAGCGGCAGCAAGGACGATGCATTGCCGAAATAGACATCCGTGACGCCGCTCATCAGATCGGAAATCGCCTGCGGTTCGGCGCGCGCCGGAACCATGACGAGACTGACGCCGGTCTCCTTGAACAGCCGCACCGGCGAGAAATGGCTCAGGTTCTGTGTTCCCGCGGTGGAGAAATTCAACTTGCCCGGATTGGCTTTGGCGTAAGCGATCAACTCGGGCAGAGTGGTCGCCGGCAGGCTGTGCTTGATCGCGATCACCTGGGCGCCGGTTCCGACATTGGTGATCGGCACCAGTTGCTTCATCGGATCGAATTCGAGATTTTCGACCTGCGGCGTCAGCGTGATCATCGACGAGGCGCAGAACAACAGCGTGTAGCCGTCCGGCTCGGCTTCGACGACCGACCGCATCCCGATCACCCCGCCGGGGCTCGGGCGGTTTTCGATGATGAAGTTTTGGCCGAATTTCTGCGATAGGTCCTGCGCGGCAAGGCGCGCCATCATGTCGGTGTTGCCGCCCGGGCCGAAGGGAACCACGATCGTCACCGTGCGGGACGGCCAATTGTCGGCACGCGCAGGCAGACCCAGCATTGCCGCTGTCAAAAAAGCGGACAGCAGGAGTTTGATATGCAGTTTAGGCGGCATTTTTTGTCACCGTTTTTCTTAAGCCCGGTCGGGCCGGTGACTCGCAAGATTGATGCCGTTTGGCCGAAGCAAAACGGCGCGCGCTGCCTCGGCGAGAGTTAAGCCGTTATCGGATCATCAGGAACTCGAAATCGCAACCCTGATCTGCGCCGGTGATCTGCTCGGCGAACAATTTGGCATAGCCGCGTTCCGGGATTTTGATGTGCGCCGGCGCCGCGGCCGCCCGTTTTTTCAGCTCCGCGTCGTCGACCAGAAGCTCGATGCGGCGGTTCTTCACGGAGAGCCGGATGCGGTCGCCGGTCTTCACCAGGCCGAGCGGCCCGCCGGACGCGGCATCCGGCGTGACATGCAGCACGATGGTGCCGAAGGCGGTGCCGCTCATGCGCGCGTCGGAAATGCGCACCATGTCCTTGACGCCCTTGTGCGCGAGCTTTTTCGGGATCGGCAGGTAGCCGGCCTCGGGCATGCAAGCCGGCGCATGCGGTCCGGCATTCTGCAGTACCAATATGTCATCCGGCTCGACCTCGAGCGCGGGATCGTCGATGCGCGCCGCGAGATCTTCCAGCGAGGCGAACACCACGGCCTTGGCCTCGTGCTCGAACAATTTCGGATCGGCCGCCGAGCGTTTGAGGATGGCGCCTTGCGGCGCGAGGTTGCCGAACAGCGCAACCAGGCCGCCTTCCGGCTCTAGCGGCTTGTCCGCCGTGGCGATGATCGCGCGGTCGACGAAATCGCCGTCGTCGGCGGCGAGCCGCTCGCCCAAGGTCTCGCCGGTCACCGTCATGCAGTCGAGATGCAACAGCGGCTTTAATTCGCGCAACAGCGCGCCCATGCCGCCGCCCGCGTAAAAGTCCTCCATATAGCCGTTGCCGACCGGCTTGAGATTGACCAAGACCGGCGTCGTATCCGACAGGGTGTTGAGGCGATCGAGCGAAACCTTCACGCCGGCGCGGCCGGCGATGGCGGTCAAATGAATGACGGCATTGGTCGAGCCGCCAAGCGCCAGCAAGACGCGCAACGCGTTCTCGACCGAATTTTCGTTGACGAGCTGCGACGGCGTGCGCGTGGTGCCGATCAATTTGACCGCGGCGGCGCCGGTCGCTTCCGCCGCGCGCGGGCGGTCGGCATGCACCGCCGGAATCGCGGCGGTGCCGGGCAGGCACAGCCCGAGCGCCTCGGTGAGGCAGGCCATGGTCGACGCGGTGCCCATCACCGCGCAGGTCCCCGCCGTGACGGCGAGATTGCCTTCCACCTCCGTGATCTGTTCGTCATCGATGTCGCCTGAGCGATAGCGTGCCCAGAAGCGCCGGCAATCGGTGCAGGCGCCGAGCCGCTCGCCGCGATAGCGCCCGGTCATCATCGGCCCGGCAACGAGCGCGATGGCGGGCCGGTCGGCGGACACCGCGCCCATTAGCTGCGCCGGCACGGTCTTGTCGCAGCCGCCCATCAGCACCACCGCGTCCATCGGTTGCGCCCGGATCATTTCCTCCGTGTCCATCGCCATCAGGTTGCGGAATTTCAAGCTGGTGGGCGTGAGAAAGACTTCGCCGAGCGAGATGGTCGGAAACTCGAGCGGCAGCGCGCCCGCCGCAAATACGCCGCGCTTGACCGCCGCGAGCAGCTCCGGAAAGTGACGATGACAATTGTTGAAGTCCGACCCGGTATAAGCGATGCCGACGACCGGCTTGTTCAGCATGGCGCGCGAATAGCCCATCGATTGCGCGAAGGAGCGGCGCAAATAGCGCGAGAAATCGCGGTCGCCGTAATCGGTGAGGCCGTGATCGAGGCCGGTCGCTTGGTCACTTCGGTCAATCATCTTTCGGTCTATCCCATCAAGATTGTTTTATCCCGCAGCCGCACACAACGATCGTTCGTATGGATGCGGCGAGACTTCGCATAGATTTTAAGCGTGCTGCCGATTATTCGTGCGCTGCACCGCAACATTCCGAAAGGTTTTGGTAATCGAATATGCGCAATTTCACCCATGTTCTCCAGGAATTTCCTGCCGGCCAGGCTCAAGTAGACCCGAAATGGTCGCCAAATTTAAAAGTCCGCTGCCGGCGTGGATCGTGCTGCCGCTCGCCTTTGCCGGCGGCGTTGCCGTGGTCACGACCTGGGGCACCGGCAGTCTCTGGATCGGACTAGCCGTCGCGTTCATCGGTTCCGTCGCGGTCGCTTGGTATTGCGAACGCACCTTGCGCACTTTCGTCGCCGCGATCGGGCAGATCGCTCGCGGCGACCGCTACGCGGAGTTGCCGGCGCAAATCCAGGGCGGCGCGCTCGCCGACAGCGCGGTCGCCGCGGAGACGATGCGGCAGGCCTTGATCGACGCCGACGCCGTCGCCGTCGACTTGCGCAGCCGCGAAGCCGAGACCACGCTGCGGCAGTCAAGCCGCGGGTTTTTCACCAAACGCTTCCGCTCCACCATCGAGGAGCTCACCGTCAACTTCCAATCCGCCGGCGAGGAAATCCGCATCACCACGGACAACCTCGAGGCGCGCAACAAGGACATGTCGCAGCGGGCCACGGGCGCCGTCCAGGCGGCGGCGCGAGCCAGCCGCGACGTGGCCACGGTCGCCGACGCGGCGCGCGGTCTGCTCGCCTCGATCGCCGACTGCAATGCCGAAGCGGCGGCCGCCAAAGAGGCGACCGACCGGACCATCGCCGATCTCGGTCATACCGATTTCACCGTGCGCAGCCTCGCGGCTGCGGCCGAGCGTATCGGCGCAGTGGTGAAATTGATCGAAGCAATCGCCTCGCAGACCTCGCTGCTCGCGCTCAACGCCACGATCGAAGCCGCGCGCGCCGGCGCCGCCGGCCGCGGCTTCGCCGTGGTCGCCTCCGAGGTCAAGACGCTGGCGCAGCAGACCGCCAAGGCCACCGGTGAGATCGGCGCCCAAATCCACGACATCCAGCACGCGGTCAACGAAACCGTGGATGCCATATCCAGCGTGTCGTCGAGCGTGGCGACCATGAGCAACGCCAACCGCCAATTGACCGGTATCCTCGATCACCAGGCCGCCGAGATCAATCGCATCGGTGAGCGCGCCGAGCATGTCGCCGGCGCGGTCGCCGACGTGCTGCCGGAAATTTCCACCATCGCCTCGAGCGTCGCCGAGGCCGGCAACGGCGTGGTCTCCACCGCCGAGGATGTGCTCGGCCGGTCGCAGTGGCTGATGGAGGTGGTATCGCGCTATTTCGCCGACCTCGACTTCGGCTCGATCAAGATCGGCATCCTGCATTCGTTGTCCGGCACCATGACGACAAGCGAACGGCCGCTTCAGGAGCTCCTGGTCATGTTGATCGAGCGGCAGAACGAGCGCGGCGGACTGTTGGGGCGGCCGCTCGAGCCGGTCATCGTCAATCCGCATTCCGATCCGCAGGCTTACGCTCATCTGGCGCACCAGCTCATCCATGACGATAAGGTCGCCGCTATTTTCGGCTGCTGGAGCTCGGCGTCGCGCAAGGAGGTGCTGCCGATCGTCGAACGCGATAACGCGCTGTTGTTCTATCCGAGCCAGTACGAAGGCGAGGAGGCCTCGCGCAATATATTTTACACCGGCGCGACGCCGCCGCAGCAAGCGATCCCGGCAGTGAACTTCCTGCATAGTCAGGGCATTCGCCGGTTCTTTCTGGTCGGGTCGGATTACATCTATCCGCGCACCACCAATGCCGTGCTCAAGGGCTACCTGGCGAGCAAGGGCATCACCGAACTGTCTGAGCGCTACACCGCGCTCGACCAGACTGACTGGCGCGCCGTCGTGGAGGACATCCGGCGCTTCGCCCGCGGCGGCCGCACCGCGATCGTGGCGACGATTTCCGGCGATGCCAACGTCCACTTCTTCCGCGAATTGGAGAAGCAGGAAGTCATCGCGGCGGACATCCCGGTCATGTCGCTGTCGATCAACGAAGCCGAGCTTGCCGCCCTCAAGCAGATAAAGGTAGCCGGACATTTCGTGGCGTGGAATTATCTTCACGCCTTCGATACGCCGGAGAACCGCGACTTCATCGCCGAGTGGCGAGGCTTCACCGGCAAGCCGGACGCGGTGACCAACGACCCGATGGAAGCGACCTGGATCGGCTTTAAGCTATGGGTAGCTGCCGTCGAAGCTGCCGCCACGACCGAGGTCGACAAAGTCCGCCACGCGCTTGGCGGCCTGCGGATCACGGCGCCGTCGGGCTTCTCGGTGCAGATGGATGCCGAGACCCACCATCTCTATAAGCCGGTCATGATCGGCCGCATTACCTCCGACAGCCGTATCCTGCCGGTATCGGTAAGCGAGGGCCTGGTGCCGCCGGAACCGTGGAGCCCATGGCTCAAATCCGCGGGCGCCATGTCGGCTGCGAGCGAGCGCAGGGCGATCGCCTGAACGCCCTGTACGAATACGGCAATTTTCGGAAAATTTGACCCGGATCAATAACGCGGCAACTCACCGCGACATATGATCTCGACAAAGACCCTGGAACGCTTCTAGAACGGAGGCGATCCAGTCCCAATATCGTGGAATGCCGGCCTTTGCCGGGAACGCCTGCCGATGAATTACCCCAGCAATCGCCCGACCGTCGATTATTCCGGCCATTTCGCCTCGGCGCTGGGCCGGCTGCGGGGTGAGCGGCGCTATCGCGTCTTCGCCGATCTCGAGCGCATCGCCGGCCGCTTCCCCCATGCCATATGGCATGCAGCGGACGGGCCCAAGGATGTGGTGATCTGGTGCTCCAACGATTACCTCGGCATGGGTCAGCACCCCAAAGTGATCGGCGCCATGGTCGAGACCGCAACCCGCATGGGCACCGGCGCCGGCGGCACCCGCAATATCGCCGGCAACAATCATCCGCTGGTCGAGCTCGAACGTGAGCTCGCCGACCTGCACCGCAAGGAAGCGGCGCTGGTCTTCACCTCCGGCTACGTTTCCAACGAGACGGGCATCTCGACCCTGGCGCGGCTGTTGCCGAATTGCCTGATCCTGTCGGATGCCTGGAACCACAATTCCATGATCGAGGGCGTGCGTCAGGCCCATTGCGAGAAGCAGATTTTCCGCCACAACGATCTTAAGCATCTGGAAGAGCTGTTGGCCGCGGCCGAACCGTCTCGGCCGAAACTGATCGTGTTCGAGAGCATCTATTCGATGGACGGCGACATCGCACCGGTCAACGCCATCTGCGATCTCGCAGCCCGCTTCGGCGCGATGACCTATGTCGACGAGGTCCACGCCGTCGGCATGTATGGCGCGCGCGGCGGCGGCATCAGCGAGCGCGACGGCGCCACTGGCCGCCTCGACGTGATTGAAGGCACGCTCGCCAAGGCTTTCGGCTGCCTCGGCGGCTATATCGCCGGCTCGGCGGCGCTGATCGACGCGGTGCGCTCTTATGCGCCGGGCTTTATCTTCACTACCGCGCTGCCACCGTCGGTCTGCGCCGCGGCGACCGCCGCGATCCGGCATTTGAAGAGTTCAAACTGGGAGCGCGAGCGCCACCAGGACCGCGCCGGGCGCACCAAGGCGGTGCTTGCGGCTGCCAGACTGCCGGTGATGACAAGCCCGACGCATATCGTGCCGGTCTATGTCGGCGATCCGGAGCTCTGCAAAACGGCAAGCGATCTCTTGCTCGCCGAGCACGGCATCTACATCCAGCCGATCAATTATCCCACCGTCCCCAAAGGCACCGAGCGACTGCGCATCACGCCGAGCCCGTACCATGACGACGGCCTGATCGATGCGCTCGCCGAAGCGCTGGTCGACGTCTGGCAGCGCCTCGGCTTGCCGTTCAAGGACCGCGCGCTGGCGGCGGAGTAATTAGAAGACTCGCTGCACCACGCCGAGCTTCATTGACGAAAGCGCCGGCATCGAAACAGTGCATTCGGGGCGCCTTTCCGATCAAGGTCACGTCGAACGGTCCGCCGATCCAAAGCGGCGGATGCGTTCACATGATGTGAGCGATTTTGTACAGCTTCCACCCTGTGGGCACCCGATTCGATCAGGTCAAATCCAATATCGTTCCCGTTCGGCATGCCGACGGGGTCACTTATCAGATATGCATTCCGAAAAAGCCCGCGACCAAAATGACAACGACCACGACACCGATGATGTAGAAGATATTCATTGTTTTGCTCCGATTGAAGCAACGCCAGCAATACCTCAACAACACCGGTGTTTTTTAGTTCCGACCGAGTCATTCTTGGCCGTTGCGAGCTCATGACCGATCGGTCTGTATAAAATTGACCACTTTGAATTTCGCGATGGCCTATTGCATCCAAGAATTCGGGTGGCGATCGGGTCGCTTTCGAATACGACAAATGTCGCCGCGGTGAAACGACGCGTCAGCGCCTAAGCTGCGGCTGGTCGCGGAGAACGACATTCAACAATGAACTGTGGATTTCGATGCTGCCGTTGTAATCGATCAAGCCCAGCTTGCGAAATTTGTTCATGAAGAAGCTGACGCGGGACCGGGTCGTTCCAATCATCTCAGCAAGCGTCTCCTGGCTGACTTTTGCTATGATCGGCTCCGGCCGGCCCTCCTTGCCAAAATTCGCCAGCAAGAGAAGCGTCCGCGCCAGGCGCTTCTCGCTCGAATTGAACAGTTGATCGACCAGGTCCTCCTCGACCCGACTGTTGCGGGCAAGGAGGTGCGCGATAAACAATTCGGCAAACGCCGGCTCCTCGTGGATGACGCGGGTGGTGTCCGCCTTTGATATTCGCGCGATCGTGCATTTCGTCAGAGCGGTGACCGTCGACAGACGCAGCGTCTCGCCGGCCAGGCTGCCCTCGCCAAAGAAATCGCCGGTATCCAGCAGTGCGACCACCGCTTCCTTGCCCTGCTCGGAGACGACGGTCTTCTTGGCCTTGCCGCTCTCAATGTAGAAAACGGCATCCGCAGGCTTGCCCTGCCTGAATACGGTTTGATCTTTCCGATAATCGGAAACGGCGCGCCCGCCGTTTACTTTCAAGAGAAACGCTTTGGGGTCGAACGGCAGCTTTGCTTTGCGGGTCATCGCCGCCCTCCTTATCGCGAGGGTTACCCTCTCGGGCTAACAGCGTATTTGTCGCCAAAGGGACTACACGCAAGCCCGACGGTCATGTCGGGATCGCACGCGAGCAGGCCTACACGAATCGTTCCCAGGAAATCAGGTGGGTCGACTTCACGCACGGCCGGCTCCTGCGCCCCTTCTGATGAAAGGGGGTCATCCTCGACAGCAGGAATACGGTGGTTCTGCTGGAAAGGCAGTCTCCGTCGTCCACCCCGAATTCTACACCGCTTTAGGGTATATTGTCGGTAATGTACATTACCAATTAAGTGCACGCGGATGTCATTCGAATGTTTTGGGCAGGTGAAAGGCGAGGCGAGCCCTGGTAGTGCCTCAGTTTGAAAAAATTGATGGCAATGGATATCGAAGTTCGCAGGACTTGTATTCACAGGAATAAACCCTCCCAGTCCATCGATTCGTCACGTAAGGGAACCCGTTGCCGGAGGGAGTGACGTTAATGCGAAACATCCATGCCAAGACGATCAGAGCAACCGCCAGATAAGCCAATAAAACCTTGGCCGTCAGTGTCATTGGATTCCCTCCCGCCTAAGCCGCAGCCTGCTTTTTATAGGGTCCGCGCCTCCCCGGTTTTGGCTGCGCAGAATCCACCATTTCGGCCAAATCGGTCATTGACCAGAGGGTATCACTAATCCCAGCAGCCATCGCGGGGCTTAGCCCCTTCAGCGTCTTGTGCTGCTTCACAAAATTGTACCAGACCGTATAGAGCGCGACCATGTGCATGTGGTTCTCGAATTTTTTTGAAAACGCATTGGTGAGCCGGGTAAACCGCCGCATCTGCATCCGCATGGTGAGATTCTGGCGTTCGGCGTAACTGGTCGAAACGTGCTTGGGATCGGGATTACCTTCAATCCGCTCTTTACGAATACCGGTGCATTCGGCCGGGCTGTAACGGCCCTTCATACTTTCCGGCGATGCGCCGAAAATCTTGACCAGCATCGCGTAATCGACATCGCTGCCGAAAGCGCCCTCAACGGCCTCCAGGTAAGCCTTGTGGCCATCACTGGTGAGTTGAACACGATTGGCGAGGCGATCCCGCAAGTCATCCATAAATGCCATCGCATATTCGCTATCGCGGCCACCGACGAGCCAAGTAATTAGAAGCTTGGTTTCGGCCTCGATTGCCGTCCATGTCCAGGTATCCCCAGCGCCCGCAACCGAGGTCTTCATTGAGGCGACATTCTTTTGCTTCGCTGCCGTGAATGACCAGATTTCATCGACCTGCACCTTCCGCGCCTTCACGCCACGGACCTTCTCGTCATGGAAGGCGGCGCAAGCCTTTCCGGCGTCCACCAGGAGCTTGGTCACGGTATTGATCGAAACGTCAGCCACCCGCGAGATCGACCGCATGGACGACCCCTCACAGAGCATCGAGAGGATTTGGACGCGGGTTTCGAGGGGCAGTCTGTTCATACCCCAAATATCTGAACTTTTTGCTTGAGTGTCAAGCATTATTCGTCACTTTAAAATTTTGATTTTCAAGCTAAATCAACTAGTTAGTTTTCTTAACTCATTATTTTGAGGATACAAAATATACCCCTTCACCTACTGTAAAGCCACTTGTAAAGTGTCAAGTGGGTTGACAAGTAGGGGGTTGCAATGGGCAAAAAAATGAAAAATGCGCCAGTCTATTTTGTACTGGCACAGGTTCGGTTCAACGCGGTTCTCACGCTTGATAGTTATGTACCGGCCATACAGGACGCCTTGCGAAAAGCCGGGTATGCAGATTTTGCGAAACTGATGATCTCAACGGTCAACTTAAACTTAGGGGTGCCTGCCACGGCCAATCAGATGCCGGTTGCGCAGACAGCGCGCTATTTGTTCCTGAATGAAAAAAAATTCTCTGGATTTTTGTTGGATCAAGCATCGCTTATATTTCAAACGACAGAATATGAGACGTTTGATCCATTTAGAGATGCTTTTCTTTTGGGGCTAAAGACGTTAAATGAATCCGTAGGTGGATTGAGCTTTTGCGAGCGCATTGGCATCAGATTTTTGGATGCCATCATCCCTAACCCCAATGAAAAAATAACTGACTATTTAGCGCCATCACTCGTCGGACTACTCGACAAACTCAATGAGAGGCAGCTTAAACACGTAATTTCTGAAACATGGTCCACTTCTGATCAGGCGAACCTCATGTGCCGCGCGGTCATTCAAGACCAAACCGCAAAGGGGGTAAGTTTTGCCCCCGATCTTCAGCCTATGTTGCTGCAGGTAGCCGAGAAATTTAGAGAGACTTCTGGGATTTATGGTATTATTGATACAGACGCTTGGTATGAAAACAGGCAAAAATTTGATATTGATAAAATCAAAGAAAAGTTGATCAGCCTTCATGGAGACGTCCGCGATTCATTCGACGAAATGGTCACTCCCCATGCCTTCAGCGTTTGGGAGTGACCTAGATATGGAATATCCAGTCCCCACCACGCCTTACCTGAATCGAGATACGATTTTGATCTCGTTTTTAATGCCGGTCACGCTCGCCTTACAGCTAGGAACCGGCGGCCAAGCCACCAGCGAGTACAACAAACTGCGCTATGATTTTGGTGCTGCTGCTGCGGGATACTACCGGGGCGCCGACGATCAAAAGATCGTTCAGTCACAGACCGCAGCGAATGAAATCGCTCGCATTTTGGAGGTTCTTAAACCGTCCGTTTCGAGCTTAGCGAAGTTGATGGGGGTCTCCCGCACGGCAATTTATGATTGGATGAGTGGGAAGCAGATAAGCCCGGTCAACGCAGCAAAGCTAGATAACTTTACAAAAGCCGCTGATGTAATTACCGCCGTTAATTTACAAATGTCACCTATCGTGCGGAACCGTAAATTGCCGAACGGAATGACACTGTTTGAGTCGATTGCCTCTGGGGTAGATGGCGAGAAAGCCGCCTTGTCGCTTGTCAGCTTGCTTCGCGGTGAAGCCGAACGCCGTAATCAGCTGACTTCGCGGTTTGCTGGCCGTAAAGCGGCTGCCGGAATTACTGATGATGCTCCAGCTATTTTTAATGAGTGAAATTCTTCGTGGCAGCGTCGGCTCAAAACACCGATTGGCGGCAGGGGGATGTTCTGACCACTGAGGGCGCTAGGACGCTTGGATTAATTCACCCAGAAAGCGCCGATGATACTGTCGTAGTCATCGTCTCTCATGACTGTGATATTGTCCAGGAGAGCGATATTGAGCCGATCGTTGAAGCAATAATCGGGCGCGAAATAGACAAGCCAAACGGAAACTATCTGAGCGCAAAGAGTGCACGCACGTTGCATCTGCCATTTACCGCCGGCTCAGATACTTCAGTCATAGTCGAGTTGTCAGCGACGCTGAAATGTCAGATTGAAAAGTCGGCGCTCTTAGCCCAGAAGCCGACCGCGACGGCTAAGCTATCTTTGGACGAACGAAGGAGCCTGCAAAGATGGCTGGCAATTCGATATTTTCGTGCTGCATTCCCAGACGTATTTGTCGAGCGCCTAGGCAGATACGGGATTGAAGAGCGAATCAAAAAAGTATTCGCAAATTCCCAGACACACCTGACTGCTGTGTATGTAGATTTGGATCAAGACGTAGAGGTTGAGCGGAATGGAGAAGATGACCTCTATACGCTTTCTATTTATTTGGTGCACGCCGTCGAACCGGACTTGGCCGCTTCCGCAAACGCCGGAAACCGTGAAATCTCAGATCGCCGATTTATTTGAAAAACGCTGCAAAAAGGACGGTAAATGGATCGGGATTGAATTGGAGGGATGCTACGTATTCTCAATGGCAGAGATGACGCTATTTGTGGCTGAGAGACTTAAAAAATGGAACACCGACTATATGAGTCTGCGTGTTCAGCCGCATGGTCCCATGACTCAGTAAGTACCTTTAAGCCTTCGTATTTGACCATCGCTTTCGCGCCGCTTTTTGAGCAATCTCCTTTCGCCTCTTGGGGGAAAGAGATTTTGCCCGTGCCTTCCCGCCTATAAGACCGCCCTTCCGGGCGTACTCCTTGCCAGTTTCTGGAGTGTCTTCAGTCTCCCCCGTCGCAATCCGCATGACATGGACCGCGTTGCCAATTACGTCGGCGGGGCGCTTCTCGCCTTTAGGGCCTCTGGGCATGGAATCTCCTGGGTGGTACGCCCATAATAGCCCACCAAGATCGGGAGGGCTAACCAATGCAAAAGGCTGTAGCTTGGTGGTGTAATCTCATTGGTGTGACCGACCCTAATGCCATTCAGATCGCTACAGGCATCATTGCGGCTGCCATGATGGTCCTAGCGTTCCTTTGGGTCTTCAACACCATATTCTGGCTACTTGGCGCAAATGTCACGCCTCTGGGTCGCCGGGAAATTTCAAACTGAGACACTACCCGAGCCCTAACCAGTTGATAACATTCGCAAGATGTCTCCGCGAGGCCCTGCCGGTCGAGGAGCGTGAGTCGCCGCCGGCCGCGCTCGATCAGACCGGCATGTTCGAATTCCCGGATGGCAATCGTGATGGTTGGCCTTTGGACACCCAGCATTTCCGCGAGCAGACTCTGAGTGATTGGGAGCACGTCCTCGTCGCTGCGGTCCCGCATCATCAGCAGCCAACGCGCCAGCCGCTGCTTGAGGCTGTGCGCGCCGTTGCACGCGACCGACACCATGACCTGTTCGAGAAAGGCTTGGACGTACGCGTCCATGACGCTACGGAAGGACGGCATTGACTGCATGGCCCGCGCAAACGCCACGCGCGACATCTTTGCGGCACTGCCGGGGATTTGGACAAGAAGCTGGACCGAGGAGCGCTTGGTGCCGAAGATGGCTTGGACATCGGTGAAGCCCTCCCTTCCGACCGTTGCCATCTCGATGATGCTGCCGTCCGCATAAACCGCCACCACCGAGACGACCCCGCTATCGGGAAAGAATACATGGTCGAGCGCACTATCGGCGTTCATCAGTATCTGCGCGCGGCGGCATTGAATCTGTTCAAGCTCCGGCATAAGCCGCTTGAGATTGCGGGCAGGTAGCGCGAGCAAAAGCCGATTGCGCGGCCAATTTGAGGAGGCGTTCATAGCTATCCGACCGCGCCAGGTTCACGCTGGCGTTTCACTTGTGAAGCCTGCGCCTATTTCCCTCGGACTTCTGAGCAAAATCGCTCACAGCCGCCGGCGTCGTACGCCGGATTCTTTTATTGAACGCGCTGAAGCGCCCGCAGATGCTGGAAAATATGCATGTGGACATCTCGCCGCAGCGAAGCGGAGTGAGCGCTTCTATACAGATCGGCAACTCCAGAAAGTACAAGCTGCAAGGCAATGGGGGAAAATAATAAGATATAGCAGTCAGGAGGCTGTCATGAGTGAGGCTGACGTGTTCCGGCAGTACGCCAAGGAGGCCATGCGCGAGTCCTCCGAAGTCGCCAGCGATGATGAGAAGTGCAGCCTGATCGATCTCGCCTGCATTTGGGTGCAGGCAGCGCTGACGAGCGAGAGGGTATTAGGGTCGAGCTTCACTTCGTCGCCGCGCGACATGAGCTGAAGCCGCATCGCTGACTTGTTAGATCGGCGTCCGATAGCCGTGAATTCGTTATATTCCGCCCTGATCGGAGCCGAGGTTCGGGAAATTCGCAGCCTCCAGCATCCACGGGACGGGCGCCCAGAATTTTCCGATTTTCATGCGCAACGGATGCAGCGCCGTGTCGGGCATCGCGTTCGGGCCGAACTTCTGCAACCGGCGGTGCGCTTCGTCGTTTGTCAGGCAGTCGACGGACCGTCGTTTGCAAACGCCGGCGATCCCGCGAGCCGAGTCCTCGCATCGGATAGCGGAGCAATCGCGACCATGGTCTAAACTACGCTCGCTGAGAGCGCCGCCGGCCTCGAATCGGACAGCGTCCTGGCTTTGGCGGGATCAAGAATCCGATAGGCGAGCAGTTTCACGCGGTCATTGACGAGGAACCACGTCAGAGCATAGCCCCAAACAAACATCGCCCAGCCCCATCCAAGCGGAGTCATGAACACGCCATACACCGCAATCAGGGTTGCCACCGTCTGCGTGCCGAGCACCGCAATCCACAAAATCCGCGCCGGGCGTATGGACCAGAACGGGCCGCGGGTGCGCGTCAGGAAAATCGTCAGATGTCCGGCTACGGAGAGCTTCAGGTACATCAGTGTCTGGATATGCGCTCGGTCGAGGTGGAAAACACGCTCGCCGAGATAAAACAGGCCAAATGCGGCGACGACCCCGATGACGCCCAGCACCGTGGCAATTCCCAGCACCACGGGCATGTTCCAAGCCTCGGGCTGATCCTTGTAATGAACATTGTCATAAGCAATGGACAGGATGGCGCCATCGTTGAGCAACGCCAGCATCACGATCATCACCGCCGTCAGCGGATAAAAGTTGAAGATCAGGATCGCCAGCGTCATGAACAGCAGCACGCGAAGCGTCTCGGCGATGCGGTAGATCGCATAGCTGTTCATGCGCTGGAAGATCCGGCGGCTCTCCTTGATCCCATCGATGATCACCGACAGGCCGGGTGTCATCAGTACAATGGCCGCCGCCGCGCGCGCGGCGTCTGTCGCGCTCGAAACCGCGATGCCGCAGTCGGCTTTCTTCAGCGCGGGCGCGTCATTCACTCCGTCGCCGGTCATGCCGACGATGTGGCCGCGCTTTTGCAGTACATCCACGATGTGGAACTTGTGTTCGGGAAATACCTGGGCGAAACCGTCGGCGTTCTCGATGGAGTGAACCAACTGCGCCGTTTCTTGATGCTTGGTATCGCCGAACCCGCTGGCGTCGAGGATGTCGGTGCCCATTCCCAATTTCTTGGCGGTTTCCTGAGCGATCGCCAGTGCGTCGCCGGTCACCATCTTGACCTTCACGCCCATTCCTCGCGCGGTCGCGATGGTTGCCTTGGCGTCTTCCCGTGGCGGATCGAACAGGGGTAGCACGCCGAAAAACTGCCATTGGCCGCCTCCGTCCGCCCGAGCGACGCCTAACGAACGAAAGCCGCGTGCCGCGAATTCGTTGACCGCCTTGTCGACGGCGGGCTTCACCTCTTCAGCATCCGCCGACAGTGCCAAGATTACCTGCGGCGCCCCTTTGGTCACTTTGAATGCATTCCCGTCAGGGCCGGTGACGGCGGCCTCGGTGCGTTTATGCACCGGATCGAACGGCCGAAAGTGAGTGATCTCATAGCCTTTCAACGCCTGATCGTTTTTCAGGCCACCCAGAACGGCGAGGTCGATGGTGTCGTTATTGTCCGCGCGCGACGCCAGCGCGGCGTTGAGGATGACTTGCCCGGCGGTGACATTGTTCACGCTGAACGGATCGCCCAGGGTCAGTTTGTTTTGCGTTAGCGTGCCAGTCTTGTCGGCGCACAGGACGTCCACGCCAGCCAATTCCTCGATCGCCTCCAACCGGGTCACAATCGCCTTTTTCTTCGCGAGCAGGCGCGCGCCGACGGCCATGGTCACGGACAGCACCGTGGGCATCGCCACGGGGATCGCTGCTACCGTCAGCACCAAGGCGAACTGCAACGTGGTGAGGATCGGATCGCCGCGAAAGATCGCGAAGCCAATGATCGTCGCCACCAGAACCACCGCGAGGATGATCAAATAATTGCCGATCTTGAGCACCGCGCGTTGAAAGTGACTGACGGATTGCGCCCCCTGCACCAGTTCCGCCGTCTTGCCGAAGTAAGTATCCGCACCCGTGGCGTAGACCAGTGCGCCGATTTCGCCTTGACGAACGATCGACCCGGAAAACACGGCCTCGCCGGACTTGCGGGCGACCGGCAGCGACTCGCCCGTCAGCGCGGACTGGTCTACTTCGATCGGGTCACCTTCCAGCAGGCGCGCATCCGCCGGCACGATGTCGCCCATACGCACGCGGATAACGTCGCCCGGCACCAACTCGCGCGCCGCGGGCGTAACCCACTTGCCGTCGCGTTTCACCCTGGCCTTGATCGCCAGCGTGGCCTTCAGGGCAGCGATGGCGTTGCCCGCCTGGTGTTCCTCCCAGAAACCGACGACTGCGTTCGCTAAGAGCAGAACGAGGATAATGCCAAAGTCCGGCCAATGCCGGGCAACCGCCGACAGGATCACCGCCGCTTCGATCATCCAAGGGATCGGACCCCAAAAATAGCTGAGGAATTTCAGGAGCTCATTGGTCTTTTTTTCCGCAATCTCGTTTGGCCCATATTGGGTCAGCCGCTTTTGCGCCTCGGCCTGAGTGAGCCCATCCGGCGACGACGCCAATTTTTTCTCCACTTCGGCCAGAGGCAGCGATTTCAAATCGTCCTTTGGCGCCGGCTTCGGTCCAAGATCAGTGTCGTGAGCCGTCGGCTGGTCACTATCGGATTTCATGGCCGGGGTTCCTTCTTTCAGCGCGGCGACGGGCGAATAAGTGCCAGCGTGTGCTGCGCGATCATCAGTTCCTCGTTGGTGGGAATGACCCAAACCGACACGCGGCTGTCCGAGGCGGAAATGCGCGGGCCGCCGGACATGTTCGCCGGTTCGTCCAGTTTCACGCCGAGCCACGCCAGCTTGGCGCACAGCGCCGCGCGAACGGGCGCGGAATGCTCGCCAATGCCGGCGGTGAATACAAACGCATCCAGCCCGCCGAGTACGGCCGCATAGGCACCGGCATATTTTGTCATTGCGTATACGAAATATTCTACCGCCGCGACCGCATCCGGATCCGCGCTCTCCTGCAGCACCCGCATGTCGTCGCTGATGCCGGATAGGCCGAAGAGGCCGGAGCGCTCGTACAGCATCGTCTCCAGCGACGCGTCGTCGAACAGCTTGCGGCGCAGCAGATAGAACAACGCGTCCGACGGCACGTCGCCGGAGCGTGTCGCCATCGGCAGGCCGGACACTGCGCCAAGTCCCATCGTGGTGTCGACGCTGCGCCCATCCATCATGGCGCACATGCTGGTGCCGCCGCCGAGATGCGCGGCGATGACGCGACGCGCCTGCGGCGCGAACTTCGGCACTTGCCGGCTGATATATTCGTAGGAAATGCCGTGATAGCCCCAGTGCCGCACCCCAGCATCGCGGACATCCTTTGGCAGCGCATAAATCTGCGCCACCTCAGGCATCGCCCGATGGAACGCGCTGTCGAAACAAGCGACCTGCGGCAGGCCGGGGAACGCCTCGGCGAGCGCGCGGGCTCCCAGCACATTGTAGGGCTGATGCGAGGGTTCCATCACCACAAGCGAGTCGAGATATGTCAGCACGTCGCTGTCGATCCGCACCGGCGCCTCGAAGCGGATGCCGCCGAGCACGATACGATGGCCGGCGGCTATCACCTTGCTGTCGCCTAGATTGGCTTCGAGCCAGATGATGACGAAATGCAGCGCCGTTTTGTGGTCGATCGCGCAGCCTTTGCCCCATTCGTTCACGCCCAATTGCATACCGGCCGCGTTCTTGACGACGAAATGAGGATCACTTTCCATGCCGTCGATCTGGCCGCGGCAGAGCAGCGGCAGCGATCCGGACGCATCCACCGCATAAGCGGCAAACTTCAAGCTGGTGGAGCCCGCGTTGACCACGACGATGGCCTCGTTGACGCTGGCCGCGCTCATGGTGCGTTCATGGTGCGCTCATGGCCGATCACTCCGCGATTTCAGGCGACAGGATGGTGGGATCGCGCGTCAGCGCATCGGCGTACAGCACGGCGGCGGCGGCCGAAAAGCGGCGCGCCGCGGCGGTATCGGCGCGGCTCGTTAGAATCACCGGCACCCGTGCACCGACGACGAGGCCGGCGATCTGGGCATCGGCCATGAAAGCCAGATTCTTATAGACCATGTTGCCGGCCTCGATGTTCGGCACGATCAACACATCGGCGAGGCCCGCGATCGGCGATGAGATATGCTTGATCCGCGCGGCTTGCGCGTCCACTGCGGCATCGAGATCGAGCGGCCCGTCGACGATGCCGCCGACGATCTGACCGCGATCGGCCATCTTGGCCAGAATAGCGCCGTCGAGCGTCGCCGGCATTCTGGTCTGCACCATTTCGACGGCGGCCAGCACGGCGACCTTCGGCAAGCCGATGCCGAGAGCGCGCGCAAACCCGATTGCGTTCTGGCAGATGTCGCGCTTCTGATCGGTGTCGGGCGCGATGTTCAGTGCGACGTCGCTGATGATGAAGCGGCGCGCGTAGGTCGGCACCGATACCATCACGCAGTGGCTGATCAATCGTCCGGTGCGCAGTTTTGCTTGCTTCTGCATGACCGCATGCAAAAGCACATCGGTGTGCAGGCTGCCTTTCATCAGTGCCGCGACGTCGCCGTTGCCGGCGGCGGTGGCGGCCTTCAGCGCCGAGTCCTCGGCACCGTCCGCGGTCACGATCCGGCACTTGGCGATATCCAAATGAGCCTGTTCCGCGATCCGCCGGATTTCAGCCTCGGGGCCGAACAATACGGGCAGGATCAGCCCCGCCTCGGCCGCTTCCACGGCGCCAGCCAACGCATCGGCGCTGCAGGGATGCGCTACACCGGTCAGCATCGGCTTGAGACCCCCACACCGCGAGATCAGTCCGTCGAGCCGATGCTCCGCCACCTGGTATTGCTGGCGCGTTGTCGGCGCCAGAACGTCCAGGATTGCGGTGGCGAAGACTTGACCGGCGGGGTCGGTGCACTGACCGTCCAGCACGACAATCCCCTGATCCGACCGTTTCTCGCGCACGACGAGGCGCGCCGTCATCGCCGCGCCGATCGGCAATGCACCCTTGATCTGCACCGTGCTGGTGCGGATCGAGGTCCCGGGTCCTGGGAGCGCCGAACCTACGAGCGCGGTCAGAATAGCCGTAACGATGCCGGCGGCACCTTGGCTCTCGCCAGGGCCGGCAAGCATATCCACTTCACCGAACGCGGCAGCCCAGGCTCGAATGTCGCCGGCCTGCAAGGTGCGTTGCACCGACGCGGTGTCGCCGACAGCGATCTCTTGGAAAGTCTTGTTCGCGATGGTCTGCATGTCAGTAACGGGCAACGAGTGCGGCCCGACCGAGCGGCCGGGCGCCATATGATGCACAGTTTATTGCGCAGCGATCCAGCGAGCGATCGCCGGCCAATGCTCCTTGAGCGTGCGTGCCCCCATGAACAGCCCGATGTGACCGCCGGGCACAGTTTCCGAAACGATGCGATCCTTCGGCGTCCCGAGATACTTCGCGGCGTCGAGGACCTGTTCGGGCGTCGTGATATCGTCGGCGGCGCCCGCCAGGAGATAGACCGGACAAGTAATGTCACGCAGATTGAGCTTGCGGCCGAGACCGACGAATTCCCCCTTGGCGAGCCGGTTCTCCTTGAACAGTTGGGTGATCACCTGGAGATACCAACGTCCCGGCAGGTCGATCGGATTCTCATACCAGCTATTGAACGTCTCTTCTTTGGCGAGATAGGCCGGATCGTCGATGCGCTCGTAAAGGTCGATCTGGTCTTGGACATAATGCTGCTGCGGATGCATGTTCTTCCAGCCCGCCAGCATGTATTTGCCCAGCATCAGACCGCCGCCGAGTTCGACCAGCTCCTGATAGAACGAGACCGGCGACCGGTGCGCCATGCGTTTAATCGGCCCGTTGCCGGCATCGGTATCGATCGGCGAGCCCGCGAGCACCAGCGCATTCACCTTGTCGGGAAAGCGCGCTGCGACCATGGCCGCTACCCAGCCGCCCTGACAAAGCCCGACGAGATTCACGCGGCCGCCGAGATCATCAATCGCAACAACGACCTCGGCCAGGTAGTTGTCGATCTCCAAGTCTTTCATATCTGCAGTCGCCGATTTCCAGTCGGTCAAGGCAACATGGCCAATGCCATTGGCCAGCAGAGTTTCAACGAGGCTTTGGCCCTTATGGTAGTCGGCGATCATGGCGGTGTGACCGGCGTGGGGCGCATCGATGAGAGTCGGAATGCCGCCCGGTTTTCCGTAATCACGCAGCACCATGGTCCGCAGATCGAGCCGCACCGTGTTCGGTGTCGCAAGGGTGGGTCTCAGCTCGTTATGAATTTTGATCTCTTCATCGACGAATTTGAGATTCTTCGCATAGAGTTCGGTCCCCGCCTCAAGCATCGCCGTCGCCATGGCCATCGGCCAGAACGCCGGGACGCTCAGCAGCGACAGATTTGCGGGGGTAGCCGACGTTTTATCCAACATGCTCTCGTCCTTTCGCCGGATGCCATTTATTATGGATTATTGCGGGCGTTTATCGGGCGGCAAAGGGCCGTTCGTGTTTTGCGATGCTGACCACGGTCCCGACGCCGTTTGCGCCGGGAGTTGCTGCCCCGCCAAGGCGAGCGCTACGGCGGGATTCATGCTGTCGACCATCGATGTCGGCATCAGGATGGTGGCGCCGCGCTCCTTGGTCGTCTCGTAAATGATGTTCATGGCGCGCAGCTGCAAAGCCCACGGATGATCGGCATAGGTCATGGCCGCCTCGACGAACTGGCTGGCGATCGCCGCTTCGGCCGATCCGAGAATGACGCGCGCCTGCTTTTCGCGTTCCGCCTGGGCTTGCCGGGACATGGCGTCCTGCAAGGCAACCGGGATAGCGACGTCACGAATCTCGACCGACTTCACTGAAATGCCCCAGTCTGCGGTTTTTCGGGCGATTTCGCCGCGCAAGATTTCGTCGGCGGCGGTGCGCTCCGACAACAGCGCCGCCAGCATCGACGACCCGATCATTTCCCGAAGTGACGTCTGCGCGACGCGATCGATCGCTTCGCGGTAATTCGTGATGTTCAAGGCCGCCTTCTGCGCGTCGTGGACGAACCAGAAGATGATCGCGTCCACGTTCACCGGGACGGTGTCTTTGGTCAGCGCCGCCTCGGCGCTAAAGGCGGTGGTCTGAATACGCTCATCGATGATCGCTATGACATGGTCGATAACTGGAATGATGAGGAAGAGTCCCGGCCCTTTAACACCGCGCAATTTGCCGGCGCGAAGGATAACGAATTTTTCCCAAGTGTTGGCCATCTTCAGCGCGGCGGAGATGACGACCGCAACGACCACGACGGCGATACCGGCATAGAGGTGGCCTATCGCGCCCAATGCGACGCCGATGGCGAGGCAGGCGATGGTGAGAAATACAGTGATCGGATTCATTGTGTCTTGGCTCCCTAGTCGGCCGGGGCGCCCCTACGACACATAGTGATCTTCCGCTCTATGCGCATCTGAGCAATATTGCTCACACGGCCGCATGCTTCTTGTGCTTTGTGACCCTATCGTCCGGACCGACCTCGCCAACCGATCGCAGGATCCATGGATAAGCACCAAGGCCGCGGCCCAGTGTCCGCCAAATCGGGCAAGCGGTTTCCTTCGACCCCGAACCGGCGTAAGAATGCCGTGCAAGGTCATGGCATGGCGACGAAACACCAATCCTCATTCGATCCGAAATTATTTCTTTCCAAGATCGGCGACGGTCGCGACATCAATAAATATCGCAAGAACCAGACCATTTTTTCACAGGGTGACCCCGCGGATTCGGTTTTTTACGTGCAGAAGGGCAAAGTGAAGCTCACTGTCGTCTCCGAGCAAGGCAAGGAAGCGGTTATTGCGATTCTCGGAGCGGACGAATTCTTCGGCGAGGGCTGTCTAGCCGGGCAGGCGTTGCGTATCGCCACCGTCAGGACATTGACGGATTCCGTTATCGCACGGCTGGAAAAGGCGGCGATTATCCAAGTGATCCGTCGCGAACCGGCATTTTCCGAAAAGTTTATCGCCCACCTTCTCGGCCGCAGCATCCGCGTCGAGGCGGACTTGGTCGATCAACTATTCAATTCGAGCGAGAAGCGGCTTGCCCGCCTGCTGCTTCTGTTGGCGAACTTCGGTAAGGAAGGCGCCCCCGAACCGGTGATCGCGAAAATCAGCCAGGAGACGCTTGCGGAAATGATCGGAACGACGCGATCGCGTGTCAGTTTCTTCATGAACAGATTTAGAAAAATGGGCTTCATCGACTACAACGGCGGCATTGAAGTCCACACTTCGTTGTTGAATGTCGTTCTGCACGACCAGACTCTGCACGATCAGACATAGATCAAGACTTAGAGTTCATTTCTCGTATGCGCGCCGTTTTATCGGGCGAAATCAATTTCGAAAAGCCGGTATACGCCCTCGGACCAAGTCCGAGGGCCAAGCATTTTCCGGTTCATGCTCTAAGCCAGCCGTTCTCAATTAGTAACCGCCCAAAACGCCATTGATTAGGCCGCCGACGAGAGGCACGCCATAACCACGGCATCCACCGTAGCCATAACCGGGTCCGTAACCATAGCCATAGCCGTAGCCGTAGCCGGAGCAGCTATCGTAGATCGGCCCATTGACGTAACCGCCGCCGTAGCGGGCGACATGGCCGCCGCCGTAACGGCCGACATGTCCGCCGCCGTAACGGGCAACATGGCCGCCACCGATATGCGCAGCCGCCACATGTCCGCCGCGGCCAGCATGACCATGTGCGGCCAGTGCCGTTGTCGCCATGGGCAGGCAGCCGAGCGCGGCGACCGCGGCAAAAGCGACGAGTGTTCTATGAAACACGTGAGCCTCCAAGCGTAGCTCAAACAAAACATTTTGTTGTGAGGATCCAGACAACGCCGCGCTGCTACGAATGGTTGCGGAGTCTGAGGACACGTTCGCGTGTGCTTGAACCCCGCAGCCGGCATCGGCACGCACTACTGCAGCAGCCAGGTCGTCATTGTGTTGAACCGGGATTTCGGCTGCAGCGGAGCTGCGGGTGTTGAATCGCGACCGGCAGCGCTCCTGTTGCCGAATTGTATCTTTCCGGGACTCCGAGTTGTCTCGGCGGCGGCGTTGCGATCGTGGACCTGATCCGCTCGATAAACTCTTCGCGCCTCGCAGTTCAGGCATCGCACCGAAAACTCTCGTGGCAAACCCGTCGTGTTCAGCATGATGATTTCGCAACAACACATCGGACAGCTCACGCAGGTGTCGGCCTTGCCAACAATTTTTCGAGACACTGCCACCACTGCCTGCTTTCCTGCCGACCCGGGTTGAGCGGTTCCTCGCTCCATGACTTCGATGAGGCGCCCCAGTTTCTCGTCGATTTGCTTTTCGTCGATCTGCCCAAGCCGATACGCGATGTCCGCTCATTGCTTGGAAGTTCTCGACGCCGGCCGCGGACCGGCATCGATTTGAAACGACGAAGCGGAACTTCGGCCAACGGACAAAGTCCCCTTTTGTTTTCGGCCTCGATTACTTGAGTGCGGTTGAAACCGATGTAAAGGTCGTATTCAGCTTGCTTCCGAGACCCTGCACGACCGCGATGATCGCAACCGAAATGCCGGCGGCGATGAGTCCGTATTCGATAGCGGTTGCTGCCGTCTCGTCCTTCAGAAAAGCAGTTAAAGAATTCTTCATTGCAAACTCCTGTTGCTCCCACGCGGAGCCCATTGACTGTTAGATAGTTATCGATCGCTTCAATACAAGTAATCGACTATAAATATTCATGACAATACTGTGTTTATAGAAACAAACCACATTAAGTTAAGTATTCCATGACTCGTAAAGCAGGCGCTCATCATGAACACTTGCCCGTTATTTTCGGTGACGTCGCGCGAGCCGCAGCCACGTGCTTTCCGATTGTGAGCGATATTGCACAGTCTTCGCGTTGGCGATTGGGCACACTTTAGGGTGCTGGAGGCGCTTTCATTAGCCGTCTTCGAGCTGCGGCTCACAGGACTGCGCGCGCGTGCCTGGTGAGCCGGTTCGCCTGCCATTTCAGCGCGCGACCATACCGCTGAACCATCATGTACTGACGGCAACGGAGCCTCATATGTTCACCGTGAAGCAATATCGCGCCAAGTCGAGCGAATTGGGCAAGCTCAGCAAGGAATCGACCGATCCCAGCCAAATTCGAAAATATCAGGATTCGAGCGACAGTTTCAGCTCGCTCGCCGACAACGAAAAGTGGTTGGCGGACAATTTCGACAAGACGCTCCAGGCGTCGGACGGAAAGCCGTCCGACCGCATCGCCCTCGCCGCCGAGGAGGAACATGTCCTTCGCTGTCTCGGCGCGGCCGTCATCATGCAGTGGAACACCCTCCCCGCGAAACTCCAGCGCGAACTTTTTGATACGGCCGGCTCGATGGGAGAACTGGTGGCCACGGCCGAGTTGCGAGGACAGATCGCCCGATTTCTGCACAACCACAAAGACGACGATTTGGATGCGTCGAAGTAGCCTTCCCCGCCTCGCTCTTCGCCTCGGCTTGCCGGTCAAGGAACGCGGCGGGGTAGGATCTCACCGTGTCATTCCCGGTCCGAGCGCAATCCATAATCACCGCCGGTGCATGTCGTGCATTCCGTGTGGTAATCGATTCCGGGCTCGCGGCTTTGCGGCGCCCCGCAATGACGCGGCGCCAGCCGCCGCGCCGCGATGCAACGGCCACGGTGCCGATCGAAAATCACGCCGGCCGCCGGGCGCGCCGTCTTAACCGCGTCGTCGCCGGCAGCATGGACAGAATAGCCGAAAAATGGTCCCCTCGGCCAAAATCGGCCGCTGCAAGGCAGCGAGCGCCGACGCCACAAGGGAGCACGCCGGGGCAAGGCCATGTTGCAAGGCTGGGTCGTTCTCCTCATTGCACTTGCCTATCTCGGCCTGCTGTTCGGGGTGGCGAGCTATGGCGACCGCGTGCGCATCGCCCGCGGCGCGTCCTCACGGCGCCTGATCTACCCGCTCTCGCTGGCGATTTATTGCACGTCGTGGACGTTTTTCGGCTCGGTCGGCGTCGCCTCGCATTCGGGCCTTGATTTTCTCGCCATCTATATCGGCCCGCTGGTGATGGTGGGGCTCGGCTTTCCGCTTATCCTGCGCGTCGTGCGGCTTGCCAAGAGCCAGAACATCACTTCGATCGCCGATTTCATCGCGGCGCGCTACGGCAAAAGCCAGGCGGTGGCGGCGACGGTGGCGCTGGTCGCCATCGTCGGCATGATCCCCTACATCGCGTTGCAGCTCAAAGCGGTGTCGGCCTCGGTCTCCACCATTCTGGCCGAAGCCTCGCCCGGCGGCGCAGCGCCGCCTTTGGTGGGCGACGTTGCGCTGTTCGTGGCGCTAGCGATGGCGACCTTCGCGGTGCTGTTCGGCACCCGTCATACCGATGCGACCGAGCATCAGGATGGCCTGATGCTGGCGATCGCGGCGGAGTCGATCGTCAAGCTGATGGCGTTTATCGCCGTCGGCGTGTTCGTGACGTTTGTCATGTTCCATGGTCCGGTAGCGCTGTTCGCGCGCGCCCTCGACACGCCGAAGGCCGCGTCCGCGCTGACGCGGCTCCCGCAGCTTGCGCCGTTTGCCGCCATGACGCTGCTGTCGCTGTTCGCGATCATGCTTCTGCCGCGGCAATTCCACGTCATGGTGGTCGAGAACCACAGCGAGGCCGAGGTTCGCCGCGCCGCCTGGCTGTTCCCGGTCTATCTGGTTCTTATCAATCTGTTTGTGCTGCCGATCGCGCTCGCCGGGCTGATGACGTTTCCGGCCGGCCACATCGACAGCGACATGTTCGTGCTAGCGCTGCCGCTGGCCGCGCACTCCAACCTCATGACGATCGTCGCATTCGTCGGCGGCTTGTCCGCCGCCACCGCGATGGTGATCGTCGAATCGGTCGCGCTCGCCATCATGGTGTCGAACGACATCGTGATGCCGCTCGCGCTCAAGCGCCATGCCCGCCGGGGCGAACCGCGCGATCCGGCGGCGCAACTTTTGATCACGCGCCGTATCGCGATCTTCGTCATCCTGTTCCTCGCCTACATCTACTATCGCTTCGCCGGCGACGCCCAGCTCGCCGCCATCGGGTTGTTGTCGTTCGCGGCGGTGGCGCAAATGGCGCCGGCGTTTTTCGGCGGCCTGGTCTGGCGGCGGGGCACTGCGTTCGGGGCCATCGCCGGCGTGAGCGCCGGCATTTTGCTGTGGTGCTACACGCTGCTGCTGCCTAGCATTTTCGAAGCCGGCGCCGGCGGCGCCCACTTCCTCGCCGACGGTCCGTGGGGAATGGGCTTTTTGCGGCCGCAGGCGCTGTTCGGCGTCGACCTGCCGCCGCTGGTGCACGGCGTGCTGTTGAGCCTTGTACTCAACGTCGTCTGCTATATCGGCTGCTCGCTTTTGCGCCGTCCGGCCGCGATCGAGCGGGTGCAAGCCGACCTGTTCGTGCCGTCGACGCTGCGGCCGATCGCGCCGAGTTTCCGGCTGCGCCGCGCCTCGGTGACGGTCGAGGAATTGATCGCGACGGTGGCGCGCTATCTCGGCGACGAACGCACCCGAGAATCTTTTTCCAGCTTCGCGTCGACCCGCCGCATCGACCTCACGCCGCAGGCGGAAGCGGATTTTCAGCTCCTGCAATACGCCGAATATCTGCTCGCCTCGGCCATCGGCGCGGCGTCGTCGCGGCTGGTGCTGTCGCTCGTGCTGCGCAAGCGCACGGTCTCGACCAAAGCGGCGTTGAAGCTTCTCGACGACGCCAACGCCGCGATCCACTATAACCGCGAGATCATGCAGACCGCGCTCGATCACGTGCGCCAGGGCATCGCCGTGTTCGACAAGGATCTGGCGTTGGTCTGCTGGAACCGGCAATTCGGCGAAATCTTCGATCTGCCGCATGAATTGACCCGCGTCGGCATCGCGCTCGAGGATATCCTGCGTCACCTCGCCGAGCTCGGCGAGCGCGACGCCAAAAGCATCGACGAATTCGTCGCCGCGCGCATCGCCAGCTACACGTCCGATGTCGAGCCGTTCCTGGAACGCTTCGCCGACCGCGGGCTGGTGATCGAAGTGCGCGGCAATCGCATGCCCGACGGCGGCCTGGTGACGACGTTCACCGATATCACCGACAGCGTAAAGGCCGCCGAGGCGCTTGAGCGCGCCAATGCCACGCTGGAGCGGCGCGTGCGCGAGCGCACCGGCGAGCTGACCCGGCTCAACGCCGCGCTGGCACGCGCCAAGGCGGAGGCGGACGAGGCCAATGTCTCGAAAACGCGCTTCGTCGCCGCGGCGAGCCACGACATTCTGCAGCCGCTCAACGCCGCGCGGCTCTACGTCACCAGCCTGATCGAGCGGCAGCGTTCCGGCGAAGATGCCGATCTGGTGCAGAACATCGACGCCTCGCTCGAAGCGGTCGAAGAGATCTTCACCGCGCTCCTCGATATATCGCGGCTCGACACCGGCGCCATGAAGCCGGAGATCGCCGAGTTCCGGATCGACGAATTGCTGCACCGCCTCGAAGTCGAGTTTGCCCCGATGGCCCGCGAAAAGGGCCTCGATCTGACGGTCATGCCGTGCGCGCAGAACGTCCGCTCCGATCGCAGCCTGTTGCGCCGGCTGCTGCAGAACCTGATTTCCAACGCCATCAAATACACGCCCGACGGCCGCGTGCTGGTCGGTTGCCGCCGGCGCGGCGAGCGGCTTTGCATCGAAGTCTACGATACCGGCATCGGCATTCCACACGCCAAGCGCCGCGCCGTGTTCAAGGAATTTCGGCGGCTCGAGCAGGGCGCGCGGGTGGCCCGCGGCGTCGGCTTGGGTCTTTCGATCGTCGAGCGCATCGCCCGTGTCCTGGACTGCGAAGTGTCGCTGCGCTCGAATGTCAGCCGCGGCTCGCGCTTTGCGATCGACGTGCCGCGCGGCAGCGGCTTTATCGCGGCGCAGAAGCGGCCCACCCCGCTGCGCTTTGTCGGCCAACTCGACGACATGGTCGTGCTTTGCATCGACAACGACCGGGCCATTCTCGACGGCATGGAAAGGCTGCTCGGCGGCTGGGGCAGCCGTATTTTGACGGCGCCGGACCTCGCCGGAGCGATCAAGGCAATCGAGACCAGCGGACTTCAGCCCGACGGATTTCTGGTCGACTACCATCTCGACGGCGCCAACGGCGTCGCCGCGATCGCGCAGTTGCGCCGGCGCCTTAACCGTCATGTGCCGGCGATCGTTATCACCGCCGACCGCTCGCTGCGGGTGCGCGAGGAGGTCCGCGCCGAAGACGCGCACCTGCTGAATAAGCCGATCAAGCCGGCGTCACTGCGGGCGCTGATCGCACAATGGCGGGTGCAGCGGGTCGCCGCGGAGTAGCGAACCGTCAGTTCCGCTACCGCGGCGGCGGATGAACCGGCCACTGCCCGACTTCGATCTTGCCGGCCGCGATCACCGCTTGCGTCCGGCTTTCGACATCGAGCTTTTGCAGAATGGCGGAGACGTGGGCCTTGACGGTCGCCTCCGAGAGACCGAGCTCGTGGGCAATCTGCTTGTTGAGCAAACCGCCTGAAAGCATCATCAGCACTCGCACCTGCTGCGGCGTGAGCGTCGCCAGCCGCGCGATCGTGGCGGCGGTGGCGGCATCCGCCTCGCCGTGCAGATCGACGTCGGGCGGCGTCCACACGCCGCCTTCCAGCACCCGCGCCATCGCCTGGCGCATCGCCTCGATGCCGAGCGTCTTGGGAATGAAGCCCGACGCGCCGAATTCCATGCAGCGGCGGATCACGGCCGGGTCGTCGTTGGCCGACACCACGACGATCGGCAAATGCGGATACTGCGCGCGCAGATACATCAGGCCGGAAAAACCACGCACGCCGGGCATGCGCAAGTCGAGCAGGATCAGGTCGACGTCGCCGCCGCCTTCCAGAATTTCGGGAATTTCCTCGAAACTGCCCGCCTCCGCGACGTCGACGCGATCGAACAGGCCGTTGACCGCTTCACGCAGGGCGCCGCGGAACAGCGGATGGTCGTCGGCGATCAAGAGACGATGAATTGCAGCCTCGCCCAATGGCCCGCCCCGGCTTCATGCAAACCTGATGTGCGATGTTACCGCCGTTGGCCCGGTCCGGTCCACCGATCATCCATCACCCTGCCGCACGTCAGCTTCCGCCGCAATCCGGACGCCATGATGTCGCCCGCGTTAAAGCCTCGTTCAGGCGCGGTTCATCGCTTCAACTGTTTTAATCGATCACTCAAGCCATGCCTCGTGGCGCAGCTATCGGAAAGGAACAAACAATGATTCGATCGATCTTGTTGAGCGGAGCATTCGCACTCACCGTTGCGACGACCGCGAGCGCCGCGGGCTTCACCCCAATTCCGCTCGACAGCGGCAACGGTCTCGTCATCAAAGTCGCCGAAGGCTGCGGACCCGGGTTTTGGCGCGGGCCGCACGGCCATTGCCGTCCGTTCGCCGTCAACCGCGCCTGTCCGCCCGGCTATCATCTGGGTCCGGAAGGCAAGAAGTGCTGGCCCAACTGATCGCAGCATCAGCGACAGCACTGAACGAAAAAATGCGGCCGGACCATCGCGGTCCGGCCGTTTCGTATAAAGCCGCTTTCGCAAAACTTACTGGCAACAGCCGATAAATTGCAGAACGATTTCGCGCCGGTGCGGCTGCGCACGATGCTCGGCGACGTAGATGCCTTGCCAAGTTCCCAGCGCCAGCTTGCCGTCGGCTACCGGAATTTGCAGCGACACGCCGTTGAGCATGGACTTGATATGGGCCGGCATATCGTCGGGTCCCTCGACATCGTGCACCCAGCCGAAATTCGCCGGCGCCAAGCGCTCAAGCGCGGTGACGAGATCGGTGCGAACGTCGGGATCGGCATTTTCCTGGATGACCAGCGATGCCGAGGTATGCTTGAGAAACAGCAGAACGGCGCCGTCGCGCGCTTTGACTTGTGCGATGAATTGCGTGACGTCGCCGGTGATCTCGAAAAATCTCTCGCCCGAGGTCGGCACCGTCAACACCGCGGTCGCGATGGTCTCAACGCGGGCGGCATGAACGGCAGACAATTGGCTCATGGCGATTGATGCCCCACGCTCCGAAGCGGCAGACGCAGTCAGCTCTTGTTGAAGACTTGCTTTTGCGCCTGCGCGATCGCATCGACGAAGCGGTGCCAAACTTGCCCGACCATCGCCACCACATGATCGATATCGGCGTTGCTCGGCAGCGGCACGACGATCTGGCCGCTCTCTGCCGGCTGTTCCGGATTGGCGCCCGGCGGCAGCGGCAGACCGCGCGACAGAAGCTCTTTCTTGAGCGCCCCGTTCTCGGCGTGCAACCGCGCGATTTCGCTTTCAAGCACGGCTCGGTCGTCCGGCGCCGTCTCGCAAGCCCAGCCGATCGTGCGCTGGCTGCAAAGCGCGACCTCGCCGGTCTGCGTGTCGAGCCGGATATAGCCCGAGGTCTCCGTGCCGGCTTGCTTCTCAAACATATAGCGGCCGCCGGCGGTATCCGGCGCGGTCTCGGCCACAGCCGGCAGGGTCGCCATCGCGCCGAGACATATGGCGGCGGCGACGGCAGCAACGGTATAGCGGATCATGAAAACGGTCCTCCGCGGTTGAGATCGAGGCGGCATCGAGGCGGTTTTATCTTAGCTGTTTGCACCCAATCTTGCAGTGCACAACAGCGGCCGCGCCATAAGCTTTGGTATTTGCCAATATATGCTTATATTTCAGTCCGTTAGATCGGGTTGGCGGTTCTTGACTTGCTGCACCTGCGCCAGTATGGTCCGCGCGGCTTTTTAGGGGCGGCCGTGCCGCGATCGCTACAAGCCGCGAGTGTCGAAATCATGAGCGACGCGCGCGATAACGGCGAGCACGACAGGCAGCAAACCGACGAGGCCGCTCTCTCCGCGAGACTCCAGCGGCTCAACGAAGGACTTGGTCACGTACGCCGCGATGTACGCCCGCCTTCCGATGATGACGCTGGTGCGGATCGGGCGACGACTGCAGCCGGCTACGCCAAGGGCTTTCGGCTCTCGAGCGAACTTGTTGCGGGCGTCGTGGTCGGCGCCGGCATCGGCTGGTTGCTCGACCGCTGGCTCGGCATCTCGCCTTGGGGGCTCATTGTATTTCTCCTGCTCGGCTTTGTCGCGGGCGTGTTCAATGTGATGCGTTCCGCGGGCGTCGTTGCAGGCGCCGGGCTCGACGAGACCAGACCGAAACCGCGGGACTGACAATCCGGCGCCACCGCCGCGACCGCACACGCAAGCGAAAGCTCCATGCAAGTCGATCCGATCCATCAGTTTCAAATCCACGACATGATGCCGCTCATGAGCATTGGCGGCCATCCGATCTCTTTCACCAATTCCGCGCTGTTCATGTTCATCATCGTCGGCCTCACCTCGGCGCTGTTCATCGGCGCCACGCTGCCGCGCGCCGTGGTGCCGGGGCGCCTGCAGTCGATCGCGGAAATGTCCTACGAATTCGTCGCCAATACCGTGCGCTCGTCGGCCGGCAACGAGGGCATGCGGTTCTTTCCGTTCGTCTTCACCCTGTTCATGTTCGTGCTGTTCGCCAATCTGATCGGCTTGATCCCCTATTCCTTCACGGTGACGAGCCAGTTGATCGTCACCGCCACCTTGGCGCTGCTGGTATTTTTCATCGTGGTCGTTTACGGCTTCTGGAGGAACGGCCTGCATTTCCTCAATCTGTTCGTGCCCAAGGGCGTGCCGAAGCTGATCCTGCCGGCGATCGTCGTCATCGAGATTCTTTCGTTCCTGTCACGGCCGGTGTCGCACTCGGTTCGTCTGTTCGCCAACATGCTGGCCGGCCACATCACGCTGCAGGTATTCGCCGGCTTCATCATCATGCTGGGCAGCGCCGGGATCCTCGGCATATTCGGCGCGACGCTGCCCTTCATCATGGTCGTGTTGCTGACCGCGCTTGAGCTTCTGGTGGCCTTCCTGCAGGCCTACGTGTTCGCAATTCTCACTTGCATCTACCTTAACGATGCTATTCACCCAGGCCACTGACGGCCGCTTGCTGCAACCTTAAAGAGGGAGTTTTCATATGGATCCGACCGCCGCAAAATATATCGGTGCCGGTATTGCCTGTATCGGCATGGGCGGCGCCGGCATCGGCGTGGGCATCATCTTCGGCAACTATCTTGCCGCGGCGCTGCGCAATCCGTCGGCCGCGCAAGGCCAGTTCGGCAACCTCATCTTCGGGTTCGCCATTACCGAGGCGCTCGGCATCTTTTCGCTGCTGATCGCGCTGCTGCTGCTGTTCGGGCTGTAACCTTAAGTCAGCGGCGGCAACCAAGATGGCCGAGACCACTGCGCATACCGAACAGCCGGCGGGTCACAATTCGTTCCCGCCGTTTCAGGCGCAGCATTACCCGTCGCAGCTGTTCTGGCTGACGATCAGCTTTGTGCTGCTCTATGTGCTGATGGCGAAGATCGCGCTGCCGCGGATCGGCTCGATTCTCTCCGAGCGCAGCCGGCTGATCGGCGACGATCTGGCGGCGGCGGACCGCTTGAAGGAGCAGTCGAACGCGGCGCATGCCGCCTATGAGAAGGCGCTCGCCGACGCCCGTTCGCGGGCGCAGGGCATCGCCAGCTCGACCCGGGCGCAGCAGGCACGCGAATCCGAGGACATGCATAAGCGCCTGGAAGCGCAATTGCACGAGCGGCTCGTCGCCGCCGAGCAATCGATCGCGGCGACCCGCACCACGGCGATGGGTCATGTGCATGGCATTGCCGCCGACGCCGCGTCGGCGATCGTCGAGCGGCTGATCGGGCAGGCTCCAGCCGCGGGCGAAGTCGCCGCCGCGCTCGGCGACGCGAGAAAGAGCTGAGGCGCCAATGCTTGAATCGCTGAAGGAAACCGAAAACTGGGTCGCGTTCGGCTTTCTGTGCTTTCTCGGGCTATTGGCCTATCTTGGCGCGCACCGCAAGATGATCGACGGCATCGACGCCCGCCAGGCCCGCATCAAATCCGAGCTGGACGAAGCCCGCCGGCTGCGCGAGGAGGCGCAGGCCTTGCTCGCCGAGTTTGAGCGCAAGGGTCGCGAAGCCGAAAGCGAGGCGGCCGCGATCATCGCCGGCGCCAAGGCCGAGGCCGAGCGGCTTGCCGCCGAAGCTAAGACAAAAGCCGAGGATTTCGTGACGCGTCGGACCAAAATGGCGGAGGCAAAAATCGCCCAAGCCGAGACTCAGGCGGTTGCCGACGTGCGCGCCGCCGCTGCCGAAGCCGCCGTTTTAGCTGCGGAAAAGATTCTCGCCACTGCCGCCAAAGGCAAGGTCGCCGAGGACCTATTGATGCGCGGCATCGAGGATATCAAGCAAAAATTCAATTAGAGCATGATCCGGAAAATGCCTGCCGTCGGACTTGAGCCGAGGGTGGGTAGCGGTTTTCCGAAAAGCATGTCCTCGGGCTCGACCCGGGGGGTCATGCTCCAAATAGGCACCCTTGGCCTGCAGTAGCTGTTTGTTTTGCGGTTGTGAATTGCGGCGCTTTTCTGTGCATAAATGCAGGTTCGCGCGTTGCTGCTGTGGGCTTACTCCCGCCAATCGCTATCTTCCCGTGTCGTCGCGGTGCATTCCTGAAAAGCTGGAACGCCAGCCACGCTTGGTGGCCAAGCCATCGGGGGGACCTTTGGTCATCTTCGATTGTAACGGTGTGCTTGTCGACAGCGAGCCGATCAGCGCCGCCGTGATGGCGGAAGCGCTCGGCCGGATCGGCGTGAAAGCGTCCGCCGCCGGCGTTATGCGCCGCTTTCAAGGCCGACGCCCGGCCGACATATTTGCCGCCATCGAGAAGACGATCGGCAGGTCGCTGCCGCTGGATTTTTCCGCTTGCGTCGCCGGGGAAACGCTGCGGCGGCTGCGGACCGAGCTGCGGCCGATCGCCCACGCCGCCCACGCACTGACCTGGATTCGCGGCCCAAAGGCGGTGGCATCGTCGTCGCCGCCCGAGCGTGTGCGCAAGAGCCTCGAAATCACTGGATTGCTTCGCTTCTTCGAGCCGCGGTTGTTTTCCGCAAGTACCGTCCGCAACGGAAAGCCGGCGCCCGATCTGTTCATGCTCGCCGCCGACCGCAGCCAGGTCGCTCCGCACGAATGCATCGTCGTGGAAGATTCCGTGCCCGGCGTCGCCGCGGCGGTGGCCGCGGGCATGAGGCCGATCGGTTTCGTCGGCGGCAGTCTCGTGCCCGGCAAGCTTGCCGCCGATCTGCTTGCCGCCGGCGCCTGCAGTATCGTCGCCGATATGCGCGGCTTGAAAGGCGCTATCGCCGACCTGCGCGGATGGTGAACGGATCTATTTTCTCAACCCGCTCGCTCCGGCAACACATGAAATGAAGGCCGATCAGAGCATGATCCGGAAAGTGGAAACCGGTTTTCCGAAAAGATCATGCTCCATAAAAATGCTAGAGCGGCAATCGATTCAATTTGAAACGATTGCGCTCTAGCCCGTCGGAGCGGGATTGGGCTTCGGTTTCGGCTTGGGTTTGATCTTGGCGGCAGGCCGAGGCTTCGGTCTTTCAGCTTCCGCCGCGCCGATGGGATCGAAGCCGATATAGACGATGTAATTGTCCAGCTCCGCCGATGACGGCAGCGGGAAGGCAAAA
>DATAWA010000212.1:0-49800 GCA_036267435.1 Xanthobacteraceae bacterium | reverse complement strand
TCGCTCGCGAAGAGAGCGAAGGCTGCCGCACCGAAGCTTCAGCGAAGGCGGGCTCAAGTTGCCGCGAGTTCGTCCAGCGTCACGTGCGCTTCGTCCCAAAGCGCATGTCCGCGTCGTGAATCCTAATTCGGAATAGGCGGGAGACACACCCTGTTGCGGTGGCGAAACATCGTTGATTTGGCGTCGGCCACTCAGCTTAATCCAGCGCGATCATTCAGCGACAGCCAGAGCGCGCGTAAGATCGAAATAAAGCTCGTCAGCGTCTTCCAGGCCTACTGAAAAGCGCAGAAGGTCGTCGGGACACGGGGATTCTACCCCTTCCATGGAAGACCGGTGCTCAATCAAGCTTTCGACACCTCCGAGAGAAGTTGCCCTTCTCCATAATTCAACGGCTGCGGCCACTGCGATTGCTGCTTTTCCACCCGTTTTTACACGGATTGAAAACATACCGCCAAAGCCGCCGATCATCTGACGCAATGCCACGGCATGATTCGGATGACTTTCAAGACCCGGATAGAGGACTGTCGAGATGGCCGGATGTCCTACCAGTTGAGCAGCGAGTCGAGCTGCCGATTTCGCTTGCGCCCGCACGCGCACATCGAGCGTCCGCATACCGCGCGTAAGCAGCCAAGAATCGAACGGGCTAAGCGTAGTGCCAAGCTGACTTCGCATTTTGCGAATGCGCGACCAAAGCGCTCCTTCATGCAGTGTCGCCAACGCACCTGCGATCACATCGGAGTGGCCGTTGAGGTATTTTGTAGCCGAATGCATAACGATGTCCGCGCCGAGAGCCAGCGGTTTGGTGAACACCGGAGTGGCGACAGTCGAATCGACGCACAGTACCGCGCCTGCACCGCGGGCGATCTCAGATATGGCCGCGATGTCGGTTACCGACCACAACGGATTGCTTGGCGTCTCGATCCAAAAGAGACCGGTTTTCCCCGGTCGAACTGCTGCGCGAACCGCGTCGAGATCGGATGTTTCAACGAAGGTCACGCTGTGGCCGTAACGACCGATATCGCGCAGCCACGAACGAAAGCCCCAATACATCACTTCCGAGGCGATGATATGGGTGGGCGTTTCAAGCGCCAGGAGGACTGATGTCGCCGCAGTCATGCCGGAGGGGAAGAGAAGCGCCTCCTCGGCTCCTTCAAGCGCAGCAATTAGATTTTCTGCCTGCTGGACGGAGACGTTATCTGCCCGGCCGTAGACGTAACCCGCTCGATAACCATTATCCGAGTCACGCAGGTAAGTTGCTGCCATGTGAATGGAAGGACTGATAGCCTTCGTAACCGGGTCGTAGGCGCCGAGGGCTTGAGCAACCAGAGTTTGGCTCGTGAATCGCGGTTTCGTCTGGTCATCCATGCTGATTTCAAACTATAAAGCAGCGTAAGAGTTCCCACCCCAAAAGCAGGCATTGGTGCCATGAACCATAGCTCTCAGTGGCCTGACTTGCCGTTTGCAGCGTGGAGCGACACCTGCAACACGCTGCATTTGTGGACGCAGATCGCCGGTAAAGTGCGAATCGCGCTCACCCCGCTGGTCAATCATTGGTGGAATGCGACGTTCTTCGTGACCGCGCGAGGGCTCGTCGCAACGGCAATACCGTTTCTCGGCGGCACCTTCGACGTCGTCTTCGATTTTTCCGAACACCGCCTTGTCATTGCGACGAGCGACGGCCGCGCGCAAAGCTTTGCGCTCAAGCCGATGACAGTCGCCGATTTCTACGCCGCCTTCATGGCGGCGCTACGCAAGCTTGGCATCGAGGCCCATATCTGGACGATGCCGGGCGAGATCGAAAACGCCATTCCGTTCGATCAAGACCGCACCCATGCGCAATACGATCCGTATTCCGCGCAAAAATTCTGGCAAGCCTTGGTGCAGGCCGACCGGGTGATGAAGATTTTCCGCAGCCGGTTTCTCGGCAAAGCGAGCCCGGTGCATTTCTTCTGGGGCAGTTTCGATCTGGCGGTGTCGCGCTTTTCCGGCCGCACCGCAGCGCCGCCGCAAAGCGTCACGCCCAACGTGGCAGGCTGGGTCATGGCCGAAGCCTATTCGCACGAAGTGTCGAGTTGCGGTTTCTGGCCGGGCAATGGCGGCTATGGCCGCGCCGCCTTCTATGTCTATGCCTATCCCGAGCCGGCCGGCTACGGCGACACGCCGCTGCAAACAACCGGCGGATTTTACGACAAGACCGTCGGTCAGTTCATTCTGCCGTATGACGTGGTGCGACAGGCAGCCGACCCGGACGCTGTGTTGCTCGGCTTTCTGCAGGAGACCTACGCCGCGGCTGCCGATCTGGCGCAATGGGATCGCAAAGCCCTGGAACGGGCCGGTTAACGCACGATCTCAGTCCGGCCGGATCGGTCCCGAGACGCCTTCGAAGGCGCCATCGTCGAGCTCGGCAACGAGCAGACGCGCCGGATCCACCGGTCCCGGCAGGGTCGCGCGGCCCGGCGGCACGCGCTTGAAGCCGCTCTTGCCGTAATAGGGCTCGTCGCCGACCAAAAACACTAGGCGATGCCCCTTGGCCTTGGCGTCCTGCAACGCCCGTTCGATCAAGGCCTGGCCGACGCCGCGCTCGCGAAATGCAGGCTCGACGGTCAATGGCCCGAGCAAGAGCGCCTTGGTCTCGCCGATACGGATCGGCGACAGCCATATCGAGCCGACCAGGAGCGTACCGATGCGCGCGGTGAACGAAATATCGAGCCGGTGCGCCGCCTGTTCGCGCAGCCGGTACGCCGTCTTGGCGAAGCGGCCTGGGCCGAAAGTGCGCTCGTGCAGGCGCTCGATCGCCGGCGCATCGGCCGGCGTTTCCGGCAGGATAGTGAACGCGATATCGTTCATCGCCGCCGCCTACCATCTCGTGCGATGCAGGTCCAGCACCACCCTATCGCCGGCGCCGATAATGATTAGATTGGGCCGGTAAATCAGGCGGAGAAGATTATGGGTTTGCTCGTCGACGGGACCTGGCAAGAGGACGTCTCGCGCACCAAGGAGGGCCAATTTATCCGGCCGTCCTCGGTATTCCGCAACTTTGTCACCGCCGACGGCAGCGCTGGCCCCACGGGCGCAGACGGCTTTAAGGCCGAAGCCGGCCGCTATCATCTCTACGTTTCGCATGCCTGTCCGTGGGCGCACCGCACCATGATTTTTCGCAACCTGAAAAAGCTGGAAAATGCCATCTCGGTTTCGGTGGCCGAGCCGCTTTACGGCAAGACCGGCTGGGAATTCGGCACCGCGAACGGCGGCACGCGCGACGAAGTCAACGGCAAGGCGACGCTCGCCGAGATTTATCTGATCGCCGACCCGCATTATACCGGGCGCGTCTCGGTGCCGGTGTTGTGGGACAAGAAGCGGCGCGCCATCGTCAACAACGAGTCATCCGAAATCATCCGCATGTTCAATTCGGCCTTCGATGCTTTCACCAATGTGCGCGCCGACTACTACCCGGCGGAACTGCGTGACGAGATCGACCGCATCAACGAGCTGGTCTACACGACCGTCAACAACGGCGTTTACCGCGCCGGCTTCGCCACCTCTCAGGACGCTTACGAGAAAGCAGCGCGCGCGCTGTTCGTCACCTTCGATCAGCTCGAAGAGCGGCTGTCACGGCAACGCTATTTGGTCGGTCACCAAGTCACCGAAGCGGACTGGCGGCTGTTCACGACGCTGGTTCGCTTCGACGCCGTCTACAACGGTCATTTCAAGTGCAATCTGCGGCGCGTTGCCGATTATCACAATCTGGAAAATTACTTGCGCGATCTTTATGCGGTGCCGGGCGTTGCCGAGACCGTCCACATGGACCAGATCAAGCGGCACTATTACGGCAGCCAGCGCCAGGTCAATCCGACCGGGATCGTGCCGATCGGCCCGTTGCTCGACTTCACCGCGCCGCACGACCGCGGCCGCTTCGTATAGCAAAAGCGCGCCGGCCTTTCCGGGCCGGCGCGCGTGTTACCTCAACTCACGTCGAAGTTCTACCAACCCAATCCGAAAGTAAAGCCCGGACCCGGCTCGTTATAGTAATTGTAGTAACAGTTGTTGTAGTAGCCGTTGTAATACGACCCGTACCCGTAGTCGTAACAGGAGTTATAGCCGGGCTCATAGGCATAGAGGCCATCATAACCGCCATACCCGCCGCCATACCCGCGCCCGTTCCGGGCATAGTGATTACGGTAGGTGTGATTGCGGCCTGGAACGAAATTGTTCCGCGCCAAGTTGTTCCCTCTTGCGAGGTTATTCGTCCGGGCAGTCCCGCCGGCAAAGTTTTTGACCCCGGCACTTGTCTGCGGCGCGGCCGTCATTCCGCCACTTGCCATTCCGCCGGCCATCCCGGCAGCTCTCCCGCCGCCATGTCCGCCAAAGCCTCCGCCGTGTCCGCCGTGCCCCGGCGCCGCGACGGCGCCGGTGACGCCGAGCGCCAAAGCCGCGGCTGTAACCATCAACATTTTACGCATCCACGTTCTCCTTAATTCCGAATCGCCCACCTTACTGGTCCAACGTCGGCCCAAGCCGATAGTTGCAACGCGGATTTCACATCGAGCGATTACGACGTGCTACAACGTCGCGGAGCGACATTGCTCACCACAGTTCCGAAGGTGGGCGGCTAGTCAGCACTTCGGCGATGCGCTCGCGGGTCGCACGGGCCGTGTCTTCCGGCAGCGCCTGCGGCGAGAAAAATCCATGTGCCACGATTTCGCCATTCGGCTGCGGCGGCGCGATCTGGCGGAAGGCACGTACAACATAGAGTGCGACGTGGTCGCGTCGCGACACACGGCGATTGAAATAGACGGCATGGAGGACCGGCGGCTCGGCCAATGCGATATTGCCCTCTTCGCGCAACTCGCGTTCCAGCGCCGTCAGGAGCGTCTCGCCCTTCTCGACTCCGCCGCCGGGCAAATGCCAGCCAGCCACGTAAGAGTGCTTGACCAGAAAAACCCGGCCCTCTCCGTCGAGAATCAGCGCCCGCACGCCCACTGTCAGCCCGCGTGATCGGCGCCAATAAGCGTGCAAAAACATGCGGATAGCCGGCTCGAACGGCCGGCGGATGGCGTCAAATCCCATCTTGCATTCCCTGCTCGCCTCAATACTTAGAAGCGTTCTAAGATAGTCTTACGCTGTCTTGCCAAATTTGCACCACCGCGGGGCATTCGTGAAACGGTTCGCCGATCTGACCGAGCAGGAAATTCTTGCCCTCGCCATCTCCAACGAGGACGAGGACAACCGCATCTACCGCTCGTTCGCCGACCGGCTTCGCGCCTCCTATCCGGAGACCGCGGATTTGTACGACCGCATGGCGCAAGAGGAGATCGGCCATCGCGATATGCTGCTCGAGTTGCATCGCAAGAAATTCGGCGATTTTCTGCCGCTGATCCGCCGCCAGGACGTCAAAGGTTTTGTCACGCGGCGGCCAATCTGGCTCAACCGCACGCTCGGCATCGACGCCAGTCGGAAGTTCGCCGAAGAGATGGAATACGAAACTGCACGGTTCTACCGGCGTGCCGCGGAAACCGCGCAGGATGACGCGGTGCGCGATCTTTTGCGCAAGCTCGCCGCCGCCGAGGACAAGCATGAAGCGCTGGCGCACGAGCTTGGTGAAAAAATCACGCCGCAAGCCCGGGACCAGGAAGATCGGACGGCGCGGCGCATGTTCGTGCTGCAATATATCCAGCCGGGACTCGCCGGGCTGATGGACGGCTCGGTGTCGACGCTGGCGCCGTTGTTTGCCGCGGCTTTCGCCACCCACAACACCTGGTCGACTTTTCTGGTCGGCTTTGCCGCCGCGATCGGCGCCGGCATATCGATGGCTTTCGCCGAAGCCATGTCCGACGACGGCTCGCTGACCGGACGCGGCGCGCCGGTGGTGCGCGGCGCGGTCTGCGGCGCCATGACCGCGCTCGGCGGGCTCGGCCATGCGCTGCCCTACCTCATTCCGCACTTCTATATCGCGACCACGCTTGCGTTTGCCGTGGTCGCCGTCGAGCTCATCGTCATCTCCTGGGTCCGCACCCACTACATGGACACGCCGTTCCTGCAGGCGGCGTTTCAAGTCATCGTCGGGGGCGTCCTGGTCTTTGCGGTCGGCATTCTGATCGGCAGTTCGTGATTTATTATGATAGCTCTGCGATGGTGAGCGCCGATGTTCACGCTCGCGCATCTGTCCGATCTACACATGGCGATCGAGCCGCGCGGTTCGCAGCTTCTGAGCAAGCGCGGCCTCGGCCTGATCAATTGGCGCCGCAAGCGGAACTCTATCCACCGCCGCAACGTGCTTGACGCGCTGACGCGCGATCTGAAAGCCCAACGGGCCGGCCACATCGCGGTGACCGGGGATCTCGTCAATTTCTCATTGCCGGCTGAATACGCGCTTGCGCGCGACTGGCTGAAATCGCTCGGCGCCCCGCGCGATGTCACCGTCTTGCCCGGCAATCACGACGTCTATGTCCGCGGCGTCGAGTCCCTGCCGGCGCAATACTGGGGCGACTATATGCGCGGTGACGACGGCCTTGAGCGTTTTCCGTTTGTCCGGCGGCGGGACAACGTCGCACTGATCGCGCTATCGAGCGGCGTGGCAACGGGCCCGTTCATGGCGACCGGCAAGCTCGGCACACGGCAGCTTGCCCGCTTTGCGGAGGCGCTCGACCAGACCCGCGACGCCTTCCGCGTGGTGCTGATCCACCATCCGCCGAGGAGTCCGGTGCAGCGTTATCTGCGGCGTTTGACCGATGCGGCGGCGTTCCGCCGCGTGCTCGCCGAAAAGGGCGCCGAACTTTTGCTGCACGGCCACGATCATCGTTCCGCTCTCATCTGGCTCGACGGGCCCGGCGGGCGAAAAATTCCGGCAGCCGGCGTGCCCTCGGCATCCGCCCAAAGCGCGCACGGCGAGGAAGGCGCGGCCGCCTATCATCTTTTCACGATCGACGGGACGGCGAGCGCAAACTCGCGCTGCGAGATGATCACACGCCAGCGCGGCGCCGACGGCACGATCCGCGAAGCCGGGCGGAAAAATCTGCTTTAGGAATTCGTCGCAAGCAGAAAAGCGACGGCGAAGAGGGCGCCCGCGCCAATAAGAAAGCCGAGCAGCAGCACGCCAAAAATGCGCCAGCGCCTGCGGCGGCGATAACGCGAAGCCTCTCCGGCCGGAATCCGCGCCAACAAAGCCGGGTCGTCGGCGAGCGCCCGCTGGCGCTCGATAAGGCGGTGCGCGACATAGGTCGTCACCGCCTGCACGATATCCGCAATCTCGTGCGACTCGGCAAGCACGTGACGGCCCATGCGGCTGTCGTGCAGAAAGCGATAGCCGCGCTTGTCCCGACCCATGGTCACATGGGCCACCGCGTCGATCCACAACCGCGGGGTCTCGCCGCGACTGATGCCGCGGTCGAACAGATCGACCTCCGCTGGAATCTCGGCAAACAGCGGATTGAGCGCCTCATTGAGGAGTTCCAGCCGCGCCACCTCGGCATCGCGCAAATCCACGACGACGCTGGTGCGTTCCGCGGCTTCGACGCGCGCTTGATGCAGCGCCGACTGCAGCGGCGAGCGCGGCAGTTCAGGCAACTCGGCTTGGCGCTTGCGGCCCCACATGGTCCCTACGTCCCAGAATCCCAGGTGAATCCTACACCAATAATTGCGCCTGCAAAAAGTCGGCCAACGGGACAGATTATGGCGCAGCGCGGTCGCCGGGAGCCCCCTGCAAGCTTAAATGCAGCGTCCGCCGTCAACCTCCACGATATTGCCGGTGACGAAATCGGCATCGGCGGAGGCGAGAAACAGCGCCGCATCGGCAATATCCTGCGGCTGCGCCAGCCGGCCGAGCGGCACCGTGGCAATAAACTTCTCCCGTTGCCCGGGCGCCGGCCCGAGAAAGCTCGGCAACAGCGGTGTATCGGTCGCGACCGGTGCGATCGCACAGACGCGGATACGGTCGGGCGCGAGCTCGACGGCGAGCGATTTGGTCAGCGTATGCACCGCGCCTTTGGTGGCGTTATAGGCCGAAAGGCCGGGCCGCGGCCGCAATCCCGCGGTCGAGCCGATATTGATGATAGCGCCGCCGCCGGCTTTGCGGAAATGCGGCACCACGGCCTGGCAGAATTGAAACAGGCCTTTCACATTGACCGCGAAAATATGATCGTATTCGTCCTCGCCGATCTCCAGCATCGGCTTGTTGAGGTGGGTCGCGCCGGCATTGTTGACCAAAATATCGAGCGCGCCAAAGGCCGACAGCGTCTCGGCAATCGCCGCCGCGATATCCGCCTTGTTGGTGACGTTGCAGCGCACCGCGACCGCGTTGTTGCCGATGGTGCGGGCGGCGGCCTTCGCCGCGTCGAGATTGAGGTCGGCCAGCGCCACGCGCGCGCCTTCGCGCGCGAAGGTCTCGGCGATCGCCTTGCCGATGCCCGACCCGGCGCCGGTGACCAGCGCGGTTTTGCCGTCGAGCCGCGAACTGCCGCTAGACATGGCTCATGCTCCGCTTCGGCACGACGCCATACGGCTTGGCCCGGCCCAAGCCGTCCTCGGTCCGGGTGCGGGGTTTGTATTCGCAGCCGATCCAGCCGGTATAGCCGGACTTGTCGATCGCCTGAAAGACGGCGGGATAATTGATCTCGCCCTCGTCCGGCTCGCCGCGCGTCGGCACCGCGGCGATTTGCACATGCCCGACTACCGGCAGGAATCTCTCGAAGCGGCGGATCAGATCGCCGCCGACGATCTGGATGTGATAAAAATCGAACTGCACGCGCACATTGTCTGCTCCGATCTTGCCGACAAGGTCGGCGGCGTGTTCGACATGGCCCAGGAAATAGCCTGGCCGGTCGCGCGGATTGATCGGCTCGATGAGGAGCGTGATGCCGGCCTTGGCCGTCTGTTCCGCCGCGCGCGACACGTTGGCGATGAAGACCTTCTCCGCGGCCGGCCGTTCGTTGACCGGCACCACGCCCGCCATGCAGTGGATCGCCGTGCCGCCTATGGCGGTGACGTAATCGAGAGCGCGCGCGAACGCCGCGGCGAAATCGCGCTCGCGGCCGGGCAGCGCGGCAAGGCCGAATTCCGGACCTTGCGGGGTGTTGACGCCGAGCTGCGTCAAGCCGTGCTTAACCAGCTCCGCCTTCACCGTCGCCGGCGCGATGTCATAGGGAAATTGCAGCTCGACCGCGGCAAATCCGGCGGCTGCCGCCGCGGCAAAGCGCTCGATCAGCGGACGTTCGGTGAACAGATGGCCGAGATTGGCGGCAAAGCGCGGCATTTCCTGATCCTTTGGCGTTTCCTTTTGTCACCAAACCTAGCGCGGATCGCGGATGCAAAATAGAGCACCGTGTTGGCAGTACAGGATGTCACGAAGGCACGAAGGCGCGGGCCGCTCTAATGCGTCAGCGCCGCCACTTTCTTGAGATGGGCGATCGCGGCCTGCGCGCCGCTGGTCTTGGTCAGAAGATCGAGCCCCGCGTCATCGTCCACCACCGGGGTCAGCGCGACATCGATATAGGAACGGCGCTGCGGATTGCGCTCGATGCGGCGCTTTAATTTGAGAATCCAAAGGATGGTGCCGATCAGTTTGAGATTGTTCGCGATCGTCTTGCCGATGTGGTCGGCGTAAAACGCGGCGAGCGACACCGGCGGCAGGTCGTAGCGGCGTTCGGACGGATGCTTGCGGCGGAACAACCCGGCTTGCAGCGGATGAATGTTCTCGACCGGCGCCATGTGGATGAACGGCACCAGCGCCTTGACCAGCGACAGTAAGGACGTGCCCACGGCGGCACCGCGCCGCAGCAACGTTTCGACATGGGCCGGCGAATAATAGCGGGTCCAGGCCTCGTGATAGATCGCCTGCCATTCGGCCCGGCTCATCTTCGGGTGATCCGAGACCACGTGCTCGAAATCGTAATTGTTGAGGTTGCCGTCCATGGCAACGCCCTTCTTCCACAGCGCGGTGTGATCTTCCGAGCCCGGCAGCGGCGTGAGGATCGCCCATTCGACGATATCGAGCGGCAGCTCGCGCTGGATGATCTCGATGTCGCGGCGGATCGATTCCGGCGTGTCGGCCGGCAGGCCGAGGATGTAACCGGCGTAAGTAAAGATGCCTTGCGCTTTCCACGCCAGCAGCATGCGGCGGTATTCGGTGATCTTGTTCTGCGGCTTTTTCACCGCTTTGAGATTGTCGGGATTGATGTTCTCGAGCCCGATAAACACCCGAGTGACGCCGGCGCGCTGGCACTTTTCGATGAAGTTCGGAATCTTGTGGCAGAGCGTGTCGACCTGGATCATCAGGCCGAGCGGAATGCGGTCGACTTCGCGCAGCTTGATCAGCCGGTCGAGGATCGGCTCCCATTCCCGGTTGCGGGCGAAATTATCGTCGGTCAGAAAGAAGCGGGATATGCCTTCGGCCCAGTTTTCGCGAATGACGTTCTCGACGTCGTCGGGCGTGCGCGAGCGCGATTTGCGGCCCTGGACGTTGATGATGGTGCAGAACGAGCACTGGTAGGGGCAGCCGCGGCCGGAATCGAAACTCGAATTGGTACCGGCGGTGCGCTTGACATACTGCACCGGCAAAAATGGGCTTGGCTGTCCCGACATATCGACGAGATCGTCGGTGAAGTCATAGTCCGGCTTGAGCCGCCCGCTGGCCGCCTCCTGCAACAGCGTCTCAAAGCGGCCTTCCGCCTCGCCGGCAAAGATCGTGACGCCAAGCTCCCGGGCGCGATCGAGATCGACGGCCGTGCCATCGAGCATGGCAATGCAGCCGGAGACATGAAACCCGCCGACGATGACAGGAACTCCGGCGGCGCGGAACGGCCGCGCAATGTCGAGCGCACGCGGATATTGGTTGGTCTGCACGCCGATCAGCCCGACCATGCCGAAGCCGTCCGCTTTGCGGAAGCGGCGCAAAAGCTTCGGCACATTCACCCGGGTATTGGTTTCGTCGATGACGTCGATATCGATATCGACGTCGGCGCCAAGGACGCGGCGCCGCGCGCAATCGAGCGCCACGCCGTGGAGCGCGGCAAGCGAGTTCGACGGGACAAGCCCGCGCCACCAGCGGATGACGTAGCCGTCATCGTGATAGTGCGAGGGTTTGATGAGAACGACGCAGAAACGACGCCGGCGCTGCGACGACGAGGGGGGATGTGCCATAGGCCTCCGTTGCGGACCGTACATTGTCGCGGCGCCGGAGAGAAACATTCATTTCACACAGTCCGCCCTTTCATCTCCTGCCCACTTATTTAGGGCAGTTGCCCATAAATCTGCCCACTATACGGGTGGGCGAGATTGTGGTTGATTTCTGCCCATCAGATTGGTTCGCTTCCACCAAAGCCGCGCACGACAAGGGCCAATACAACGAGCCGTGCGGCGAGGAAACGGATCAAGAGGAGCGGCCCAACCGGCGCCGCGCAAGACCGACCATGAACGCGCAGCAATTGTTGCAGGAAATTTCCGACTATTGCCGGCAGACCGGGCTGGCCGAATCCACTTTCGGCCGCCGTGCCGTCAATGACGGCAAGCTGACGGCACGCTTACGCAATGGCGGCCGCATCACCACCGATACGCTCGATCGCATTCACGGCTTCATGACGGCGCATCCCGCACAAGAGGGGCGGCCGGCGATCATCGAGCGCGGCCAGATCCCGCGTCCGCCGCTGCAAGCGCCCGCCCCCGCCGCCCCGCCGGCGCCCGGCGATCCGCAGCGCAATTTCCGCTTCTTCGACAACCGGCAAAAATATCTTCTGTTCGTCAATACCTGCAGCGAGAAGTGGGAGGTCGCGCACCGCGTCTCGGAGGAACTGGCGCATATCCATCCGCATCCGCCCGCGGTCCGTGTTTTTGACGCCGGCGTCGGCGACGGTTCGGTGCTTACGCGGGTCATGCGCGCGATGCACGACCGCTTCCCGCACATGCCGTTCTACACGGTCGGCAAGGAAATCTCGCTCGAAGACGTGCGGCTGACACTGCAGAAAATGTCGGACCGCTTTTTCGAGCATCCGGCCTCGGTGCTGGTCTTGACCAACCTCGCCTATGCCGACGCGCCGTGGCTGCACGTCAAATCGCTCAACGCGGCCTCGAGCCTGGTTTGGCACGAACTGCCGTTACTCGGCAACTCCGCGCACCGCTTCGAGCAGCAGATCATCGCGCTCGAACCATTCTTGGCGCAGAACTGGAAGGCCGGCGTTTCCGCCCGCACCGGCAATCCGGTCTACGAGCGGCCAGTGGTGCTCGTCATCTACCGCGACGACCACCGCTTCCTGCTCGATCCGATCATCCCGCGTGCCGGCGGCACCCGCGCCGACTACGATCTCGTCATCGCCTCGCAGCCCTATCGCGCCCGCGCTTCGCTCGACTTCAAGGCCAAGCGCGTGATCGCGCCGCTGGCGCGCGCGCTCGGTCCGGGCGGCCGGCTGATCGCCATCCATTCGCACGGCCACGATCCAGGCATGGAGATCATTCAGAGAGTCTGGCCGGAGGATCATCCATTCATTCACGACCGGCACGACATACTCAAAGCGGTGAAGCATGATCTTGGCCCAGCCGGCCGCGAGCTCAACTTCAACGCCTATGCCGATAACCGCTCGCTGTTCCGCTATGAGATGCACACGCTGCCTTCGGAGATATCGGAATCGATCGGCACCTCGACGCTGTTTGCCGCCTGGAACGCGGCAATCTATGTGGCGCAGGTCGAGGACGACCGGGTCGCGGAGGCCGCGGCCGACAGCCGCTATATCGACGCTACCCGCTCGGTGTTACGCGAGCGCGGCGGCCTGTGGTTTTTCGACGAAAGTTATGTGATCTCGCGGCGACGGGCGTAGTCCCGTCCGCGGAACCGCGCTTGGGGATAGGCGATAGTATTCGGCGATCTAGCCGGTCCGATCCGCCCGCTTCGCGTGCTATATTGCGCGAAACGCCCTGGGGAGGACGCCATGCTGCTGATCGCCAAACTCTTGCTGACGCTGACCGTGCTTGGCTACGCCGCCGTGACCATCAAAGCCGATTTCAACGCCACACACGCCACCAATCCGAAATGGACGCCGCATGCGCGCTTCCATTTGGTGTGGCAGGTCCTGTCCTATTCCGGCGTCGGACTGGTCGCGCTTTATCTGATCTGGGTCGAGGGCCCAAACCCGATGGAGCGGCTCTACCTCGCCGCCGCCATCAGCGCCGCGATTTACGGCGCCTTTTTCACCGCGGTGCTGACGCGGCCGATGTTCGGCGGCGGGCTTTACGACGACAACGGCTACCGGCCGTTCCATCCGCCGATCGGTCCAAAGACCTGGCACTGGGACGTCAACGTCACCGCGTTCACGGTGCTGACCGCGGTTTGGGGCGCGGGGGTCTTGGCGGCGCTGGCGGGTTAGAGCCGCCGGGCGTCAGCGCTCGCGCTTGCTCACGTCCGGCACGTCGATGCCGAGCGCGGTCGCCAGATCGATCTGGTGATCTTGCTCCTGGACAAGAATCCTTCGGATCTGCTCGGCCATGGCGAATTCGCCGAGCGCCTCGCATTGCCGAATGCGGTCGCGATAATTGCGCACCGTCTCGTTCTCGTTGTCGAGATCGAAGCGCAGCATGTCTTTGTTGCTCTTCGAGGTGCGCACCGGCTTCGGCGTCACGGTCGGCATCTTGCCGAGATAGTCGATCTGCCGCGCGATCGCCAAGGCGTGGTCGAGCTCCTGCTTGGCGTGGATTTCGAGCTGGTCGGCAATGTCCATGTATTCCGCACCTTTGAGCACCTGGGAATACACGACATAGGCAATGATGGCCTGGTATTCGCGCGCCAGGTCTTCGTTCAACAGCTCCGCCAGACGCTCGCGGGTGATCTCGGTGTCTTTATCGGCGGACTTCGATTTGCTCATTCAAACCTCCTGAATATTCAACTCGTTATAGCGGCGGCGGCTTTTGCCGCAAACCCATGCGTTCCAATCGGCCGATCACCTCGTCGACGAAATACGGCAATTCGTCGAGATAATTGACCAGCGAAATGGCGATGCCGCTTAGCCCAGCCTTGGCGAGATCGGCAAGTTGCGAAGCGACCAGATCGGGATCGCCGACCAGCGCCAGGCCGCCCATGCCCTGCGCATAGCCGTTTCTCTGCTTGAGGAATTCTTCCATCGGCACCGTCTGCGGCGTGATGTCTTTCATCCCCAAAATACTGTCGACCGCGTTCCAGTCGGCGCGCTCGACGATGGAGTGATGGAAATAGTCCTCAGCCTCCTTTTTGGTCGGCCGGCAGGTGACGACGCCCACGGTGTAGCAGCCGATCTCGCGGCCTTGCGCAACCGCCGCCTCTTTGGCGCGCCGCACGCGGGCCGCGGTCTCGTCAAGCGAGGTGCGCGAGGCCTGCAGGAAGAAGGCATCGCAGTTCTTCACCGCGAACGCCTGGCCGGTCGCCGAGGCGCCGGCATTCATGATCACCGGGCGCACGCCGCCATAGGGTTTGGGTTTGCCCTTGATGCCTTTCATATGCAGGTACTTGCCGTCGAAGTTGAAATCCTCCTTGTCGGACCAGATCATCTTGATGACGTCGATCCATTCCTGCGCGTATTCGTAGCGGCTCTCGTGGGCGCGCTGCTCGACACCGAACATGTCGAACTCGCCCTCGTTCCAGCCGACCACGATATTGAGCCCGAAGCGGCCTTCGCCGATGTGGTCGGCGGTGACCATCTCCTTTGCCGCCACCACCGGATTGAAAATCGGCGCATGCACGGTGCCGAACACGGTGATGCGCTTGGTGGCGCCGAGGAGCCCGGTGGCCCAAGTGATCGTCTCCAGCGTCGTGCCCTGATAATCGGTGTCGCCGCCGTAGCCTTTCCAGCGGCCGATCGGCAGGAGAAAATCGATGCCGGCGGCGTCCGACATCTGCGCCAGCTTCTTGTTGTCCGGCCAGCTTCCGGACCAGCGCTCCGGCACCAAGGTCACGGCGCGCCCGGACGAACAATTGGCGCCGAACAGGCCGATCTGCAGTTTGTTGGTGCCGTGCATGGCACGGCGCGAGGCGAGCGAAGATGTAGGCGTCTGCATTAGTTCCACAGTTTCTTGGTTGCGATATCGGCGCCTTGACGCAGCGCCTTGAACTTTTCCCACACGACAGTCTCATGGACCTCGGTGCGATACAATGCCTGCGAGGAGAAGCCGCAATCCGCGGCGGCAATGACGTTGTCGCGCCCGACCAGCTTGGCAAAGCGCACAATGCGCTCGGCGATAAGCTCGGGATGTTCGACGATGTTGCTGGCGTGCGTGATCATGCCCGGACACAGCACCTTGCCGTCGGGCACTTTGACGGTCTCGAACAGGTGATATTCGTGCTCGTGGCGCGGATTGGCGGCTTCGAAGCTGTAAGAGCCGGCATTGATGCGCAGCACGTACTCGATGATATCCGACAGCGCCGCTTCGTAGAGCCGCGGCCCTTCGTTAATGCCGTAACAGGTGTGGAAGCGCACGCGCTCGGGCGCAATGCCCTTGAGCGCTTCGTTGGTGGCCTCGACATAGATTTCGGCGCGGCGCCTCATCTGCGCGCGGTCGAGATCGGGCTCGAAGAAAATGTCGGGCAGGAACGGATCGTCGATCTGCACCAAGATGCCGGCGTCGGCAATGGCGCGGTATTCCTTGCCAAGTTCGGCCGCCAGCGCGTGGAAATAGTCTTCGTCCGACTTGTAATATTCGTTTTGACCGACGCCTGACGCCGCGGTGGCGGGAAGGAAGACGTGACGATCGGGAATGCCGGCGGCGGCCGCGGCCTTTTTGACGTTGGCGATGTCGCGGCGGACGAATTTCTCGCCGCGATATTTGACCGGTCCGACGCAAACCACCGGCGCCAACGTGACGATGGCGCCGCCCATCATCGCGGTCTTGAAATACTCCTTGTAATAGTCGGGAAAGGCGGCAACCTCCTGCACGAACAGCTTCATTTTCTGCCCGGGCCGCGCTTCAAAGCCTTCGAGACGCTCTTGGATGTAAGTAAAGAAGCCGGGCTTTGAGAATTCGCCGTCGGTGACGATCTCGATGCCGCAATCGGCTTGCTTGCGCACCGCCGCGGCGACCGATGCTGCAAGCAGCGCCTCGAACGTTGCTTCATCGAACGGCTGGCCGGTAAATTTCGCCTTCATCAGATCGAGCAGTGCGTGCGGCCGCGGCAAGCTGCCGATATGCGTGGTCTGGATGTGGTCGGTGTTCTGCTGCAGCGTCATGGCGTTCCGTCCCTGGCGTTCGACCGGTGACCGTAACCCGGGTCAAGCGTCAGCGAAAGCCGGGGACGCGAGAACGTTTCCGGCTCTCGGCAAAATTGCCGCGGCGGACGGTTTCGGTAGACTACGGCCCGTTGGCACGAAAGAAGGAGGGCTCCAGCATGCCGGTATCTTTGGGCACAGAGTCGGCGCGGCCTTTCTTGCCGTCCAGCGATTTTGCGGTAAGCAAGAGCTTTTACGAGAAAATCGGCTTTAGGAAGTTGCTCGATGGCGACGTCGCTATCTTTGAAGCCGGGACGAGCTGCTTCATCGTTCAGAATTATTTCCAGAAAGACTGGGCCGAGAATTTCATGATGCAACTGATGGTCGATGATCTCGACGCATGGTGGCAGCATATTGAATCGCTCGATCTGCCTGCAACTTTCGGCGTCAAAAGCCCACGGCCTCCGGTGATGCAACCGTGGGGGCTGCGCGTGGCCTATGTGTACGACCCGACCGGCGTTCTTTGGCATTTTGCCGAGCGCCGAAAAGGCAATACGGCGGACGCGTGAGGGGGGCTACACCGAAAATGCTTCAACCGGCTTGTCCGGTGCGAGCTGCCGGCGTACCGCTTCGATGTCGCCCAGGACCCACAATTCGGCAATCACGCCGTCGCGCGTCTTGAAAAACGCCGCGCCGCTCCAGACGATGTCGCGGCCGGTGGCATCGACGCCGAACATCTTGCCGCGATGCCGGCCGCTAAACCGCATGCGCGCTGCGGCGCGATCGTCCGTCGCGATCAATTCCTCGATGACGCAGGTGAAGTTTTCCAGCGCTCCACGCACCGCGCGAAGATAGGCGATGAAGCCGCCGGGGCCACGCAATTCCGGACCGAGCGAGGCGCGGAAGCGGAAGTCGGCTGAGAGAATATTCCGCGCCTCGGCCTCGTCGGCGCCGTTCCATACTTGATGATAGAAACGCTCGACCAGATCGCTGGGTGTTGCGGCCACACGGGTCTCCTCGTTCGCGTGCACCGCAAGGTACGGCGGCATGCCGACGATGTCGGGCGCCATACATAGCGTGTGTGCAGGCCGACAAATTTAATCGTTCCTGCCGGCAAACGGAACAGAGCGGGAGCGGTGACTTGGCGTCGGTACGAACTTCACAAGGTGGATTGCAATGCCGGCCGCCCGTCACTGGCACGCAAAACCGGGCGGCGGCGATCGAAAGATCCAAACCAGACCTCCGGCCTGACGGGGCGTCTATCCTATTGCGGCTTCGAGATCGCCCAGCCGACGTGGACCGCGCCGAAGCCGCGCCGCATCGGCAGATCAAACGGCGCACCGATTTCGGCCTTGGGTGCAATCGCCGCGAATTGCGGTGGCAGCACCTTCGGATCGCTCTGAGTCCACACCAGAACGGCGCCGTCTCTTCTCAGATCGTTGAGATCGATCCACGGCGCGCGCGTCGGCTTGCCGTCGATCAGCACTTGCGGCTGGTCCGGCGAGTAGTGGGCGAGGTTGCCGCCATCCCACATCGAGCCGACGACATAGCGCAGCCTCCGACCGGTCGCGGCGTGAAAGCGCTCGGTCAGCGCAGCCCCAAGTTTGTCCCCCGGATAAAATACGGCCCGGTAGCGGTGGTCGACAAACGGCAGCACGGAATAATTGACGATGAAGGCGAGCGCGAGGATGACGAATACGGCGCCCCAGGCCGAGACGACGCGCTTCACCCGATCGGCGTCGAACGCGGGAGCAGCGAGCATGACGATCCAAACGCCGAGAAAAAGCCAAAGCGGATAACCCCACATGGCGACGGCGCCACGCCCGCTCAAAGCCGCCAGGACAATCGCGGCGATGCCGGGTCCGATCGCGAGCAGCGTCACGATGCGGCGATCGAAAGCATCTGCGGTAATAACACTGCGACTTTCGGGTCGCGGCCAAAACAGCGCCGCCGCTATAAAGAACGACGGGAGCCCAAAGAAGATTTGGCTCCCGGCAAACATTGCGGGATGCAGAAAATGGTCAAACCAGCCGCGCACCGCGGCAGCGCGCGCCTCGCCATAGGCCAAGGTCGAAAAATTGTTGTGGAAGAGCCACACGATATTTGGTGCGATGACGATGAGAGCAACGGCAAACGACAGATAAGGGCCGCTTGTCGTCAGCGCGCGCCGCGCATCGCGGTCGATCAGCAAAAAGACCGCATAAGGTCCTACCAGCAACAGGACGAAATACTTTGCCCACAGCGCACCGCCGACGGCGAGCCCGAACAGCAGCCAATGCCCAAGGCGCCCGCGTTTGAGCGCGGCATGAAAGGCGTAGCCGGCAAGCGCCCAGAACGGCAGCTGGACAACGTCGTGGTTGAATTTCACTGCCGTGTACTGAAAATAATGCAGGCCATCGATAATGAGCACGGCAACCAGCGCGCCGGTTGCGCCAAGAAGCGGCCGCGCAGTGGCAAAGATCAGAAAAAAGGTAACAACGATCGCAATCTGCGCCAGGGCGTAATAGGCCGTCTCGAAGCCAATGCCGCGGTAAGCGATTTCGACGAGCCACCAAGGCAATGGCGGCAGCTTGTCGGAACCGAGTTGCCATTCCCGGCCATAGGTCAGGGCCTCGATCAGGTCGAGCGGCAGATTGGCGTAGAGAAGCGTCGGCAATGCGGTCCAGACGACGAAATGTAGGGCCAAAAACCAGCCGAACGCAGCCTGCGGCCGGCGCTCGATCCAGCCAACAAGGCCGCTGATCGGCGCTCCGCCGGAGGCCACACCGGGCCCAGAATGGCCGCCGATGTTTACGTCGACCTTGCCATTTGCGCCGCCGAAACCATTGCAGGCTTCGCGTGTGGCAATGGCGCTAACCGCGGTCCACGGCTGGAATTGGAATTTAGCCACTGTTGCAAGCATCCCTGGCTTGAACGTCGCAGTACCCCGCGGCACGCAATGGATTGGCGCCAAGGATGACCTCCTCAGGATGGGGAACGCGTTTGGCGCGCCGGATCAGCCACCACGCGCCTGCAGTATCGAGGATGCCAATCCACAGCCGGTTCGACACGCCGTAGTTTGATCTTCCATGACGGCGCGGCCGTTCGATGACATCGACATAGCTGATATCGAAGCCTTCACGCCGGACCAGAGCAGGCAGAAAACAGTCGAGACCGTCGAAATACGGCAACGACAGAAATACTTCGCGTCGAAACACTCTGATGGCGCATCCCGCATCTCGGGTATCGTCTTTCAGCAAAGCCCGGCGTAGGCGATTGGCGATGCGTGATTGTAATTTTCTAAAGGCCGACGCCTCGCGTCTGATGCGTTGACCGGCAACGAGGCCGAGGCGAGGCGCGCCGGCGTCGAGCGTCGCGATCATGGTCGGAATCACAATTGGATCGTTCTGGCAGTCGCCATCGAGCGTCGCGATAGTGGACGCGCGAGCGGTTATGACGCCACTGCGCAGCGCTGCCGACTTCCCGAAGGATTTTTCATGCCGGATCTGCCGCAGCCAGGGACATGTCGCCATCAAACCGAGCAATTCCTGCTCGGTCGCGTCACGAGAGCCGTCATTGATATAGATAACCTCGAAGTCACGGCCTTGGAGAGCCGCGGCAATCTCCGCCACAAGCGGCGCGATATTGCCGGCTTCGTCCTTCACCGGCACGACCACCGATACGGTAGGATCGCGTCTGTTGTTCGGCGACATGGCGAATCATCGCCTAGCGTCGCGCCCCCATGGAATTATGGACACTCGCCGTTGCCATGTTGCATTAATTCTTGGAAAGAAATTCGACACATTCGGAGCTGGAACAGCGCGACCCATTGATCTCGCTTCAGACTTTTGAAATTGCCGGCGCTATGCGAAGGTAGCTGCACCCCATGCTCGTGCCGACCCTCCTCTCCCCCTACCCCCTCGGCCCTCTGCGCTTGCCCAATCGGGTGGTGATGGCGCCGATGACGCGCAATCGCGCCGGGCCGGGCAATGCGCCGGGCCCGCTCAACGCCACCTATTACGCGCAACGGGCGGGCGCCGGGCTGATCGTCAGCGAGGCGACGCAGGTGTCGCCGCAGGGGCTCGGCTATCCGGGCACGCCCGGCATCCATAGCCCCGAGCAGATCGAAGGCTGGATGCGGGTCACGGACGCCGTGCACGCCGCCGGCGGGCGGATTTTCCTTCAGCTCTGGCATGTCGGGCGCATTTCGCATCCGTCGCTGCAGCCGGGCGGTGGCCTGCCGGTGGCGCCGTCGGCGATCGCGCCCAAGGGCCACGCCTGGACGCTCGACGGCATGAAGCCTTACGTCACGCCGCATGCGCTCGACACGGACGAGATCGCCGGCGTCGTCGAGGACTTTCGCCGCGGCGCGCGGAACGCGCGGCGGGCCGGCTTCGACGGCGTCGAATTGCACGGCGCCAATGGCTATCTGATCGATCAGTTCTTGCGCGACGGCAGCAACCGGCGCAGCGACGCTTATGGCGGCAGCGCGGAGAACCGCGTGCGGTTTCTCGCCGAAGTGACGGAAGCGATCGTCGGCGAATGGGATGCGGCACGCGTCGGCGTGCGGCTGTCGCCGACCAACCCTTACAACGATATCGCCGACAGCACCCCGGCCGCGACCTTCGCCGTTGCGGTCGCCGCCCTGGCCCGGTTCGGTCTTGGCTATCTGCACATTGTCGAGCCCGGCGCCGGCGATCCCGTGGCCGCGGGCGAAATGCCCGACCTCAAGTTCTTCCGCAGGCATTGGCGCGGCGTGCTGATCGGCAATAAGGGCTACGATCTCGATCGCGCCAATGCGGCGATTGCCCACGGCGCTGCGGATCTCGTTTCCTTCGCGGCGCTCTATCTCGCCAATCCGGATTTGGCCGAACGCTTTCGCCGCGGCGGGCCGTTTAACCCGCCGGACCGCAAGACGTTCTACGGCGGCGGCGCCGGCGGCTACACCGATTATCCCGCGCTTGGCGGCTGAAATCTTCGAATAAGCTAACAATATCAGTGGCGGACGCAGAAAATGCGATTCTGTGACCGGGGTCACTTTCGTCACGGGCCACGGGGTCTAGTTTGCGTGTGATGGTTAATGAAAGCTTAACAGGGACTTTCGCCATGACCGCCGCCCTGAAATATCTCCACGACATGACCGACACGATCTTCGCTTCCCAGATGGAGCGTGCCGCTGTGCGCATTGCCAACCGCCAGAAGGTCTTCGGCGGCTACGCCGGATAGGGCGCAACGTTAGACGTCAAGTATATTGGCAAGCTCTTCGAGACTTCTCACCGCATAATCCACGGGCACGGTCGGGGCGCTCTCGCCGCGGCCGGCGCCGCGCTCATTGGGCCGCGCGACATGCGCCGTGCGAAGGCCGAGCGCCGCGGCGGCGGCCAGGTCGTTCGAGTGCGCGGCAACCATCATGCAGGCGTCCGGCGTCAGATCGAACGCGGCCGCGGACGCGAGATAGACCTTGGGCTTCGGCTTATAATCGCCGGCGACCTCGGCGCCGAGAATGGCGTCCCACGGCAAATTATTGCGGCGGGCGAGATCGACCATCAGCGAAATATTGCCGTTCGACACCGGCGCCAGGAGAAACTTGCGCTTGAGCCGGGCCAAGCCGCTCGCCACGTCGGGCCAGGCGTCGAGCCGATGCCAGGCCAGATTGAGATTGTTCTTGTCGTCCTCGGTTAGCGCCGTGACGCCGAAGCGCGCGAGCGTGATGTCGAGGTTGCGGCAATGCAGGACGTCGAGCTTGCAGAATGCGATGCGGCCCGAACGCACCTCCTCCATGGCGCCCTGATATTCGCCGCGCCAGGCGTCGGCGAAAGCCGGCCAGTCGAGCGATACGCCGCGCGGCTCGAAGAGCGCCTGCGCCTCGCGGGCGATGGACGTACGCCAATCGACCAACGTGCCGAACACGTCGAAGAACAAGGCATTCACAGGAGCGGCCATGCCACAGGTCTAGCGCAAGCGAGCATGGAATGCCAAAACAGGCGCCACCTGCCACCGGTCTGTCTTGCGAAGGAAACTCCAAGGAAATCCAATGTCAGAACTCGATCGCTGGGAAACGCGTTTCAGCGGGCCAGGCTATGCCTTCGGCAAGGAGCCCGCGGCGTTTCTCAAGGCGCAGGCCCATCGCCTTCCCGCCTCCGGCAAGGCGCTATCGATCGCCGACGGCGAGGGCCGCAACGGCGTCTGGCTCGCCGAACGGGGGCTCGACGTGCTCGCCATCGACTTCTCGCCGACCGCGTTGCAAAAATCGCGCGCGCTTGCCGCCGAACGCGGCGTGACGCTTGCCACCGAACTGGCCGACGTCATGGCCTGGCGCTGGCCGGCCGAAGCCTACGACGTCATCGTGGCGATCTTCATTCAGTTCGTCACGCCGGCAGAGCGGTCGACGCTGTTCGACAACATGAAGCACGCGCTCAAGCCTGGCGGGCTCCTGTTGCTGCACGGCTATCGTCCCGAGCAGCTGCGCTATCGCACCGGCGGCCCGCAGGAAGCGGACCACATGTATACGCGGGCTCTGCTCGAAGCGGCGTTCGGGGATATGAAGCAAATTGAAATTTTCGAGCATGACAGCGTCGTCAGTGAAGGGTCTTCGCATGTCGGCATGTCCGCCCTCATCGATCTTGTCGCGATAAAATAGCCGACGGGGCCGCTGACAGGTTTTGAGCAAACGTTACAATCCCAACCCCGGCCAATGCGCCGCTTGAAGAGGAAACCATGCCCAAGAGTATGCAATCGCCCCGCCTGCCTGAATTGTCAGAGGAGACTTTCACCGCCGATCAGCGCGCGCTGGCGGAATCCATAAGATCCGGCCCACGCGGCGTCTTCAAGCTGTCGGGCCCCTTCGCCATCTATTTGCACTCGCCTGCTCTGGGCGAATTGGCGCAAACCCTCGGCGGCCATTTGCGGTTCAAGACCAGCATTCCGCCGCGCCTTCTGGAAATGGCCACGCTGTGTGTCGCGGCGCATTGGAAGGCCCAATACGAATGGGCGGCGCATGCCGTCCTTGGTAAGAAGGCCGGTGTCAAACCGGAAACCATTCGAGCGCTCCAGGCCGGACGTCCGCCGAAATCGGCCCCGAAGGACGAAATGGCGATCTATGCTTTCGTCAAAGAGCTTCACGCCAAGAAGCGCGTCAGCGCGCCGGTCTTCAACAAGGCGAAAAAACTCCTTGGCGACGCCGGGACCGTCGAACTGGTCGCCCTACTCGGCTACTACTCGATGGTGTCGATGCTGCTGAACACCTTCAAGGCACCCCTGCCGGAAGGCACCAAGCTGCCGTTCGCCGAGCCGAAATAGGCGGCCGGCCGCGTCCGTCGCCGGCGGCGATCAGGGCTTGTTCATCTGCATGCCGCCCGGTGCACTCATGCCGCCCGGCGGGCTCATGGCGCCGCCCGGGCCCTGCATCATCATGCCTCCGCCGCCGGCGGCAACGCCGGGGGCCGGTGCGCCAATCCCGGCGATCGGACAGTCGACATCGACGGCGCCGGCGTGTTCGAATTTCAGCGTGACCTTGACGGCCTGTCCCTGAACCAGCGGGCGGGTGAGATTGACGAACATCACATGATAGCCGCCGGGCTTCAGCGTGACAGTCTCACCCGGCTTTATTTCCAGGCCTCCCTCCACGGGACGCATTTCCATGACGCCGCCGGTCATGGTCATGCTGTGGATCTGACATTGCCCGCTGGCGTCGTCCGCGACGCAGCTCACCCGGTCCGCCGCCGTCCCCTTGTTGGCGATTGTCATGTAGGCCGCCCCCGTCGATGCGCCCTTCGGCGTCGCTCGCGCCCATGGCTGCGTTATCTGCATCGGGCCGGCATTGTAGTCCGCTGCCCGGGCCGGTGCGGCAAGCAAGGCTATCGCGGGAAGCATCGCTGCGGCGCCGATGGCACGATGGATCGAGGGCGAAATGAAAGTCCTCAAGAGTTTCCTCCTATGGCGATGCTTGGGCGCCCGCCCGGGCTTAAGTAAACCGGCAAAACTGCCGATAACGCGTCGTTGAGGTGGCCCAAGCCTAGGAAGCCTCACCGTAACGGGGAATGGCGCGGAAACAAGCCGCACCGCTCGGGCGTTATCTTGGAGAAATGGCCGAAATCCGGGCTTAGAAATTTAATATTGGAAGCGTATCTTAGTGTCATGAATCAGCGTCACTCGCGGGCGGCCGTGAACCGGCCTAGCCCGCACGATGCGGAGACCTTCGGGCAGGTCCTGCCGTTTCGGCCACCGCGCGCGCGGGCGCCTATTCGGCCAGCCGAGCGCTTCCCGCCCGACGCCGGCCTGGCCGGCCATTGGGCTGGCGAGTTGGCCGCTGGCATCGACGGTGACTTGGCCAGGGACGGCTTGGCCAGGGACGGCTTGGCCAGGGACGACTTGGCCAAGGACGACTTGGCCAGGGACGATTTAGCCATATACGAGCGCGAACGCGACGATCTGGAAGAAGTGGAAGAGGTCGTCGACTACCGGCAACGCATGGTGATGAACTTCATCGCGCTGGCGGTGGTGGCATTTCTGGTGGGCGCCGGTGTTTGGCTTGCCGACACCATTGCCGACATGCAGCGCGATCAGGACTGCATCATGCAAGGGCGCGCCAATTGCGCGCCCTTGGAACTGCCTATGCCGGCGCAGCCCTAGGCGGCACCGATACGGTACCCTTATTGCCCCGCAGGCTTCCCGGCGGGCTGATCTGCGGCACTTGCCTTGCCACCACGCTCCGGCGCGGCAATGACTGGTGTACCGCTTTCCACCAACGGCTTCATCGCCGCCGACGCGACGCCGTCACCTGTCTTTTCGCCCGTCTTGGCCGGCGCGGTTGCGGGTTCGCCATTTTCCGGCTTCCCGGCGCCAACTTCAGCGCCGGTTTTCAGGCTACCCGAGGCCGGCTTCCCGCCTGCAGTCGGCTGCTCGATTCGATGCGAGCCGACGATGGCGAGCACTTCGTCAATTACCCGCGCATGCAGCCGTGGGGATTTGTCGATATTCAGATGATCGATGTTCGGATCACCGCGCAAATCGACATTGATGAGCGATCCATGGAAGCCCGGCCCGCGGCTCATCCAATAATGCTGGCTCAAATTGAGCACCCGCGCGACATTCGACGAAGCCGCGAATGACACGGTGCCATCGAACGGCACCACCAGCGCCACCGGTACATCTCTGCGCCCCAAATAAGCGGCCATCTCCATGACCGCGTCGGCGCCCAGAGAGTGACCGATGAGGATGATCGGTCCTTCTTTGCCGGCTTTGTAATTCGCCGCCGCACTATCGGCCAGCGACTGCCAATCGGCATGATTGTCGACGGTTGCGTAGACGCCGCGCTTGTTCAGTTCGTCGGCGAGCGTATCCATCCCGAGGGAGAAAATGTTCAGAAGACCGCGCAGCAAGTAAACATGCGCGCGCGGCGCCGCCATGCTCGGACTGGCTCCAAACGCCAGCATCAGGCCTGCCGCAAGCACGCCGATCACAGTAAGACGCCGCCAATTTCTCATGACTTCCTCACGGCTTGCCGCATCGCTCAGCCCTGAACCGAGCCCGGCAACGCATTCTAAGCGTTTCATATTGCACTGCCAGATTTCGCGGCGAATTTCCCCCTCGAATCCCCAGTGCCTTACGAGACGACGGCAACCTGTAGCAAAAATGCCACTTGGCCCTCAGTACAGCCAGGGCACGACGCGCGCGGTTCGGCGCATATAGGCGCGGTATTCCTCGCCAAAGGCGGTGATCATCATCTCTTCCTCACGCCGAACGCGACCGAAAAACAAAATGCCGAATCCGACCAGCCCGGCCGGCCCCGCTATCCAATTTGGCAGCAGCAGCGCCTGAGCCAGCGCCATCAGCCAAAATCCGGCATACATTGGATGCCGAACGAACGCGTAAATGCCCGTTGTGACCAGGGTATGGCGCTCGCGCAGGTCGAGACTGACCGACCAATTGTGGCCGAGATCGCGGTGAGTCCGGTAAAACAGCCAGAGGCTCGCGATATCGGCAGCGACTCCGAGGTAGCTTGCTACCGGCATGAACGGATAATCGGCGAGACGCGGGAAATGTGTTGCAATGTAAATGCACGGCAGGATGCCAAGTCCGGTCAAAGACACAGCAAGCAGCAGGAATTCGCGGACGTCACGAGCGGAATACCGCACGGCCGTCTTGCGCGCGCGCCGATTTGGATTGAGCCGCAGGAGCGCCCAAGCGGCGGCAAACACAAACCAGACGATTTTCGACAGCGTCGGCGTCACGGCCTAGGGTTCCGTTGCCGGGACAGACAAGACTGAGCCAGGTTGGCTTGTCAGTGATGTCTCCATCAATCCGCCGTCGTCGGCAAACGCCGCGACCGCTTGATCGGGACTTTCGACCCAGTCACGCAACGGCAGCGGGCCACAGCACAGCATGTAGTAGTCGTAGAAATAGCGCCGCTCATTGCCCATGACTGCTTGCCGATGGATGCGGAGAAAATTGAGGCGAAAGTGACGATAGGTATGCTCCTGCACCATCATGCGAATGCGGAATATTTTGACGATCGGCTTGCCGGTCGCCACCATTCCCAAGGCAACCACCGGATCGACCTTATAGACATTGATGATGTCGACCAGCGCCTGATATTCGACCCAATAGATCGACGGTGCCGCAGCCAGCCGGCTGACGGCCTGGCGCAGCCGGCCGGCGGCGGGATGAAGCGCCACTTTCAAAAGCGACGATCCGGTCGAAACGATATGCAGCGGCTTGCCCCGCGCGCCAAGTTGCGGGTCGAGCCGCAAGGCACGATCGACAACCGACAGCGATAGTGGCGCGCCAAGGCTGTGGCCGTGGATCACGATTTCGTCGGCGTCGGTGTCGCGGATGAGTTGGATTAAATGCTCGCCGAGACGATCGAGCCGGGCATCGACTGCCGGCCGAGCCCGGTGCGCCAAGTCGCGTGCAAAATACCAGTCGTCCAGCGCGTATCCGATGTGGACATAGCGGCCGAACGTAAGCCGCAAAGCGACGAAGATCGCGAGCCAGAGGACTGGAGCGGTCAGAAGCGGATGAGGCAGACCGAGATGACCGACGGCAAAGCGCGCGAGCCCGATGGATAGCCATGCCATGCCGACGATGTAGAGCAACGGGAAAAGAAAGAAGCCGCCGTAGCGCCAGGCGATAACGAAATACCGCGTCACCGTCCCGGTCAGAATGAATTCCATCAATGCGGCAATGCCGAGCGGAAAGCGCAGCCAGTCGCTTCTGGCGTTGTCCGCGGTCACGAAATCGTCCCAGCGAAACCAGTGAAAATCAGTCGTCACCCGCCAATCCGGCCCGGCGGTTTCGACGGTCCAGGTCGCTACGGCCCCGTCGGCCGACAGCCGCGGCGGCGAAACGCTGCCCTTCAAGTTCCACGCCTTATGGAACCGCGCCATTTCGCGAATAAAGCGGTGATGCTGGCGTTCCGGCCCGACCGGCTCGTAGCCGGTCATCTGCACGAAACAGCGCTTGCGCACCCGCGCCTGCGGCATCGCCTACTCCTGGCCCGATTCCGGACGAACTCTCGGGCGTAATTTTGGCCGTAGTCTTGGGAGTACACTTGGGCGTACACTTGGCCGATGTCCTTCACGTTGCATAGGTAATATGGCTTGGCCGATCAAGCGCGCCGGCCTGTCTGCAGTGGCAAAGCCGCCCAATAAGCGATTGACGGCAAGAACGAAATTGCTCCTGCCGCACCCGCCTCTAGACGATTTTTGGGCTAGTGGCCGCCGTTGAACTTACCGGCCAGCTTCGCTATACGGTGCCTTCACATTGAGGGGGCCCGACATAATCCGGGCTTGCTCGCGCCGGCGCTGGGGCCGGCGCTCATATTCCGCTACTGACCAAGAGCACGCCTGATGTCCACCACGTTCGATAAAGTGGCTGAAATCATTGCGGAAACTTGCGATATCCCGCGTGAAAATATCAAGCCGGAAAGTCACGCCATCAACGATCTCGAGATCGACAGTCTCGACTTCCTCGATATCGCCTTCGCCATCGACAAAGCGTTCGGCATCAAGCTTCCGCTCGAGCAGTGGACGCAGGAGGTCAATGACGGCAAGGCGACGACCGATCAGTATTTCGTGCTGAAGAACCTTTGCGAGCGGATCGACGAACTGATCGCGGCTAAGGGCGCCTGAGCGCGCCGATGCGGCTTGAATATTTTCAGATGATCGACCGCTTCGTTCGCGTCGACGCCGGCGAACGCGTGGCGCGAGCGGTCTGCACGGTGCCGAAAGAGAGCCCGGTGTTCGAGGGTCACTTCCCCGGCTATCCGCTGATGCCGGGCGTGCTGCTGATCGAATGCATGGCGCAAACCACCGGATGGCTCGTCAGCGCGCTCACTGGCTTTACCGGACTGCCGGCGCTGGCCGGCGTCAAGGAAGGCAAGATCCGCGGCGCGGTTTTTCCCGGTGACGAACTCGAATTCGAAGGCAAGGTCGTGCATGAGGGTTCGGGTTACGCGATCGGCGAGGCCAAGGGCTGGCGCAAAGGCACCCCTATCTGCGACGCCACGCTGACCTATCGCATCATTCCCTATCCCAGCCCTGAGCTGCGCGCCGGATTATGGGACTGGGCGGAGCGCATCAATTTTCCGGCCAAGGAGTTCGCGAAGTGAGCGAACGCCGCGAGGTGTGGGTCACCGGAGTCGGTCTTCTCACCTGCCTCGGCGAGGGCCTGGAGGCGGCGTGGGGGCATCTCGAAGAAGGAAATCCGCACACTTACGACGACAAGAGCTTTGCGCCTTACATCGTCCATCAGCTGCCGCCGATGAGCTTCGACAAGCACATCCCGAAGAAAAGCGACCAACGGCAGATGGAGACCTGGCAGCGGGTCGGCGTCTATACCGCGGGCATGGCGCTGGCCGATGCCGGTATTGCGGGCAACGCCGAACTGCTCGACCGTGCCGACATGATCGTCGCGGCCGGTGGCGGCGAGCGCGATACGGCAGTCGATACCGCGATCATGGCCGGCATGCGCAAAACCAATACGCGCGGCGCGTTCCTCAACGAGCGGCTGATGAGCGACTTGCGGCCCACTTTGTTCCTGGCGCAGCTGCCTAACCTCCTTGCCGGCAATATTTCCCTGGTGCACGGCGTCGTCGGTTCGTCACGCACCTTCATGGGCGAGGAGGCGGCCGGCGTCGATGCCGTGCGCGTGGCCCAGGCCCGCATTGCGGCTGGACAAAGCGAGCTCACGCTGGTCGGCGGCGCCTATAACGGCACGCGCTGGGATGTGCTCTTGGCATTCGAGCTTGGCGGGGTGGTGCTCAAGGATAAATTTGCATCGGTGTGGGATCGCGGTCCGGGCGGCGGCATCGCTTTCGCCACGATGGGCGCGTTCCTGGTTTTCGAGAGCAGCGACCACGCCAAAGCGCGTGGCGCCAAACCGCGGGCGCGGATTTCGCAGGTGTTGTCCGACCGCAATGCACGGGAGGCGGGCCAAGCCCAGGCTTCGCTGCACCGCCAGTGGAGCACCATCGCCCCGCAAATCGACCGCAGCCATGCCGCCATCATTTCCGGCGCTTCCGGATTTGAACCCGCGACAGCTTCAGAGCTGTCGGCCCTTAAGGACATTGGCCTTCCGATCCGCAATACCGGTACGTATATCGGGCATGGCGTCGATACGCAGTTCATGGCCAATCTGGGCATCGGCTGCGCGGTGATCGAGCACGGCAGGCTGTTCGCTCCGACGGGGTCGGGCGATACTGGGGAAAGTCCGCCCGACCTGTCGCAAATTGCCGTCACCAGCGTCGGCAACTGGCGTGGCGAAGGGCTGGCGCTGCTCGAACGGGTGAATTGAAGGAGGGCATTATGGCGAAGCGCGACAATGCCGGCCGCCCGGTCATTGCCATCACCGGCATGGGTGTCATTACCTCGCTTGGCGTCGGCAAGGCGGACAATTGGGCAAAATTGACTGCCGGGCAGTCCGGCATCCGGCGCATTTCGCGTTTCCCGCTCGATTCGCTGCGGACCACCATCGCCGGAACGGCGGACGACGTTTACAAGGACTACATGCCGCCGGCGGAATTGTCCGAGCGCATCGCGTTCCTGGCCTGCGAGGAAGCCATCGCGCAAGCCGCAATTGGGAGCAAGGGCCTCTTTCCCGGCCCGCTGTTCCTGGCGCTGCCGCCGCTGGAAATCGAGTGGCCCTACCGCGTTCGGCTCGCCGAAGAGGCGGCGCCCGACCAGGATGCGACCTATCCGGATCTGATGCGGGTGGCGCACGAGCCGCGATTCGCGCCGATCTACGAAACGATCAAATACGGCATCATCGGCGAAAATCTCGCCGCGCATTTCGGCACCGAAGGCTCGCCGATTTCGCTGACCACGGCTTGCGCCTCAGGCGGCACCGCGATCCAGCTCGGCGTCGAAGCGATCCGCCGCGGCGAGTGCCAAGCGGTGCTCGCGGTCGGCGCCGACGGCTCGCTCACGCAGGAGTCGCTCGTTCGCTTTTCGCTGCTTTCGGCGCTGTCGACGCAGAACGATCCGCCGGGCCAGGCGTCGAAGCCGTTCTCCAAGAACCGCGATGGCTTCGTGCTTGCCGAGGGCGGCGCCGCGCTGGTGCTGGAAGACTACGATCACGCCATCGCCCGCGGCGCCAAGGTGCTCGCTATCCTCGAAGGCTGCGGCGAGAAGTCGGATTCATTTCACCGCACCCGATCGAGTCCGGACGGCAAGCCGGTCATCGCCTGCATGCGCAACGCGCTCGCCGATGCCGGAGTCGGTGCCGAAGATATCGACTACATCAACGCTCACGGCACCTCGACGCCGGAGAACGACAAGATGGAATGCCTTGGGGTGTCAACCGTGTTCGGCGAGCGAATCCGCAACATTCCGATGTCGTCGAACAAATCGATGATCGGCCATACGCTGACGGCGGCCGGCGCAGTGGAAGCGGTGTTCACCGCACTGACGCTTGAGCACCAGTGCATCCCGCCGACCATCAATTATCGCCTGCCCGACCCGGCCATCCCGCTCGACGTGGTGCCGAACGAGGCACGCGATGCGCGCATCGAGCGCGCTATTTCCAATTCGTTCGGTTTCGGCGGCCAGAACATTTCGCTGGTGCTGACGCGGGAACCGGCATGACCGGCACCGCGGCAGACACTTTGAACAGGCCGGGGGACGCCGCTCCGCCACGCGCCATGCGGGCACTCACGCTGGTCGCCGACCGCAAGATCGAGCTCCTTGAGGTCGCGGCGCCGCTGGCGCCGGGTCCGGGCGAAGTTCAAATCCGCGTCAAGGCGATCGGGCTTAATCACATCGACGTCTGGGGCTGGCGCGGCATGGCCTTTGCCAAGCGCAAGCTGCCGCTGATCGTCGGGGTCGAGGCCGCCGGCGAAATAGCCGCCGTCGGGCCGCATGTCTCTTCATCCAGGGTCGGCGACCGCGTCGTCGCTTACGGCGCACTCACCTGCGGAACCTGCAAAGCCTGCCGGGAAGGCCGCGACAATCTCTGCGAAAACGTCGCCTCGATCATGGGCTTCCATGTCGACGGCTTTGCCCGCGACCTGATCAATATGCCGGCGCGGCTCGTGGTGCCGATCCCGCCGGGCGTGAGCTTCCGTGACGCCGCCTGCGCGCCGGTCGCCTTCGGCACCGTGCAACATATGCTGTTCGACAATGCCAAACTCGAACCGGGCGAGACCATTCTGGTCCAGGCCGGGGGCTCCGGCATCGGCTCGACCGCAATCAAAATGGCGAAAGCGATCGGCGCTACCGTCATCACGACCGTCGGCGACGATTCCAAGGCGGAGAAGGCTAAGGCGCTCGGCGCCGATCACGTCATCAATTACAAGACCGATCGGTTCGAGAGCATCGTGCGCAAGCTCACTGGCAAGAAAGGCGTCGATGTCGCCTTCGAGCATGTCGGCCCCGACACCTTCAACGGCTCGCTGTTATGTCTCAAGCGCGGCGGCCGGCTCGTGACCTGCGGCTCGACGTCCGGCCAATCGATCACCATGAACCTGTTCCAGCTCTATCTGCAGCAATATCGCATCTTCGGCTCGTTCGGCTGCTCGATGCGTAATATCCGCGAGAGCCTCGCCAAGATGTCGGACGGCCTCACCCCGGTGATCGATACCGAAGTCCCGCTCTCGGAGTTCGAGCGCGGTTTGGCGCGGCTCGAAAGTCGGCAGGTGTTCGGCAAGATCATCGTTATGTTTTGATGCGCGACGGGCGTCTTAAGCACCTGCTCGATGCGACGGCAGGCGCGCTCACCGTCGGATTGTTCGGCGCGATCAAGCATATCGACCGCAAGCGCATGGCGAACTTCGCCGGCGCCCTGATGCGCAAAATCGGCCCTCGGCTGCGAGAGCATCGCACCGGCCGCGAGCAGTTGCGTCTCGCCTTCCCCGAAAAATCCGACGCCGATATCGAGCGGATTCTTGGCGGCGTCTGGGACAATCTTGGCCGCATCGCCGTCGAATTCGCCCATCTCGATGAGTTTTCCGTCGAAGGCTTCGGCACGCCGACAGCGGACGTCATCACCTATCCTGCGGAATCCAAGGAGCGCCACGATAGGCTGATGGCCACCGGCCACGCCGCTATCGGGTTTGCCGCGCATCTGGCGAACTGGGAATTGCCCGGGATCGGCGCGAAACTCATCGGCGTGAAATCCGCGGTGCTGTACCGGCGGCCCAATATCGGCGCCGTCAACGACGTTATCGTCAAACTCCGCCAGCCGTTGATGGGCGAACTCGTCCCCACCGGCCTCGACGCGCCGGTCAAACTGGCCCGGCTTCTCCAATCGGGGGTCCATGTCGGCATGCTTGCCGATCAGCACTACAGCAAGGGGGTCGAAGTCGTGTTCTTCGGCCGGCCGTGCTTGGCCAATCCGCTTATCGCCATGCTGGCACGGCAGACCGAGTTGCCGATTTATGGCATGCGCGTGGTGCGCAAGCCCGACGGCAACAGCTTTTGGGGCGAAATATCGGAGCCGGTCGAGCCGATTCGCGACGCCAACGGCCGGATCGACATCAAGGGCACCATGCAGGCAATCACCTCGGTGATCGAAGGCTGGATTCGACAATATCCGGAACAGTGGCTTTGGCTGCACCGCCGCTGGCGATAAAATTCTCAGACAACGTGTTGCGGCAGAGTGTTGAGCACGGCCGCCAGGATCGCGGACAAAGCCGGCAACTTCGCCAACACGAATCCGATGAGCGCGCCGCCGGTCACGTAAACTCCGGCTTTCAGAAATTCGGCGCCGCGTTCTCGCACGTGCCGAGTCATGGTAGCGCTGCGCTTACGTTTGCTCGGCAGGTAATAGACGTTGTCCGCGGATCGCATGGCGCTGGTTCGCATGGCGGTGGCTCGCTCGCATGGCAGTGGCTCGCATGGCGCTTGTTCACATGACCTTGGCGCGCACGATTATCACTCGTACTCGAGCGTTATGAATTCTCCGTAACCGTGGCCGCAAAACCGGAATATTCAGATGTAGCCCCTAAGGGAAATCACCTAGGGTGCAATCCCTTCTCGCCGACTGCCGGCTACATCTTCTTGATTCCGGCCTGATCGATGATTTGTTTGAACATCGTGATTTCTTTTGTCACCCGCGCCCAGGCGGCCTCGGCGCCTTGGGGGCGGACCAGAAAGCCGGCTTTATAAAGTTTGTCCTTCATCTCCGGCGTCTTGAGAACCTTCAGCGTTTCCGCCTCCAGCCATTTGACGTCGGCCGGCGGAGTCTTGGCCGGGGCCAGCAGGACCATATCGGTGGCGAAGACAAAATCCTTGAAGCCGGATTGCTCCATGGTCGGCACATCCGGGAGATCGGGCCAACGCGCATCGCCGCAGACCGCGAGGCAGCGCAATGTCCCGGCCTTGATATGCGGAAAAGCCGGACCGAGTGAACCGGAACTCAACTGCACCGTACCGCTGATCAGCGCGGTTATGGCATCGCCGCCGCCCTGAAACACCACGTCCGCGAGCTTCGGCAGATTTTCGCGGATCTTCAAAACTTCCAATTCGATTTGCGGGGTGGTCCCGATCGGCGGCGTGGCGCAATTGTACTTGTCGGGAATCGCATGCGCCAACGCGACGAACTCCTTCATCGACTTTGCCGGCAACTCCGACTTCACCACGAATGTGTTGGGCGAGCTCGCCAGTTCGCTCACGCCGACGAAGTCCTTATAGGGATCGTAGGGCAGATGATTGTAAAGCCCGTAATTCACCGAATAGGCGTTGGTCGCAAGCAGCATCGTGTAGCCGTCGGGGTCGGCGTGAGCGGCATATTCCATGCCGATATTGCCCCCGGCGCCGCCGCGGTTCTCGACAATGAAGGTCTTGCCGGTCGATTGCTGAAGCGCCGCGGTCACCATGCGGGCCACGATATCGGACGGGCCGCCAGGGGTATTCGCGACGACAAACTTGATCGGACGGTCGGGATAATCCGCGTAAGCGGACCGTACACGGATAAGCCCGGGCGCTGCCACCCCGGCCGCCAGGCCGAGGCCGCTCCTGATGACCCCGCGCCGTGACGGCTTCGGAATGCCTGCGAAAGTGACCATGACCCCCCCTAATTCTGCAAAGTCTCGTTGTTTTCGATTGCGATAGTAGAACAAATCAGCGGTCGACGGCATCGTCGTCGCACCGCCGATGTGCTTTCCTTAGTGTTTTATTGTCGCAGCATCGCTCATTCTCCGGTCTTGATCCGGGTCCACAGCCGATTGATCAGCCGCTGCGTCTTCGGGTCGTGTGCAACGATGGTATAGAACTTCGCCATCGTCGCCGCGTCCGGGTAGATCGTGCGATCGTTGAGAATGGACGGATCAATGAGCGGACCGGGCTTGTCGCCGTTGGCGTACCAGACGTAATTGGTATTCTTCGCCGCGACCTCGGGCTTGATGAGATAATTGATCAGTTCGAGCGCCTCCTCGGGATGCGGTGCGTCCTCCGGAATGGCGAGTGTATCGAACCACAATTGAGCGCCCTCTTTGGGAATCGAATAGCCGATCTCGATGCCGCCCTTGGCGTCGATCGCCCGTCTTTGCGCCTGCTTGACGTCACCGGAATAGCCGACGACGAAACAAATCTCGCCGCTCGCCAGCGCATTGAGATATTCCGAGGAATGGAACTTGCGCACATACGGCCTGATCTTGAGGAGAAGATCGGTCACTTTCTGCAGATCGCCGGGATCGCTGGTGTTCGGATCGAGATGCAGATAATGCAGCCCAGCCGGCATGATGTCGTCCGACGAATCCAAGAGATGGATGCCGCAATCCTTGAATTTCTTGATCTTGTCGGGATCAAAGACATAGTCCCAGGAGTCGATTTTCGCATCGGGACCCAAAATCCGCTTCACGTCCTTGACGTTGTAGCCGATGCCGGTCGTGCCCCACATGTAGTCGACGGCGTATTGATTGCCTGGATCGTAGAACGCGAGCTGCCGGGCGATTTCCGGCCATGCAGAAGCAAGGTTCGGCAGCTTCGATTTATCCAGCTTCTGGAAAATGCCGGCTTTAATCTGGCGGGCGAGAAAGTAGGCGCTGGGCACGACAACGTCGTAGCCGGACTGGCCGGCCAATAATTTTGCCTCGAGCGTATCGTTGGAATCGAACGTGTCGTAGCGAACCGCGATGCCGGTCTGTTTGGTGAAGTCGTCGAGCACCGAGGGGTCCTGGTAGTCCGACCAGTTATAGTAGTTGACCACGCGCTGGGCCGGCTGCGCCGGCGTCGGCAAAAGCGCAAAGCAGGCGACGACGACGGCCAGCGCAAATCCGCCGGCTCGCGTGCAAGCGACAACCCGGCTGCGTTTTTCCGCTGACGCGGGAGCAAACGGCGGCTTTAGGGATTTCATCAGGTTTCGGTGGCGAGCCCGGCGGCTTTCCATGCCAGAATGCCGCCGGCGAGATGGCTCGAATAGGCAAAGCCCTGCTCCTGCGCCGCGAGTGACGCCGTCACCGACCGGCGGCCGGACCGGCAACTAAAGACCACGTCGCGGCCGGCGGGTGCCGGGATCTCGGCCGGGTCGAAGGCCGATAGCGGCATCAGCAGGGAGCCGGGAATGCGTTCCAGTTCGGTCTCATTCGGCTCGCGTACGTCAATGAGGACGATGCGGTTTTCCTCGAGCCCGCGCGCCACCTCTTGGGGCGTCAGGTCGCGCACGCTGGGTGGTTGCTCGGGCATCGGCGGCTCCCTGTGGGAAGGCTTTCGCTTAACTTACGACCTCAGCCCCACCGGCGCCAGACCTGAGACGGTGACATCTGCCTCGGGCGGTGCCGCGCTTAGACAGTGATTTGTTGGAAGTGACTTGTTGGAAAGTGACTTGCTTAGACAGTAACTTGGGTGCCGACCTCAACCACGCGATCGGTGGGAATCTGGAAATAGTCGGTGGCATCGTTGGCCGAGCGCGCCAGCGTGATGAACAGCCGGTCTTGCCAGCGTGGCATGCCTGAATGTGGCGCCGGCCGCAGCGTGCGCCGCGATAAAAAGAACGACGTCGACATGATGTCGAATTGCCAGCCGAGCTTGCGCGCGATGGCCAGCGCCTTGGGAATATTCGGCATTTCCATGTAGCCGAAACGCAATTGCACGCGCGTAAAGGTCGAGCCGACCGGCTCTATGCGCACCCGCTTGTCGGGGTCGATGCGCGGCGTATGCGTGGTCTCGACCGACAGAATGACGTTCTTCTCGTGCAGCACCTTGTAGTGCTTGAGGCTGTGCAACAGCGCCGTCGGCGCGCTCTTGGGGTCGCTGGTCAGGAACACCGCGGTGCCGGGTACGCGCTGCGGCGGCTTTTTCTCCAGGATGCGCACCAGGTCGTCGAGCGGCGTTTCGAGCCGCCGCGTCTTGGCGAAGAGAATCCGGCTGCCGCGGCGCCAAGTGTACATCACCACCATGACGATGCCGCCCAGCAGCAATGGCACCCAGCCGCCCTGCACCACCTTGAGCATATTGGCCGACAGGAATGTCAGATCGATCACGAGAAACGGCACGATCAGGCCCGCCGCCGCGAACGGCGACCAGCGCCACATCCGCCAGATGACGATGAAGGCCATTGTGCAGGTGACGACCATGGTCCCGGTCACGGCAATGCCGTAAGCCGAAGCCAGGGCGCTCGACGAACGGAACAACGCGACCAACAGCAGCACCGCGAGCAGCAATAGTCCGTTGACGCGAGGCATGTAGATTTGACCGGCCTGTTCCGCGGAGGTGTGGCGCACCTCGAAGCGCGGCAACAGACCGAGTTGTATCGCCTGGCTGGTCAGCGAATAGGCTCCGGTGATGACCGCTTGGCTCGCGATCACGGTCGCAATCGTCGCCAGCACGACTATGGGGATCAGCGCCCAGTCCGGATAAAGCAGGAAGAACGGGTTCGCGATCGCTTTGGGATGGGCGAAGATCAGCGCGCCCTGCCCCAGGTAATTGATCGCGAGCGACGGCAGAACCACCGCGATCCAGGCGACTTGAATCGGACCGCGGCCGAAATGCCCAAGATCGGCGTAAAGCGCCTCCGCGCCGGTGACGGCAAGAAACACCGCGCCGAGCGTGAATAGTCCAACCATGCCGTGGCTGAGCAGAAAATAAATGCCGTAGAGCGGATTGAGCGCCCACAGCACTCCGGGAACTTTGGCGATCCAGAACAATCCCGGCAATGCGATTGCTATGAACCAGATTATCATGATCGGTCCGAACAGCGCCGCCACTTTGGCCGTGCCGCGCGACTGCACCGCGAACAGCATGATCAAGATCACCACCGTCACCGGCACGACATATTCGTGGAGCGCCGGCGTCACCACGTCGACGCCTTCGACCGCGGACAGCACCGACAAGGCCGGAGTGATTACGGCGTCGCCGTAGAACAGCGCCGCGCTGATAATGCCGAGGAGCGCCACGACGCCGGCGGCCTTGCTCATGCGGCCGACGGCACGCGATGCCAGCGCCATGAGCGTGAGCGTGCCGCCTTCGCCGTTATTATCGGCGCGCAGCAGGATGACGACGTATTTCAGCGTGACGATGATGAATAGCGCCCAAAGAATGAGCGATGCAACGCCGAGCACGGCGGCGCGGACAAGTTCGGCCTGATCCGGGCCGGCCGACGCCGCCATGATGGCTTCACGAAAGGCATAAAGCGGACTGGTGCCGATATCGCCGTAAACGACGCCGATGCTTCCGAGCGCCAGCGTCCACAAGCCCGCGTGAGACGAAGCAGCGCCAACGCTGTTCGCCGACGAATCGCTCCCAGCGGCGGGAGCGCTTACACTATGTGCCATGAATTCCGAGACAGGACGCTGCCCTGCTCCTGATGCGGCATCGCGACCGATACCGGGCCGCGCCTATACACTGTTCATATCCGAGAGTCATCGGGCCCATGTGCCAAAAATATTTGCGCCGCGACCGCTTAGCGGTTCTCGCAGCGGCCCATGATGACCGCACGGCATTAAGACCAGTCGTCGGCGACGTGATGATTTTACTATAATGGATCAATGGCTTAGGAGGCTAAGCCCAAATTGGGCGATAGTCCCGCAGGGCGGCGCTTCCGTCACTTAGGGCGCCAGTTAGGGCGCCAAGTTAGGCGGAACCGGCGGCGCTTCATGCATCAAAGTGATAGTGACGCGCCTATTTGCCGCCATATAGGGGTCGTCGGGGAACAGCGGATCGGTGTCGGCCTTGCCGGCCACCTCGTAGATTCGCGACGACGGATAGCCCTGCTCTTCCAGAATCTGGCGGACGACATTGGCGCGATCGACCGAGAGGTCCCACGGGCCATAATCCGACTGCGGCGCGGATTGCGAGGCCGCGGTGTGCCCGGTGATTGAGATGCGGTAGGGCACGTCCTTCAACGGGCCGGCGATCTTTGCGATGATGGTTCGTGTGCGCTCGTATGGGTCTTTGGAGCCTTCCGGAAACATCGAGCGGCCGTCTTGGTCGACGATATTGATGTTCAGGCCTTCCTTGGTCTCCTCGAACACGATGTGCTTGCTCGCTTCCGTCAGCTCCGGCATGTCCTGCAACGCCTGACGAAGCGAGGCCGCCGCAAGCGCGAAGGCCTGATCGCTTTGAAACTTGCCGCCGTATTCGCGCTCGTGGCCGTCCTGATCCGGCGTCGGCGTCGCCGAGGCGTCTTCCGGCCGGATATGCGCCGCGTTCTTCAGTTTCGGCCGGGTCGGCAGGCCGTCGACCTCGATGATGCCGGAATAGCGGACATTGTTCTGGGTGCCGAAGGCGTCGCGCATCGAGCCGGCGACGATCTGGAGTTTCTGCTGATCCTGATTTGAGAACGCCACCAGCATGACGAAGAAACTGACCAAAAGCCCCATCAGGTCAGCGAAAGTGACGAACCAGCCGTGACCGCCGCCGTGTGCCTCTTTGCGCCGCGCCATGGTCTAAATCTTCACAGCTAGGCCGGAACCGGCTCCGGCTCCATGTCCCGATGCTTTTCCGGCAGGTACGCGATCAGCATTTCGCGCACCAGCGTCGGACTCTTCGATTCGCGGATCATGAGAATCCCGTCGATGATCAGTGTGCGGTTGATTTCCTCGTCGACCAGTTTGAGATGCAATTTGTCGGCGACCGGCAGAGTGAGGATGTTCGCCACCACCGCGCCGTAGAGCGTCGCCAGCAGCGCGGTCGCCATGAACGGACCGAGCTTGGACGGGTCGGTCATGTTGGCGAACATTTGCACCATCCCGATGAGCGTTCCGATCATGCCGAACGCCGGAGCGCAATCGCCGATCGCACGGTAGATCTTCTGTCCCTCGTCGAGATGCTGAAGAAAGTTATCGCGATCGCGCTCGAGATTGTCGCGGATGAATTCGGCATCGTAGCCGTCGGCGACGAAGCGGATGCCCTTGGCGAGAAACGGATCCTCGATCTCGACCTTCTCCAATCCGATCGGACCCTGCTTGCGGGCGATCTCGGCGAGGCCGGCGATCTCGTCGACCAGTTCGCGCTGCGAAATCCGACGTATGCTAAAGACGAATCTCATGCCGAGCGGCAGGCCGTGAAAAATCGACGACAGTGGGAAGCGGATCAGGGTCGCGGCAAAAGACCCGCCAAAAATGACGATGATCGCATGGTCGCTGTAGAACATGCCGAGGCCGCCGCCCATCAGCATGACGGTCATCACGACGGCTGCACCGGCGAGCAGGCCGAGACCCGTTGCAATATCCATGAATCCGCACCCAACCCGCGCGACTACGAGCCCTTGGCAATTGCCCTATAGGTACGGTCACTGCGCTTAAGGGACGGTTACTGATGGAACCGGCCACCGGGCAAAAACGGCGCATCACAGAGGGGATGACCGTTGCGCTAAAAAGCAGCAAGATAAGGCCAGGAAGCCGGCGCCGCGGCACTTCCGGTGCGGTGGAATTCGGGACAGTAGGGAGAACTGACTATGCAGGAAATCGGCCATTTCATCGGCGGCAAAGAGGTAAAGGGCGGATCGGGCCGCTTCGGCGACATCTTCAATCCCAATACCGGCGAGGTGGCGGCCAAGGTGGCATTGGCGGGCAAGTCCGAGGTCGAGAAGGCGATTGCCAACGCCGAGGCCGCTTTCCCCGCCTGGGCCGCGACCAACCCGCAGCGCCGCGCCCGCGTCATGTTCAAATTCCTGGAGTTGATCCAGAGCCAATATGACGATCTGGCTCGGCTTCTGTCCGCCGAGCATGGCAAGACATTCGCCGACTCCAAGGGCGACATCCAGCGCGGCCTTGAGGTGGTCGAATTCGCCTGCGGCATCCCGCACTTGATGAAGGGCGAGTACACCGAAGGCGCCGGTCCCGGCATCGATCTTTATTCGATCCGGCAACCGCTCGGTGTCGTTGCAGGCATCACGCCATTCAATTTCCCGGCCATGATCCCGCTATGGAAATGCGCGCCGGCCATTGCCTGTGGCAACGCCTTTATTCTCAAACCCTCGGAGCGCGATCCCTCGGTGCCGATGCGCATCGCCGAGCTGTTCGCCAAAGCAGGACTGCCGGAAGGCATCCTTAACGTCATCAACGGCGACAAGGAGGCCGTCGATGCGCTGCTGACCGATGCACGGGTCAAGGCGATCGGCTTCGTCGGCTCGTCCGCGATCGCCGAGTATATCTACGCGACCGGCACAGCGCACGGCAAACGGGTGCAGTGCTTCGGCGGCGCCAAGAACCACATGATCGTGATGCCCGATGCCGACATGGACCAGGCGGTCGACGCGCTGATCGGCGCCGGTTACGGCTCCGCCGGCGAGCGCTGCATGGCCGTTTCGGTCGCGGTGCCGGTCGGCCAGAAGACCGCCGACACCTTGGTGCAGAAGCTCATTCCCCGCGTCGAAAGCCTCAAAATCGGCCCAGCCAGCGATCCGCAGGTCGACTACGGACCGATGGTGACGCGCGAACTCCTCAACAAAGTGCGCGGCTATATCGACACCGGCATCAAGGAAGGCGCCAAGCTCGTCGTCGACGGTCGCAATTTCAAGCTCCAAGGCTACGAAAATGGCAATTTCATCGGCGGCTGTCTGTTCGACGACGTGACGCCGGACATGAAAATCTACAAGGAAGAGATTTTCGGACCGGTGCTTTCGGTGGTCCGCGCCAAGGACTATGAGGAAGCGGTACGCTTGCCGTCCGAGCACGAATACGGCAACGGCGTCGCCATCTTCACCCGTGATGGCGATACTGCGCGCGACTTCACGAACCGCGTGCAGGTCGGCATGGTCGGCGTCAACTTCGCCATCCCGGTGCCGCTGGCGTATTACACGTTCGGCGGCTGGAAACGTTCCGGATTCGGCGATCTCAATCAACACGGACCGGACTCCATCCGGTTTTACACCAAGACCAAGACCGTGACTGCGCGCTGGCCTTCAGGCACCAAGGAAGGCGCCGAGTTCGTCATCCCGACCATGCGGTGACGATGGCCGCCGGTTTGCCAATGATCCGCCCGATACGCTGCATAAGCCGCATAAGCGCCGCGCAAGTTGCCGCGCTCCTTTTCGCGCTTGCGGCGCTTGGCGCTTGCACGAACACGGCGCGTTTCGGCGGCGAGCCCAACACGGCTGCCGTTCCGCCGCCCGAAACCGCAGCCGCACCGGTGCCGGCGCCGGCGGCGCCGCAACCCCCACCGATCGACCTCGCCGGAAAATGGAAACTGTTCGTTGCGCCGGGCGGTGGCTGTCTCATGACACTTACCGCCAATCCCGGCGCAATCGATGGCAAGGTCGCCCCCGCCGGCGGCTGTCCGGGCAATTTCTTCACCAGCCGCAAATGGACATACGAAAGTGATATATTGACCATTCGCGACTTCAAGGGCCAGGGGTTGGCGGAATTGTCGTTCGCCGACGGTCATTTCGAAGGCAAGAATTCCGCCGGTGGCGCGATCACGCTCGCCAGACCTTGATGCCTTTTTGAATCATCTTTCGGAGCTCGCATGGCCGAATATCAGCTCTACTGCTTCGCCCAATCCGGCAACGCCTATCGCGCCGCGCTCATGCTCAATCTGATCGGCGCCGACTGGCAGCCGATCTATGTGGATTTCTTCAAGGGCGGCGAGACGCGCACGCCGAAATATCGCACCGAGGTCAACGAGATGGGCGAAGCGCCGGTGCTGGTCCATGGCGCCAAGAGGCTCAGCCAGTCCGCCGTGATCCTCACTTATCTTTCCGAACACGCGGGAAAATTCCAGCCGGACAGCGATGACGCCCGGCTCGAGGCATTGCGCTGGCTCATCTTCGACAATCAGAAAGTCAATGGATTTCTGGGGCCCTACCGCTTTCTGAAAAACTTTGCCCGGCCGGCCGGCGATCCGGCCGTGATGGCGTTCCTTAAAGGCCGCATCGACGGCAGTCTTGCCATCGTCGACAAACGGCTTGCCGAGGCACCCTTCATGCTGGGCAATCGCCCCACCATCGTCGATGTTTCGATGACCGGTTATCTGTACTACCCGGCGGAGGAATTCGGGTTTGACATCGCCGCCGAGCACAAAAATATCAGCGCCTGGCTTGGCCGCATGAAGTCATTACATGGCTGGGCGCACCCCTACGATCTGATGCCGGGCTACCCGCCGAATTTATAGGCGCGATCGATCACAGCGGAATATTGAGCGACTTGGCCGGCGGTACAGGTGCCGCCGCGGGCGGCGGCAACGGTGCTGCGGCGGGGGGCAAAGGTTTGACCGTGGACGTCGCCGACAGCGCCGGCACAGGCTTGGGGACGGGCGGCGCTGGCGGCGGAACCTGCACGGCCGCTGGCGGCGGCAATGCCGGTTTTACGACCGGCGGCGTAGGATGGAGCTTCACAGGAGCCGGAAGTTGGGACGCGTTCGTCACGCGGGGAAGCTGCGGTGCCGGTTTGACGCCGGGCGGCGGCGATGGCGGCGTGGCAGAAACCGGGCTCGACACTGTCGTAACGCCGGCCGAGCGCGGCGGTGTTTCACTGACCGCCTGTTGCGAAGGCGCAGGTGCTTGCGGCGGCTCCGGCACGTCGGCATATTTAGCCAATAGCGCATGAGCGCTGGCGATTATTCGGCCGCCATCGATCTTGTGCTCTTTGTTGTCCCTCAGCCACGCCTCGACGACGGGTTCGGTCACTTTGCGCCAATGCGCCACTGCTTCCGGCAGCAAAGTGACGATCACGTCGCCGGTCTGCGCCACGTTCTCGGCGACTGCGCGCGCCTGGAGATCCCACATCGCGCCGGCCATGCCGGCCGCGAACTGACCCGAATTGCTATCGAGCACGGCTTGCAGATCGCGCGGCAACCGCGCGTAGGCGGACTTGTTCATCGCCAAGACATAGGTCCGACTCGACAACGACAGGTCGGAAAATTCCGTGTGATTCTTGAGAACATCGTTCAGTCGAAACGTCGGTACCATATGCCACGGGTCGACACAGCCGTCGACGACGCCCGCGGTGAGGGCCGCCGGCAATTCCTCGCTGGGCATCGGCACCGGGTATGCACCAAGCGCGCGCATCGCCTCGCCGGCAAGCCGCGTCTGCACGTGGAGCTTCAGGTTCTTCATGTCCTCGATGGAACGCACTGCCGCATAGGCATGGATAACGCTCCGATCCGCACAGGAGAAACAGAGCGGACGAACTTCACCGAATTCGTCCTTGAGATAGGGCGTGGAGAAATCCTCAAGCGCCTTGGAACTGACCAGAGCGCGCGATGACGGCAGAAACGGCAATTCAAAGGTTTCAATTCTGGGAAAGCGGCCGGGACTAAGACCTGGGACGGCCCAGACAATGTCGGCGACCCCGTCGCGCGCCTGATCGAATAGTTGCGCCGGGGCGCCGCCAAGCTCCATAGAGGGAAAAACGTCGATATGAATGCGTCCCGCGGCGTCGGCCTCGACCTTACGCACCCATGGCAAAAGGAAGTTGTCGTGAACGCTCGACACCGCCGAGAACGCGTGATGCAGCTTCAGGGCGATCGGCGGTGCATCCGCTCGCGCCAGCCGCAGCACCGCAGGTGCTGCCAGCGACGCCAATGTCGAGGCCAGAAGGGTACGGCGGGCAACGAGCATCGACAGATTCCTCGCAGCCGTCCACCGGCGCGCGGCTCAATTAAGGCGCGATGGTCGCTCGTCGCCGTCCGCCGGCCGGATCGCGCCGGGATTGAGCGCTGGCGAAGGAGACAGTGGCGGCAGGGGCGATGCCGGCTCTGTCCTATTGTCGCGCGATCTTCGTTCGTAGCGGCGATAGGACAGCCATCCGAACGGCAAGCACGCGAGATAAGCAAGCGTGCCGGCCGTGAGCACGATCCACGGATAGGCAATCAACGACGCGAATGCCAGCACGACCAACACGATCAGCGGGCCGACCATTTCCGGCGGCACCCGGGTGCCGACGCGCTTACCCGAAAAGACCGGCAGCCGCGACACCATCAGCGCGGCGATGCCGAGCGTGTAGAACAGCATTACCCAGGTGAGAAATGCGGAGCGCGGCACGCCAAGGAACGCGGCATAGATCGGCAGCAGCACCGTGATGGCACCCGCCGGCGCCGGCATGCCGACGAAGAAGTTGGCGGTCCACGCGGGCCGGTCCGGCTCCTCGATCATGACATTGAAGCGCGCAAGCCGAAGCCCGGCGCAAATTGCGAATGCCATGGCGGCAATCCAGCCGGCCGACTTCAGATCGTGCAGGCCCCAAAAATACAGGATCAAGCCCGGCGCGACGCCGAAATTGACAAAGTCCGACAGGCTGTCGAGTTCGGCACCGAAGCGCGATGTTCCCTTCAGGTAGCGCGCCAGACGGCCGTCGATGCCGTCGAGAACCGCGGCGAACACGATGGCCGCGAGCGCCAGCACATACCGGTCTTCGAAGGCCATGCGGATCGAGGTCAGGCCGGCGCACAGCGCCAGAAGCGTGACCAGATTTGGCGCCAGCGTACGCACCGGTATCCGGCGAAACCGCCGCCGCCGCGCGCCGCCGAACCCTGGTGGTTGCATGGCCATAGCCGGACTATAGACCTTTCCGCCGCGCCCTGCCATGCGGCCATCATCACGGAATCTCTCAGTTGAGCACATCTCTCCGTCCTCCGTTGGGCTCGCCACTGCCGCTGCAGGGTGCTATCTCCTCTGCCGAGGAGAGTTGCGATGAGCGATCTGGCAAAGATCGAGATTGAACGCGATGTTGCCGATACCGCCGCACGTCGGGCCGCAGAAGAAGGTTTGACGGTTACGGCCTATATCTCATTGCTCTTGCGCAGAAGCTTCGAACGAGCTCCCGGCGAGGAAAGCGTTCTTGTCTACGACCATGTTGGCGACGGCGGCGAATTCCATATTGCCCGCGAATCCGACGAGGACGACGACAGCTATAGTCATCGCTCCGCGCTGTATGACAGCCTTTTCGGTCGCCGCGGTTGATGCTTCGTCGGGGCGATTACGTCCTCTGCAACTTTCCCTTTCGTGAGTCTGGCGGACCGGGGCCGTCGCCTCACACTGTGTTATGCACCGCCACAGGCTGAGGCGATGGCGGATTTTTTGCAGTCGTGTTCTACACCACGTCCCGGACGGACTACCAAGGCGCACGGCGCCCTCGTCAGTACCTTTTCGTCAGCCAGGCAAGGGCAATCGAATTGGGTCAGAAGGCGGCCTTCCAGGTCGATGCGAGCTGGATTGCGCGGCTGCCTCTCACGACGGATTACTTTCCTGAATTGGCTGCGAATACCATTCCGGTGCGCGGTCGCGATCCAGAGATCGCGACGAGAGTTGAGGAGCGACTGAGGGAACTGGTTGCCGCCGGCTTTGAAATCACAAGGGTCGATGCTATCGGGCGGCGCCAGAAATAGTTTTGCAATTTCTCGCCACCGACCCTGCTTTTCTCGTTAGCGCTGTCAGGCCACCCGGAAGGTTCGCCCGACTTCCACCGCTTTGAGATCCGCGAGCACGGTCTCGCCGGCAATCGCGGTCTGCCCCTCGGCCACGAACGGCCGCGTACCCTCGGGCAGATAGACGTCGACCCGCGACCCGAAGCGGATCATGCCGATACGCTGACCGGCTCCGACAGTTTCCCCTTCGCGCGCAAACGGCACGATGCGCCGCGCCACCAGACCGGCGATCTGGACCGCCGCGATACGCTGCCCGGTCGACGAAGTGAGGACGAAAGCGTTGCGCTCATTGTCCTCGCTCGCCTTGTCGAGATCGGCGCTGAAGAATTTGCCGGCGCGGTAGACGATCCGCTCGATACGCCCGGCAACGGGGCTGCGATTGATGTGGCAATCGAACACGCTCATGAAAATGGAAATGCGCAGCATCGCGCGGTCGCCGAGACCGAGCTCCATCGGCGGCACCGCATTGATGATCTGACTGATGCGGCCGTCCGCCGGCGCGACGACAATGCCGTCGCGCACCGGAGTGACCCGCGGCGGATCGCGGAAGAAATAGGCGCACCACAGCGTCAAGAGCGTCGCCAGCCAACCGAGCGGCGCCCATAGCCAGAACAGAACGAGACTTGCCAGCGCAAAGCCGCCGACGAACGGATAGCCTTCCGGATGGACGGGCGCCAATTGCTTGCGGATCGAATCATAGATCGACATTTGCTATTCGGCTGCGTCGGCGGGCAAAAGCTCCGCTTCCGGGCTACCATTCCCTGTGGCGTCCGGCGGGTTGCGATTGGGTGCTGCGGTTTCAGCATCGACTTCCGCCAATATCTCGCGAGCCATCTGCGCTTCGCGCTGGCGGTTCCACATGCTGGCATAGAGGCCGCCGCGCGCCAGCAACACGTGGTGCGTGCCGCGTTCGACGATCACGCCGTGATCAAGCACGAGAATCTCATCGGCGTCGACGATGGTCGACAACCGGTGAGCGATGACGAGCGTCGTGCGGTTCCTCGCGACGCGGTCGAGCTCGTCCTGGATGTCTTTCTCGGTGTGACTATCCAGCGCCGAAGTCGCCTCGTCGAGCAGCAGGATCGGCGGGGCCTTCAGGATGGTGCGGGCGATGGCGACGCGCTGCTTCTCGCCGCCGGAGAGTTTCAAACCGCGTTCGCCGACTTCGGTCTCGTAGCCCTTGGGCGCGCGGCGGATGAAGCCGTCGATCTGCGCTTGCCGCGCCGCCTCCTCGACTTCGGCGTCGCTCGCATCCCAGCGGCCGTAGCGGATGTTGTAGCGGATCGTATCGTTGAACAGCACGGTGTCCTGCGGCACCATGCCGATCGCCGCGCGCAGCGATGCCTGCGTGACGCCGCGGATGTCCTGGCCGTCGATCAGGATGCTTCCGCCGGTGACTTCGTAAAAACGGAACAACAGCCGCGAGACGGTCGATTTGCCCGCCCCGGACGGGCCGACGATGGCGACGGTATGTCCGGCGGCAACGTCGAAGCTCACGCCTTTGAGGATCGGCCGCGCCGGCTCGTAAGCGAACGATACGTTGTCGAAACGGATGGTGCCGGCGCGCACCTGCAAGGCATGCGCGCCCGGCCGATCTTCGATTTCCGGCTTGCGCGACAACAGCGCGAACATGTTCTCGATGTCGATCACCGCCTGCTTGATCTCGCGATACACCAAGCCCATGAAATTCAAAGGCGTATAAAGCTGGATCATCATGGCGTTGATCATGACGAAGTCGCCCACCGTATTGGTGCCGCGCTCGATGCCATAGGCGCACAGCACCATCGCGCCGCAAAGGCCGAAGGTAAAGATCACCGCTTGCCCGGCATTGAGCACGGCGAGCGAGGTATAAGCCTGGACGCTGGCGTCCTCGTAACGCGCCATGGACTGGTCGTAACGCTCGGCCTCGCGCTCTTCGGCGGAGAAATATTTGACAGTTTCGTAGTTGAGCAGCGAATCAATCGCCTTGGCGTTGGCATCGTTATCGCTCTCGTTCATTTTGCGGCGAATGCCGATGCGCCACTGCGTCGCGGCATAGGTAAACCACATATAGGCCGCCACCGTGGCGCCGATCAGGGCGACGTAGCGCCAATCGAAATGAACGAGCAGAACGGCAACGATCAGCACGAGTTCGACCACGGTCGGCGCGATCTGCAACAGCACCATTCGCACGATGGTTTCGATGGCATTGCGGCCGCGCTCAAGCACGCGGGTGAGCCCGCCGGTCTTGCGCTCGAGGTGAAAGCGCAGCGAGAGCAGATGCACATGCTCGAAAGTGAGCATGGCGAGCCGCCGCACCGCGTTCATCGCCACTTTGGCGAAAATGCCGTCGCGCCATTGCGTCAACAGGCCCATGACGATGCGCGTGCCGCCATAAGCAAGTGTCAGGACGACGGGAGCGGCGAAGGCCCAAGCGAGCCAATTCCCGGCGCCGACTGGCGCCGTGCCATGACCGGTCAGCGCGTCGGTCGCCCATTTGAAGGTATAGGGCACGGCGATGGTCGCGAATTTAGCGAGGAATAGCAGAACGGTCGCGAAAACAACTCGCAGCTTCAAATCGGCCCGATCGGCCGGCCACGTATACGGCCACAGCCGGATCAGCGTCGGCAGCAAGGCCGCCTGGTCGGCAGTCGCTTCACGCTTGGGCACGTGTGTCGGTCGCTGAAAATCACTCATCGCAGTTCCAGACGGACGGAAGGCGATGTGCCGCCAGCGTCCCCTCAATCGGCTTATTTTCCGTCATATAGAGCTTTTCAGCGCGCCCTGCACGGAAGACGGCGCAGGCTTTGTCTCGGGTCTGATCCGGCCAAAAGCGCTTGCGGGGGAACCGAATCGAGGCCACATCTATTGCCTAATGGGAACGACTCCATGAGTAAAATCAATGCGATCTGCGTCTATTGCGGATCGAGTCCGGGGACCGAACCGGCCTTCGTCGAAGCAGCGCACACGTTCGGCAAAATCCTCGCCGAAAACGGCGTCCGGCTGATTTATGGCGGCGGCTCCGTCGGCCTGATGGGCGCGCTCGCCGCATCCGCGCTCGAACACGGCGGCGAAGTGACCGGCGTCATCCCTGAATTTCTCACCAAGCGCGAACGGCCGCGCAACCTGCCTCAGGAATTGGTCGTTACGCGCGATATGCACGAGCGCAAGCGCATCATGTTCGAGCGCGCGGATGCGTTCGTCGCTCTGCCGGGTGGCATCGGCACGCTCGAAGAACTGGTCGAGCAACTGACCTGGATTCAGCTCGGCCGCCACAAAAAGCCGGTCTTGATCGCCAATATCCAGGGTTATTGGGGTCCGCTGCTGGCGTTGATCGATCATATGCATGCGGTCAAGTTCTTGCCGCCGGGATTGCGCGTGGATTTCCTGGTTACGAAGCGGATTGACGAGATCCTTCCGATGTTGCGTGAGACCGCACGCAAAGTTGCCGA